>JAUWBM010000056.1 GCA_030601705.1 Thermoplasmatota archaeon
TATCTAATCTTATACACACAATGACTTGCACGTTGTAATTCTATCATCAACTTAGTCTAATACAAAAGAGATTTTAACGTCTTTCTGCAGTTGTTCCATCCCAACCGCAGCAAGCTGCGGGGTATTCAAATAAAATAAAATGAGAAAGATACTAATAGTGGGCATATTGACAATTGCACTGATCACAACGATAGGACTAGTAAGTGCTGGATATGGATTAGGCGATGGAACAGCTGGATCTAAGTTTGTTGATGAAGACGGTGATGGTATATGTGATAACTGGGTTGACGAAGATGATGATGGCATGAATGATAACCGGCCAATGGATGGATCTGGCAATCAACATAAATACGGAAATGGACAAAGATTGGGAAAACGATACGGGCCAGGTGATGGAACCGGCAACAGTGGCAATGGACCTCACGATGGAACAGGATACGGTCCTGGAAATTGCCAAGACTAGTAATACAAACAATTAATTAAAAACAAGGTTTGAAAAAAAGAAAGACAAACCTTACTTTCTCTTTCTTTATTTTGATACAAAGGTGCTGATCCAATCCGGACGATTTGGTTTTTCCCCCTGTTAAAACCAAATGACGATACATTTTAATGCTTCTTGTTATATTTCGGGATAAGATAACATATGGTACTTGATAATTTAGGTGACTCTCTAAAAAGAACAATAAAGAAGATAGCAAATGCGGTTCATGTTGATGCAAAACTTGTAAAAGAAGTGGTAAGAGACATTCAAAGAGCCCTTTTACAAGCAGATGTCAATGTAAAGCTAGTCGTAGAATTATCAAAAAAGATTGAAAAACGTGCTCTTGAAGAAAAACCACCTGCTGGTATGAGCAACAGAGAACATGTTATCCGGATTGTCTATGATGAACTGGTACATATCCTTGGTGAATCAAAAGAACTGTCAATAAAGAAACAGGTTATTATGATGGTCGGCCTCTATGGGCAGGGGAAAACTACGAGCTGTGGAAAGCTTGCAATATATTTTAAAAAGAAAGGCCTTAGACCTGTATTAATTGCTGGTGATGTTCATAGGCCAGCTGCATATGAACAGCTAAAACAGATTGCTGATCAGGTGGAAGTCCCTTTTTACGGGAACAAAAAAGAGAAGGGCGCAGTAAAAGTTATAAAAGAAGGGATGAATAAATTTAAAAGAACAAGTGATGTAATTATTGTTGATACTTCGGGTAGACACAAGCTTGAAGATGAGCTTATTTCCGAAATGAAAGAGATTTTTAAAGCCGCCAAACCAGATGAAAAACTTCTCGTCATGGATGCAGCTATGGGGCAACAATCAGGCCCTCAAGCCAAGGCGTTTAACGATGCAATCGGCATTACGGGTATTGTTCTTACTAAATTGGATGGTACTGCAAAGGGCGGTGGTGCTCTTAGTGCTGCAGCAGAAGTCGGTGCACCTATTATCTTTGTCGGAACTGGCGAACATCCAACTGATTTTGAAAAATTTGACCCATCAGGCTTTATCTCAAGACTCCTTGGAATGGGAGATATTAAATCCTTGCTTGAAAGAGCAGAAGAATCATTGAAGGGGAAGGATGCAGAAAAGACTGCAAGAAGACTTATGTCAGGAAAATTCAATCTCAACGATATGTATGATCAGATGGATATGTTATCCGGAATGGGGCCTCTTTCAAAGGTAGCCGAGATGCTCCCTTTTGGCCAATCAGGTAAGTTAAAAGATGTTGATATGGATGAAACCCAGAATAAACTAAAAAGATTCAGAGTCATTATGGATTCAATGACAGAGGAAGAAAGAGAAAGCCCCGATATCATTAGATCCTCTCGTGTTAAACGAATTGCGCGAGGGGCAGGTGTGGAAAATAAACACGTGAAAGAATTATTAAAATACTACAACATGACAAAACGGATGATGAAAGGTTTTTCTAGTGATAGAAAGATGCGTAAAAACCTAATGAGACAGCTTCAGTTTGGGAAATAGTTTTTTGAGAGCATGTTGTTTAAAAATTATGATCAAATAGTATCAAATGGTAAAACTCCTCAACTACAAAGGAAGAGAAAGGATATTCTCGATATTTTGACTGTTGCTCTGGATTCTGTTAACCCGTATAATGCGGTAAAACGCGTATTTGAGGATGGTAAGGTCGTCTTTGAAGCTGAGATCTTTGACACATCTGGTTTTGAAAATGTCTATGTTGTAGGTTTTGGGAAAGCAAGTATTGGTATGGCTCAAGCTGTATGTGATTTTGTTAATGTTACTAAAGGAGTTATTGTTTCTAATGATTCTTCTGTCAAGTTAACACGTGATAAAATAGAGGTCATTATTGGTGGACATCCGATTCCCAACAACGGAAGCATCCAGGGTGCCGAAAAAATAACTGAAGTTGTTAAACAGTGCAGTGAAAACGATCTTTTAATTGTGTTGATATCTGGTGGTGGTTCTGCTCTTTTATGCAAATCTCGAGTAAGCCTTGAAGATCTCCAAGAAACAACAAATTTATTATTAAAATCAGGTGCTGATATCAAAGAGATTAATACCATTAGAAAACATCTATCACATGTAAAAGGAGGGCAACTAGTACAGCTAGCTAAAGGAGTAGTATTATCGTTAATAATATCAGATATTATTAATGACCCTCTTGAGTTTATATCTTCGGGTCCCACCAGTCCTGACTCCACAACCTTTTCTGATGCTAAAAAAATCTTAGAAAAATACTTTTTATGGGAGAGAGTTCCACTAGAAGTTAGAAAAGTAGTTGAGGGTGGGATTAAAGGAAGTATTTTAGAAACACCGAAAAAAGACGATCCTGTTTTTGATAATGTGTATAATTTTATTGTTGCAAATAATGAGATTGCGTGTAACACTGCAGTAGAAAAAGCAAAAAGCTTGGGGTATGAGACAAAACTTCTAACAACTTCTTTAACAGGAGAAGCTAAATATGCCAGTAATATCTTAATCGATAAGGCAAAAAATCGTCCCAAGAACCAAACTGTGTTTATATCTGGAGGAGAGACAACTGTTACGATAAAAGGCGATGGTAAAGGTGGACGTAATCAAGAGTTGGTTTTAGGAAGCGTCGAACGTATTGCCGATTCCGATATGATCCTTGCGTCATTTGCAACAGATGGTATTGATGGAAGGAGTGATGCTGCTGGTGCAATAGCAGATGGTTTTACCTTTTCTCGGGCCCATGAAAAAGAACTTCATCCCAACAAATTTTTGGAAGAGAACAATTCGTATGAATTTTTTTCAAAACTAGATGATTTATTTATTACCGGTCCCTCAGGTACAAACGTGATGGATATTCAGTTGATTGTGATTTAAGTTTAACTGTTAACTGTTATCTTCATATAGTGTAAAAACTATTAAGCTTGTTAGGTAATATATATAACCACACAGATATCTATCAATCAAAAAACTGCTCCAAAACCAATATATAAAGATTAAAGATAAAAATTGTAGTAAATAAAAAGAGACCATGTAACGAACCCTAAAGTATTTAAGCTAGCAAAAAAATATAATTAATGAAAGATTTATATAAGGAGATAAAATATGCGTGCAAAACATTTGATTAAAAAATCAATTATTTTAGGAATTATCTTCTTAACAATCATCGGATTTATTTTTCCCAGTACAATGGCTTCAGTGGAAACAGATCCCGATGATGGAGTATGGATGGATGACTTTGAGAATGCTGCTCATGTCGATCTAACAAATTGCATTATAGAAAATGGTGCCATTGCATTAACTAGGAGTAAAAATATAATAAATTACAGCTTTGCAGATGCCGGATCACATAAGGCATACAGCTATGTGGCTCCTTTATTCCTCCCATTACTCTTTTCCGCTCCAGACTCCCATATCAGATGGGAAGATGAATTTAATAAATATACTGAATTAAAATATATAAAAACACCTAATGGTGAGTATGCAGAGAGATCTTCTGAGGGATTGAGAAGATATGTTGTTCATCATTTCAGATTTAAGCTAGACGCAAAAGCAGAGGACATTGGCAACTTGTGCATCAATTGGTTTGGGAATGCCACCGATGACAAACGAATAAATCTCTACCTCTGGCAGTACTTTCCGGGGCAAACAAGGTTTGGAGCTTGGTATCTACTAGATCATAACCGGTCTGACGAGAGGAAGGGGGGGGATGTACTTCTTTCTCACGAGATCATAGACCATGATAACATAGACCTGGCGTTAAATAAAGATAACTATTTAGATATCTGTATTGTTGTCATTCCTAAATCCACCACTTGTACGTTATATACAGATTATGTGGAAATTTCTTCTGAAACAATAGAAGGTTATACTATAGGACACGGAACCGCAACTACAAAGGACTATATAGAACCAAAAACAATTTCAAACGTTGCCGATTTTTATTGGGATGTACTAACATGGGATGACTATGAAAGAGGAGGAGCAAAAGCAAAATATCATGTTTATTATGATGCAAATGAAACCGAAGAAAATGAAACACTTGTAAAAGTAGAAGATAAATATTTCTATAGCAGCGATGGCAGTAATGAAGATGGATTTACAGAACCACCGATATGTTTGAACAAAATATCCTATGATAAAATAAAAATCTTGGCAAATTTATCTACCGATACTCATTTAGCGTCTCCAAAGATTTTTAGCTGGGCGGTCACCTGGCAGACAAACATCAATAGATGGCAGGATTTGTTCAATTATACGTATCGAATTGATGTAAAGAATAAACTAAACTTTTCCTCAGATGGAAACGTGAGTATAGATCCTATTACCGACGATTGGCCAATGTTCGGCCAAAATCCACAAAATACAAGGTCTTCAGAAGGAAAAGGTCCAGATGACGATGAGCTAAACTGGTACAGCGAAATCGATGCTGAAGAAACTATTTTAAATCCGGTTATTATAAATCCCGTCATTCGCGATGGGGTTCTATATGTCACTTATCTCAAATCAGATCAGTTATACATATACAATAACATAATCAAACCTGAAGACGAGTACGTGAAAGAATATGATGTGGTTGTGGATTTAAACACTGATAAATGGGTGGTAAATTCTCCAACAATAACTGAAGACTCCATAATAATAGCAACAGGAAAAACAGACAATGATGGTACCAAAAACTATGTCATTGCTCTTGACAAAGCTAATCCTGAAAGTGAACCAGATTGGGAATTTGTCTACGACGAGGATATATGTTATTCTTCTTCGCCTGTTGTATATGATGATAAAGTGTTTGTAACTTCTTGGAGTGGCGATCCAGATCCTCTTCAATCTAATAAAAATAATAAGGTAATTGCACTGTACTTATCGAGTGGTTCTGAAGTGTGGGATCATCCATTTGATCTCCCTGCGGGCAGTTTTTCTACGCCTGCAGTTTACAAGAACATGGTATTTGTAGGCTGTAATAAGAAATCTGGCAACAGTTTGTTTGCCATAGATACAGAAAGTGGCGATTCCATCTGGAATAAATCTGTTGGCGCCATTGATGGCGCGTCTCCAGTAGTTTATAACGATAGCGTTTTCATCGTCAGTAAAGGACTTAGTAAAACAAAGGTTACAGCATTGAGTGCTGAGAATGGCAGCATTAAATGGGAGTTTATAATAGATCGCCTACATGCAGTAGCAGATACAACACCTGCTATCTATGACGGTGTGCTCTATGTAGCTTCTCCAAACGGATATATATATGCATTAAATATAAGTAATGTGGATAAACCGCTATGGAAACAACGGGTGTACACTGGAGGCATAGGTAATTTTCTTGTTACTTCAGTGGCCTATACTGAAGGAGTCGTTTATATTGGCACACCAACTGGAACTTTTTATGCCCTCGATGCATCAGATGGGGAAATAAAATGGGCTTTTGAAACATTTGAACCTCGTGATAATTTCGCTGTAACAACCTCGCCAATAGTTTCCAACGGACTTGTTTTTTTCGGTGATGAGAATGGGAAATTATACAGTGTTGGATCGTATAAAAAACCTGGGCAAGAAATAACAGGCAGTCTTGTTTCCATTCCTATTAACTTACCTGAACATCGTTGGTGGAATAAATTCTATGCACGCGACAACACTTCTGATGATAACAGTATTACGTTTAGTATTTTAGATGAAAATAAAAATTTCATAAGCGAAATTCAAAACGGCAAAAACATTGCCATGGAAGATACACCCATTGATAGAACCATTAGATTACGTGCTGACCTTTATGCAAAAAATTCGTCAGTAAATCCACATTTATGGGACTGGTGGGTAACATTTGTGGTGGACTCAAATCCTCCTGTTTTCGATAGTAGCACGTTTACCCCTAATCCAGAAGGCTGGATAAATGAAATACCATCTGTTTTTTCGGTTAAAATTAAGGATGATAAAACAGGGCTACTTGTCAGCTCTGTTCAATATGTTTTAAAATATTCAATTGAAAACGAAAGCAAAACGACACCAAAAATTGATGCTTATTGTAGCGGAGAAAACGGAACGACAGATAAAGAAACGATTATCGCAAACATTTCAAAATTAGATTTTTATAAAAATATAACCGAGTTGCATAGTATAAGTATCTCTATTTATGATCTTGCAGGAAATAAGGCTACATTACCCGTGTCTCTCACCATTGATACGGACAAACCAAGTTCCTACATCATCAACACGAGTATCAAGGAGACTTATAACTCCGAAGATGAACATGTGATCATTACAGCGATAGCAAAGGATGATATAAGCGGCATTCTAAAAGTTGAATTGTGGTATAGATATTCAAATGATAATATAATCTGGGGCGATTGGGACATCTTTGAAGAAAAAAATGGAACGACACCCACTTGGGAATTCACAGTTAAAAAGGGAAAAGGAGGGTTCTATGAATTATATACAATTGCGGAGGATTACGCTCATAATGTTGAAGATAAAAAAGAAAAAGGCGATGTATCCTTCATCTTCGATCCAAACCTACCAACCATGCCCATATTCACAGAGCCTTACTTTTTTAATACCACAGCTGAATTTTCCATTGAATTCACTGACGATTTTTTATTAGATACGATTGAATATCGTCCCAACTTTGAAACGGAATGGGAAATAATAGAATCCGATATTAATGAAACGATCTACAATTCACCATGGACGCTTTTACAGAAATATTGGGACCAGATGGAAGAGGGAGAAGAATACTATTTGTACTTTAGACTTACTGATTCGGTGGGCAATATCAACACTCTTGAAGATACAAATGAAGCACTTGCCATAATAAAGGATATATCAGAACCCACAGTGGACCTAGAGATTCCTGGTTTAGAAGGCGAATGGAGCTGGGATGATACATTTACCGTCTCAGCATATGCAGATGATAGAAACGGTAGCGACATAGAATCGGTAGAATTATACTACCGATATTCAGAAGACGATATAAACTGGGACAACTGGACCAAGTATAAAGATAAACTTACATCCGCTCCATTTGAATGGGAATTCAAAGCAGAGGAAGGAAATGGGTATTATGAGTTTTATGTACGGGCAAAAGATGCTGCAGGAAACGTTGCCGAATCAGAGGTGTTTTCTACAGGACTAAACATATTCCCATTGATTTTTGTGGTTGCCATGGTTGTTCTTGTAATAGCATTGCTAATAATTACCACAGTATTATTTGTACTATGGAGAAAAAAGAAGGAATAAACTTTTCCCTTATTCTCTTTTATTCAATATATATTGCAGGTCGTAGTGGTATGGCAAATCTTGCCTTATTGGCAGGATCGTAGATGTCTTTATCATCGGCACTATAGATTTTAATGTCACAAGAAAATACCTTTTTAAGATAATCTCTCGCATTTTCTAGACAGTTTGCTTCTTTGATGGTAACAAGATATCGATTTCTATCAATGTCACTTAATTTTTTGATTTCACCGGGAAGCTTACCAACAAATTGAGAAACTTCCTTGGCAATAGCTTTCTTATTAGGATCAGACATGACATCCTTCATAATAAAGCCAATATTCAGCCTGTTTTCAGTAGCGAGTTTTAATGCCTTTCTAAATACTTCTTGCTTCCAAACTGGTGAGACATAGATATGTATCTTTTTTGGTGTAATCTTGGTCACTTTTAGAATTTCATTAACATCATCTGCGACTTCCGAAAGAAGGTATTCTCCAACCTCATCTTTTTCAGAGATTTCTTTTGGATTAGACTCTGGATACAATTCAGCTGAGACAAGGTTGTCACGGTTTCTATGCCATAATTCCTCTGCAAGATGAGGAGTGACTGGCGTCATTAATGTTATCCATGTGCTAATAAATCTCTCTAGTAGTTTTTTGTTTCCTCCTCCCCTTTTTAGATACCATTGGATGTCTTTTCGACATTCAAAGAAAATCTCATTGGAAGCAACGCGCAAATCAAAGTTTCCAAAGGCTTCATCAATTTTTTGTATTCGCCTATTAAAAGTGCTTTTAAACCAGTTATCAAGGTTTTCATCTACTGCCTCTTCTCTGTCCAATAATAGCTGAATAAGCTTCCAGATATTTGCAATTCTATTTTTGTATTTGGTAACTATATCTGAATTCCACTCTACATCAACAAATGGAGAGCCGACATGTGCATAATAGAGACGCATCGCATCGACACCATAGGTTGTTGCAGCCTCTAAAATAGGTTCTGCGCCGCCTTTGGACTTACTGATTTTTTCTTTTCCTTTTTGTGTAACCCACCAGTGGACAAAAAGACCTTTTGGTCTTTTTCCTTCTGGCATGACAGCAACATGATTCATCACATAAACAGGAAAATGCACAGTTTTATGCTCTTTTCCGCCGAGATTTATATCAACTGGATACCAATAGTCAAAATCAGATTTTATGTCTTCCCATATCTTGTTTTTTGGTGATCCTATTCCTAAAAAGACATAGTCAAAGAACTTGTCAGTCATCTCTTCAGCCGCAATTTTATTTTGATTCACATAGTTTGACAGTATGTAGTAAGCGGGATACAGTGTCGAATCAGATATGGGTTCTATGATCCAGTCTTTTTTAAAGGGAAATGGCGTTCCCAGCCATGAGCCTTTTCTAATGGCTGCTCTATCATCAAACCAGTCCAATATTTTGGGCATTTCGCTCTTATATTCTTGAGGAAATATGTTCATTGTTTCTGTATACTCTTTTGACTCTTGAGTTAGCGCTTCATCACTGTATTTTATGAACCATTGATCTGGAATTTGTTTTATTACAACTTTTTCTTTACATCTGCAGATGACTTCTTCAGAAAATTCTTTCATGGTTGCTGCTAGATCTTTAGATAGAAGATCGTTTTTTACTGCGTCCTTTATCTCAGCTATTTTTAATCCAGAATACTTTCCACAGTTATCATTAAGAACTCCAGTATGAAACTCTTTTTTGTAAACAATATCTGTTGCTTCGTCAAGTTTTTCTGTTTCTGTTTGATGGGTAATGTTCAATTGATCACATGCTTCTTTTGCAGGATTATCTCCAAGGCCTTTTACATCTATTATTTTAATAGGCTGTATTTTCTCCTTAGACTCTACAAGAGCCATCCAATCATAAGGCGCGTGAGCTGGAACCGACATTACTATTCCTGTGGCAATGGTGGGATCCGCAAAGACTCCGGAGAGAATTGGAACTTCTCTATTTATTTCTGGAACAATACACGTTTTACCTATCAGTTCTTTGCCAGGTATCTTCTCTTGCAGTAATTCTACGGTTTCAAATTGATAGGTTAATTTTTCAATGCATTCTTCGGAACATATCCATATTTCATTGTTTATCTTGGCTTTTTGATATTCAATATCTGGATGCACCCACATGTTAGTGACACCAAAAATTGTTTCGGGTCTCAATGTAGCTGCTGGAAGAATTGCCCCGTCTTTTAGTCTAAATTTAATAATAGTAAAATCTAAAACCTCTGCAGAACCGCCCTTGGAGACATCAGTTTCTGATTTATCCACTGCCACCGGCCCACAATTGGGACAGAATGGAGCGAAGTGGGGTTTTTGTATCAAAAGATTTTTTTCATTTAGTTTGTGAAACTGCCATTCAATAAACCTCTTGTAGCCTTCAGAGATAGTATTCATTAAACGTGTATAGTCTATGAGAAAACCAAATTTCTTCCAATAGTCATTGACATACACTCCACTAAAATAGTTTACGACTTCTTTTGTATCTGCTAACTTTTTAATAAAGTCATCAGTGCATCCATTTTTTTTCAACAGTTTGATTGTTTCTTCATCGTTTCGTTCTACTTTTTTTGCAAAACCGACCGAGGGAATACCTGACGCATGGAATCCTGCTGGAAATAATACATCATATCCAGTCATTCGTTTATATCTCGCGATAATATCACAGTAGGTAAAACCCCTCATATGTCCAACGTGAAGATAGCCAGAGACTCCAGGATAGGCAAAATGTATGAAGAATTTTTTTTGTTCTTTTCTAGAGGCAATGTTGATTTTTGCATCAAACCATTTTTGTTGCCATTTTTTTTCGATGTTTACGTAGTCATAATTTTTAGTAGCCATATTTGTAATCTGTTGGGAAATGAGAAATGTTTTATATAATATTTCTTGTCTTTTTGGATTCAATTAGAAGCTTAAAAGGTAAAATACCATCAGAACAAGCGGGAATAACCATTGAAGGGGATAACAAATGGCTTACTCTTATGAAAAAATCTATTCAGTATCAAAAGGCAAATCCACAATAAAAGCCAATAGATAAATAAAAATATCACCTCTGCATTATTAATATGGGGGAAAGCAAAATGAGAAAGATATTTACCCTTGGAATAATGCTGTTGTTTATAGGGATGACTATATCATCTTCTGTTGGTTTTAATTTAGAAAAACAATCCATAAAACCTATATCTTCTGGCAATATCTTGTATGTTGGTGGTAGTGGACCCGGCAACTATAGTAAGATACAGGATGCAATTAACGACTCATCAAATGGGGATACAGTCTATGTCTATGATGAGTTGTCACCGTATTATGAGAATATAATTGTAGATAAATCTATTGATTTAATTGGTGAGGATAGGGATACTACAATAATTGATGGTAATGATTTGGATTTATTTGCTGTAAAGATAACTGCTGATTGGGTGAATATCAGTGGGTTTACGATAAGAAACAGTGACGAGTATTGGCATAATGGAATCACAGTGTGTTCAAGATTCAGCAATATTAAGGGTAATATCATATCAAACAACTATTATGGCATAACTATCGCAATTTCCAGCAACAACACCATTTCAGATAACATCATCACTTCGAACCATGATGGTATATACTTTCTGTTCTGGTCTCTTGGAAACACCGTCACTGGTAACAACATATCGAACAACTCGGGAAGTGGCATATACATTGTTGGTGATTGTAACAGCAACACTGTCTCTGACAACTTCATTTCAAACAACGAATATGGCATATATCTCTTCGATTCTTGCAATGGCAATTACATCTTAAGAAACAACATCATAAATAATGTACGACATGCTTATTTCAAAGATTGCTGGAAGAATATATGGAGGCAGAATTATTGGAATAGACCACGGATACTACCAGTACCTATTATTGGAATAGGCAGGACAGGAACTTATCCAGAGCTGCCAATATTATGGGTGAATTTTGATTGGCGTCCAGCACAAGAACCGTATGACATTTAGATGAAAAAAACCCTTTTTGGTAAAAACAAAATTGGCAGTAACCACCACTGACGTGCCACCACTAATCTACCACCACAGTTTGATACAGAACCCCTCACAGTAAACTTTATATAGAAGTGCTTATATTCCTTTTCCGATTTTAACTAAAATTAAAGGAGGTATTTATTATGATGGCCGGTGGTCAACAACCCATAATTGTGTTAAAAGAAGGAACTAGAAGAGAAAAAGGTAAAGGCGCACAATCAAACAATATTATGGCAGCAAGAGCCATATCTGATGCTGTAAAATCAACACTTGGTCCAAAGGGAATGGACAAGATGCTCGTTGACTCGATGGGTGACGTCGTTGTCACAAATGATGGAGCGACAATTTTAAAAGAAATCGATGTGGAGCACCCAGCTGCAAAAATGATTGTGGAAGTAGCCAAATCCCAAGATGAAGAATGTGGTGATGGAACTACAAGTGCTGTAATCCTCACAGGTGAATTATTAAAATATGCAGGAGAACTGTTAGAGCAAAATATTCATCCAACCGTCATTTGCGGGGGATACAAATTAGCGGCAGGGAAAGCAGTAGAAACTCTCAATAAACTAGCGATAACAATAAAAGCTGGAGATAAGAAAACACTTAAAGATATAGCAATGACATCTATGGCCAGTAAAGGCGCTAGTGGCGAGAAAGAGCTCCTTGCTGACGTTGTTGTAGATTCTGTTACAAGTATCGCAGAAAAGATTAACAATAAAACATATGTGGATCTTGATAACATCCAAATACAGAAAAAACAAGGAGGCGGAATAGCAAACACTGAAATTATCAAAGGCATTATCCTTGACAAAGAACGAGTTCATGAAGGAATGCCCAAGCACATTAAAAATGCAAAGATAGCGCTGGTAAACGCTGCATTAGAAGTAAAAAAGACAGAAGTAGATGCAAGAATTCAAATTCAAGATCCGACACAACTTCAGGCTTTTCTAGACGAAGAGGAAGGAATGCTCAGGAAAATGGTTGAAAAGATCAAAAAGAGCGGTGCAAACGTTCTCATCTGCCAAAAAGGCATTGATGACATCGCACAGCATTTCCTTGCAAAAGATGGAATCTACTCTGTAAGACGCGCAAAAAAGAGCGACATGGAAAAACTAGCAAAAGCTACTGGTGCAAAAATCGTGGCTAACCTCGATGGATTAACCTCAAAAGACATTGGTTATGCAGGTAATGTGGAGGAGAAAAAAATCGGTGACGACAAAATGACATTCGTCACAGATTGCAAGAATCCAAAAGCAGTATCTATCATGATACGTGGCACTACAGAACATGTCATCGATGAACTTGAGAGAGGGCTCCATGACGCACTTTCAGTAGTCAAGGTTGCCTTAGAAGACGGCAAAATGACTCCTGGAGGAGGAGCGGCTGCAACCGCTGTAGCAATGGCTCTTCGAGACTATGCACCATCGATTGGTGGCAGAGAACAGATGGCAATCGAGGCATTTGCAAACGCTATCGAAATAGTACCAAAAACACTTTCAGAAAACGCAGGGCTCGACCCTATAGACATGATGCTTGAAGTACGAAGAGCACACAAACTGGGGAAAAAACACGCTGGTATTAATGTACTAAGTGGAAAAATAGACGACATGATTAAAAACAAAGTCATTGAACCCCTCCGTGTGAGTCTTCAAGAAATAGAAGCATCTTCGGAAGCAGCGACCATGATACTCAGAATCGACGATGTCATCGCCTCAAAGGGCGGTGGAGGAGCACCACCAGGAATGCCGCCAGGCGGTATGGGTGGTATGCCTCCAGGTATGGGCGAATATTAATCTCCCCCCCTCTTTCTTTTTTATTTTAATATGACAGCTAAAAAATCTAGTGACAGAAAGAAAAATGCAGAAGATACTCTTCAGATTAAATTAAAAAAAGTCGAAAAAGAACTAAAAGAAAAAAACGACAAACTTCTCAGGACATGTGCTGATCTTCAAAATTATCAGAAAAGAATGGAAAAGGAATTAATCTCCAGAGAAGGAGAAATAAAACGGAAATACCTTACAGAATTAATTGATCTTAATGAAATTTTAAAAAGGGCTTATGAAGATAAAAATCCTAAACAGGGTTTGAAACTTATTTTAAATAATCTTGAAAAATTTTTTGAAAAAGAACATATACGATATATCGATTGCATGGGAAAGTCGTTTGATCATGGATTACACCATGCAGTTACAACCGTAGAAAAAAATGGCTGTGAGAATGATACAATTGTAGAGGAGGTTAAAAAAGGATATATGATTGGAGACAGTCTCCTTAGACCTTCTCAGGTTATTGTTGCCAAAAAGAAAGAAAATGAATAAGAGGTGTTTAGAGTATGGGAAAAATTGTTGGAATAGACCTTGGAACCACAAATTCTGAAGTAGCTATTGTAGAAGCAGGAAAAGCAACAATTATTAAAAGTGCTGAAGGGCAATCCTATTTTCCATCTGTTGTAGCATTTACAAAAGATGGTGAAATGCTTGTTGGTGAAGCTGCAAAACGTCAAGCGGTTACCAACCCAGAAGGCACTGTACAACGAATAAAAAGAAAAATGGGAACCGGTGAAAAAATAAAACTTAGGGGAAAAGAATACACTCCTGAGCAGATTTCAGCGTTTATTCTGCAAAAAATAAAGAAGGATGCGGAGGACTTTATTGGAGAAAAAATCGTTGATGCAGTCATTACCGTTCCTGCATATTTTAATGATGATCAACGTCAATCAACAAAGGATGCCGGTGTTATAGCAGGCCTGAACGTTAAACGTATCATTAATGAACCGACTGCTGCATCGCTTGCATATGGCCTTGATAAAAAAGGTGACCATAAAATAGCAGTATATGATTTTGGCGGAGGAACCTTTGATATTACTCTTATGGAAGTTGGTGAGGGTGTATTTGAGGTATTATCCACCAATGGAGATACCCAGCTTGGCGGCTCTGATCTTGATCAAGCTCTTGTAGACTATATCGCAGAGGAATTCAAGAAAGAACACAAGGTTGACCTAAAAAAAGACCCGAAAACACTGCAACGTATTTTAGAAGCCGCCGAAAAGGCAAAAATGGAACTTTCATCAACGCTTCAAACGGAAATTAACCTCCCATACATAACTGTGTTAGATAATGAACCAAAGCATCTAGAAATGAAACTCACGCGGGCAAAATTTGAGGGGATAATATCTCCCATCGTTGGCAAAACAGAAAATCCTTGCAAACAAGCACTCAAAGATGCAAAACTCAAACCGGCAGATATCGATCACATTGTCCTCGTAGGAGGTACTACACGTATTCCACTCGTCATTAAAAGAGTAGAAGAAATCTTCGGTAAGAAACCAAAACGTGATGTTGATCCAATGGAGTGCGTTGCCGCAGGTGCAGCAATACAAGCAGGTATCCTTTCTGGAGATATCGATAAAGATATCGTTTTACTGGATGTTACCCCTCTAACCCTAAGCATCGAAACACTTGGAGCAGTAGCAACTCCTCTTATTGAACGTAACACCACTGTTCCCACAAAAAAGAGCAAGATTTTTTCAACTGCAGCAGATAACCAGCCGAGCGTTGAAATTAATGTCTTGCAGGGTGAAAGGTCGATGGCTGCCGACAATAAAAGTCTTGGTAGATTTCATCTCGATGGAATACTTCCGGTCCCAAGAGGCATACCACAAATAGAAGTCGCCTTTGATATCGACGTGGATGGTATTTTAAGCGTTTCAGCAAAAGACATGGGGACTGGAAAAGAGCAATCCATACGTGTTACTGGTTCAACAAAACTCCCTGATTCCGAAATAGAAAGAATGAAAGATGAAGCGAAAGTGCATGAAGAAGAGGACAAAAAGCGCAAAGAAAAAGTAGAAGTTAGAAATACTGCAGATGCGCTTGTTCACAATACAGGGAAAACAATGGGAGAACTAAAAGACAAGTTTTCCGAAGACGATAAGAAAAACATTGAAAAGGCATTAAAGGAGCTAAGAGAATCATTAACCGGCGATGATATAGAGAAGATAAAGGAGAAAACGGATGCATTGACACAGGTCTTACAGAAAGCTTCTGCAGCAATATATCAGCAAGCAGCTCAACAGCAACAACAACAAGCGGCAGGCAGCAACAATACTGATGCATCATGGCAAGGAAAACCATCTGATGATGACAAAACAATAGATGCAGATTACAAAGTTAAAGACGATGAGAAAAAGGATGATAACAAGGATTAGATGCTCTAATAAACTATAAATAATTACTTACCTTCAATTAATTGTGGTTTTAGTATCATCACATGACAATTCACACGATGTACTACTTCCTCAGACACACTTCCTAAAATAAATTTATCTATTCCCTTCCTAGAGTGAGATGCCATAATAATAAGATCGTCATCCTTTACATACTTAACAATTTCTTGAGCTGGAGCAAGTCCCACTATAATTTCTGTTGTAGCATTTACTTCTCTCGACTCTACAGTTTTTTTGAACTCCTCAAGTGATAATTCATGTTCCTTTTTTAGTTTATTTTCAAGGCTTGCAGAGGCAATAAACTGTTGAGAATCATCGATGGATATTATCGCAACATCGACACCAAGTAATTTTGCAATATGCGATCCTTGTTCTACAGCTATTTTTGATGCTTCTGATTTATCTACTGGTATAACAACACGACTTATCTCAGTCATAATGCTCAACTCTCTCGACATTTTAGGAATGACATAACAATAATTTATACTTTACTAAATTTCCATAATATTATAATTTACAGACACATAAAACGAGTAAGTAGATAGAGAATATTAAGGAAGAGAGTGGTATTAGTCTTCTTCATCATTTCTTTCCATACTGTACCAATTCCCACAATCTTTAGACTCTATATTTAAAAGCTTTAGGCAGAGGGTATAAATATCGACTCATATCCTAAAGATAAGGAGTTGTCTAGACTATGATGTATGAGATATATGGAGAAATCCTCACATCAGAGATGAAGAGCCAGAAGATATCTGTAGAAACTGCCAATCCTCACTTCTAGCAGATGATGATATAGACTTAGGATTTGAGATGTTAAGAGTATTTGGTTACATCTGAGGATAGAATTTATATATTATGTCGTCTATGAGAATATGAAGAAGGGAGGCAAAATATGAATGAAGCTCCCGCGCAGCAAGCTGCGGGGTATCCGAACAGTTTAAAAGTCCAATAGTTTCATTTGTTTGTAACTCTCTTTTTCCTCGGGCGTTCCATGTTTCTCAATATAGGCACGTATAATATCTCCAGTTACCCCTTC
>JAUWBM010000039.1 GCA_030601705.1 Thermoplasmatota archaeon
CTTATTTGACCGTTTAGATTCTTTAATGTGCTTCTTGTCAGCTTCCAATGCCAGACGACGCTTGTATAAATCAACTTCAGTTCCGTGGTCTTCATCTGGATTTTTTCTATGCATATTCTTTATGTCAGAACTAACAGAATGTTTTGTGAAAAAAGTAGGTTTATCATCATAGTTTCTTCGATAGGATTTGCCACCTTGTTTAGCATACATTGCCTTCTCCTGCTCACGAGACATTCTTTTACCCATATTATCAACTCTCAGGTTCGACTACAACATACACTTTCTTTCCAATGAGTTCTACTGGCAATGTGATCTTGCCAGCTCTGTCATTGCATTTGTGGACCTTTCGACTATATACCTGGTCGAACTTAATCTCCTGTAGTATCAACCTGCCGGATGTTTTCTTTACTGCCATAATGTTTTCAATCCTGTTGTTGTAGTCTATTAGTAGTCTACATGTCGTCTACAATATATATATTTTTCGATGGATCTGTCACACTGAAGATATAATAGCAGAAATCATAAAAGTAGACCAAACTACCATACATAAATGGATTATTCAGAAAAAACAAGATATTGGAAAATCTGAAATTTTTCCAGATTCACTGTAGATAAATCCTGTTACTAATTAAAAATGAGTATTACTCTCTCACTTTGGTGTTAAGGTTTTTAAAAGTATGAAAAATTGAATCTTAACAGATAAACAACCAAGAATATTTTACGACTTTTATTTCGACTTTTTTCGACGTTTCATCCTTTCTATGATAATTTTGATGGCTTTTACTCTCTCTATTTGGGTGTTGCGATTTGAAAATGATGAATATTTACAAATATACAGATGTGAATATGTCTATATTTATCATATAAAAATTCATAGAAAAATCAAAGACGTGAAAGGATTTTAATCTAATGCTCCCCTAAATTCAGTAGAACATAAAGATAAGCATAAAGGGGAAGCAGATACAAACCTATGACGATCCATCTAATTAAAAAAAATGATATCAATTAATTTGATACTCTCTCTACAAGATAAAAAAAAAATCCTGTTCTTGTAATAAAAACGATTATTCCAGGATGGGAGAAGTGTTTAAAACGATTAAAAACATATAGCAATCTATACAAAACGATACAATAAGTATGAATAAGTTGGACAAACCTCTAGGTCTTTATCAAATTTAAAAATTGATGACTATTAAAATGATACTCTCACACTAATTGAAATCAAAAAACCTGATTTTCTAGATAAATCTATGATTTGACAGATTACGTAAAGATACGTAAAACTATGTATTAATACGACATATCTATGAATTATTCAAAGCTATCAACCACTAATCTAATTTAGAAATTAGATATCATAATAGATTAGTCACACACTAATTGTGAACATTTAAAAACATTTAAAAAAAACTGTCTTTTCTCGATTTAAAAAAGTTTAAAAATCTCACATTAAACCTACTCAAATCTAATTAGCTACTTATTGTTGAGTAATAGTGAATCAAATACAAACCTATGGTGATCTATCCAATAAAAAAAAAATGATGTCAATTAAATTGATTATCTCTCTTCTACAACGGAGAAAAAATATCAGGTTACTTACTTACTTCAATCTTGATTCTAAGATAATCACTGTGGATATTCTTTACATTCTGATAACTTGTACCAACTTTCTCAGCTATTTCTTTTAAGGATAGTTTAGTATTGCTAAAAAGCATTGCCATAACCAACTCCTTCTTAGTTGTCGTGACTTTCTTTGTATCATCCTTAACTATTGGTTGTAGCTTTGCTTTCTTATGTGCTATCCTTTCATCTGCTTCTCGTTTCAACTGTTTTATAATAAATACGACCATTCGTTTTCACCTCCTTTTTATTTTTAATTCATTTATAATCTTTTTCATCTTTTCTTTATCTGGCTCATAACACTCATGCTCGATATCAATTCTCATAAATTCACCATGTACACGATGAAACATAACATCATTAATAGTACCATGCCATTCTGGATCGTTATAATTTGGGTGTGTCATTCTAGCTAAATGACAACTGGATCGTCTATGTGTCATTAACAATCTATGAAGTACATCATTAATTACCTGTTTCTCTTCTTCACAGTCAAATATTCTATAGTTTTGTTTTTTCAATACATTATCTAATGTTGATGATCTGCACAGGGCTTTACAGATTGAGAACACTTCTGATGCAGATAATGTAACTCGAATCTTCCACCCCTTAAAATCGTTGGTTGTATTTAAAAAGTTTTGTTGTCTTTCTTTTGCTTGTTGTTCTAATCTTTCAAACCAATGCATCTTTTTACTCCTTACCAAAGTCTTCATCGTAATGTTGCCATCGTATCTTATTTACCACATCAATACCTGGTTCCCTTCACTGCAATCCAGTGGCAAAGACAAGAACCAAAACATTAAAGCCATTATCACAATACAAAAAATCAATAGTACCACACCAATAGGAGAAACTTGACCAGCAAGATTACGTATTTTATCCATAACACGCCACCACCAAAAGAACAATGCCGACTGAAATCGTCATGTTACACCAGATAAAACAAAACATGTCAATTTTATTCTTCGACCAGCCACGATCTAAAAGATATCTTCTGCCAATAGGAATTCGTGTGTTGTCGTTCAAACGAGTGTAAATTTTAACTACTCTATCTTTTAAATTGATGTTCATGATAGCTCCTTTTTCAGATGATTATAGATCCTTGCCTTCTCGTCCCAGTATTGATTTCGACATTTAGGACAAACTTTAGGGTGGCGGATGGATCGCCATTCAAAACCACATTTGTAGCAATATCGTTTTTTAGCCATTTTACTCCGTTTTTTTCAATTTTAGCTTTCTTTTTTTCTCTCGAAGTTCAAGTTTTGCATCTCTCCTTTCCCTTCTCCTCATTTCCTTCTCATAACCAAATTTATTACTCATTCCTAATCACTCCTTTGAAGGAAGGGGAATACTCCAAACCCCTTCCAATGGAGGTGCGCCATGAAAAAACTTCAATCTCAATCTGTATTCCTCCCGATAAAAATATTTGCACTATTGCACTCTGGACAACGGATAACTTCACTGACAAACCAATTAAATCCACAATTTGTACAGTGAATATCAAGAAGTTTTACTTGAGATGGTGTAACCAATATATGTTTCATTTAATCACACTCCAATAAAAGACAGATGGCGACAGTCTGGGGAGGAAAAAAACACGCCGTCGCCATCGAGATGTTTGTCACCTAGGTAACTCGGAATTTTAATCATTTTTCAGCCTCCATTTTTATATAATAACAATAATCGCAAACCATTATTGATCCTATAGGATATGTTATTACGATGCGTTCTTCATTTTCTTGAAACTTTCTTTCACAATAAATACAACAATTATGATATCTTCTCCATGACAGATTTCTTATATGTCTACGAAAAAACCAAATTATAGAAAATAAGGAATATCTCATTTTTTCTCCAATTTCAAAAGAAAGTTGTCGACCTTGGTTTCGATGTTATCAAAGTCACTCTGCAGTTGTTTATTTACATAATGAGATAAATTGAATTTGGGATCCTGTTCTTTCGCTAAATTCAACAACTTCTCGGATATCCAGATACCCGTTGCAATTTTACCTTTATATCTGGTGGACATTATTTAGCCTCCAAATCTTCTTTTAAATATTTTGCAAGAGTACTCCATATTCTATCTCTGTAATATTTTGCAACATTCTCCTTTACCTTTCTGTCGAACTCTTCAAGTTCCTCTGGAGTAGTGTTAGGATATGGTGTCAATTAGATGACCTCCAAAAATAGCGGTTACAGTAGTTACAGGAGTTACAGTGGTTACGGGTATGACGGGGGTATAGTTACACATCCTTATCTTCTCCTGTTACTTGAGTATATCCCGTAACTTCCGTAACTGCCGTAACCAAATATCTAGCTTTTAACGACTTTAACAAATCTTCATCAATTTCCAAAGATCTTACGGTTTTCCCTTCTATCTTTTTTGATTTGCTTTCAAATCCCAAAACGCTTAACCGCTTACCTATTGTAGCAGAGATAATACTATCTTCTTTCCATCCTGATTCTATCATTGATACTCTGATTTTACTACTGGTAATAACTGGTTCTTTGTAGTCATCTAAATGCTGTTGTGATTCATCATGTTCTTCTAAAAGTTTAATGTAATGGTTGAAGATTTGCCCATCAAAACTCATACTGTTTTCTTCAATAGTTTTCTGATTATGTTCTTGGGTATATTTGATAAATTCATTCAACCTATTTTCATCATGCTGAAATAATACGGTAAAAGGAATGAATGCTTGTTTTATTCTTGGTAGTACATTCCCAAAATCAATATGTATGCTTTCATCTGGATTTATCTTATTCCAGTTTTTAAAACGATACATCAATAATTTATTCTGCAATTCTGATCTTTGCTTGAAAAAATCACTTGTTAAATCAATTGGTACATCTGATCTGCTTGTCTCCCTCATTATCTCTGTGATACACCTTGATTCCAATGCCCTGTCTTTGAATCGCTTTCTCCTACTAATTAATTTTGGGCAAAAAGGATCAAACGATTTAACCTTATCATAGTTATTTGCATCACATCGCAATACTGGTTTACCACGTTGAAAACCATTATTAAAAATCTGTATTATGTCTTGTGATTCATCACTTCTGCTTAGGGTAAATTCATCAAAGATAGCAGTACCACGCCATAAATCTATAACTCGATATATCGGTGCAGGTCTTACACTACCACCTACAAACATCGGTTTGTAACAAACTCCACCGATAACATCCAGGTATCGTGTTTTTCCTGTTCCATAGTCTCCCAATGCACTTAGGTATGGTATTGTATGAAGTTTATCAAAATTCCAAGTAAGCATTGTATACCATGTGCCTTTTTGTAAATGCTCTTTGCTTACATCAACCCATACTTCTATGAATGTACTTATGTCAAATTCCAGATCTTCTACTGTGCCATAATCTATTGCATCGCTTGGGAGTATAACCGCACCATTTTTTAATAAATCATCATTTATAGGTATGTATCTTCTCGGTGCGTGTTCTATTTCATCTAATTTCAATAATTCCTCTTCTTTATCATCCCATCCCAGGTAACAACTTATTTTTTTTTCAGGATCGTAAATCTGTTCATAGAGGTTACCACCATAAAACACCTTGCTAACTTCTATAATCTCTTCTTTGGCTTTCTGATTAGCTTTAGCTATTATCACACCTCCCATTTTCGAGTTCTCTTTTCGTCGTGATATAGAGCAGTTCATCATCGTTAATGGTACAGTAAATAAGTCTAGCGTATTCTAAGGATTGTATAAATCGTTTGATTGCATAAAAATCAGCCAAGTCTTCAACTTTTACTATAAATCCTGTGGATTTTGACATTTTTTCTCCTTCCCTTTCCTTTTTTCATTTTCAAAACACCTCAAAATTAAGTTTTTCCCTCTTTCAACCTAGAAATTTCTGCAAGTAAAAAATTCGTAAAATCTTCTCCATTTATATCGAGAGAAGGGCAATTCTCCTGATGCCATGCAATAAGTTTGTCACTTGGCATTGCACCTCTCCCCACAGTGTTCATTTATCAGAATTCTTATTGCTGAGCTACGACTTATGGATCGTTCGTTTGCCCATTCGGTGAGTTTGGAAAAAGTGTCTTTTGAAAGGCTAAATGTCTTAATTAAGTCGTTTTTCTGCATAATAAACTTTAAATAATGTTTACTTATATAGTTTGGTAGAGTAATACTCAATATTTTACTCAACGATTGGTGAAAAATATGGAAGAAAACAAGTTATTTGATATTGATATATCAAAAAATGAAAGAAAAACCATCTCTACTTTTATTGAAATTAAAAAAAATGTTCCAAAATCAGAAGAAAAAATATTAGCAAGTTCCAAAGTGACATTAGTTAATAGAACCTTGAAAGAAATCTGTGAGAGAACAAATATAAAAAATAAAAGTAAAAGAGGAGACAAAAGAAAAGCAACAGATAAGGGATACCAGTTTGCCATTCTGAATAAATTAATAGAGAAAGGCATTGTTGAGAAAAAACAAGAAGGATATTCTTTAAAATCAAAATATTTAGATGTTGCACATAGCTCTATAATTCAAAACAAGATAAAAGAATTAGAACAACATGGATTATTCAGATTCCCTCCGCAGATTAATACAGTATTTGGAATTAAAGAACAATGGATGAAATACCCTGAAAGTCATCATTTACATGAAGCTGTAACAGATATCGGAGAAATACTTTATAGGATAAAACAAATCAAATCTATTTTTTTGATAAGGGATTTCAGCAAAAAATGGAATGATTTTATAAAATTAGACATACATGATGCTGTAAAATATTGGCTTTGGCGATTCATATATACAAGAGTATGTTCAATCCCTGAATCCAAAAAAACATCCGTTGACGATCAAATTGTGATTCTGAATACTTTAGATATTTTGAGTGAGGGAAATAAAATTGATGAATATATTTCAAAATTAAAAGAAAGTTATAAAGATTTCTTAGTTGATTTAAAAAAAATTTGCAAGTATAAAAAGATAAAAAACCCATACTTAGGGGATGCAATAACTGAGAAGATGAACAAATATGAAACGGATCATTCGATCTTGATTCTCGACTATGTTATTAATATTTTAAACAAGAAACAAAGGAGAATGTTTGTTGATATTCTAGAATGGACAATATTTATTTTCCCTAAAGAAGTTAATGCTTTGAGTATCTATACTGATATTGGCAGACTATCTGGTTACCCCAAATCTCATTTTGTTCTTCCAATGGACAATGAAGAAAAAAAGTTCAGGTCGCTCGATAAGTATGATTTTTTCATAAGTAGGATGAAAGAACCAATGAAAAGTTTAAATGTTAATACTATAGACAAGTCTTTAAAAAGTTTATTTGACCTATATGATGAAAGAAATCATCACAGACTATACGATAGGATCACATCTGTTTTTTTAAAACTGATAGCTGAACCTGATCGTGTAGCATTCACATCTCCTAAACTAGGCCGAATAGAAAAAGAAATTATAAGACTTGCAAAAGTTGAGAAATGGAAAGGCTTGTCGTTAATAAAAGATGGGGTTTTTAAATCAGATAATGATATTTTTAATTTTATTAGAATTCAGCACAATCCTGACCTGATTGATTTATTAGAAGAGGACATTAATATAATAAAACACCCAGAAGATGTATCAAAATAAGTTAATTATCCATCAAACTTATTTTTCTTCTTCATCTCTTTATATTTCTCGATGGTTGTAAGTAGCATCTCATTGTAGAATTGCCTAAATTCAGGATCTTTGATTAACTCCTGTGTCGCTATTCCGGTTGTAGTTGCATCTACACCCAGATCTTCTTTTTTGATATTCAGCTTCATTCCACATCTACCACATACGATATTTGTCGGTACGTTCTCATATTCACAGTTAGGACATAGGATCGGCTGTAATAGTGATTCTTCAGGTTTATCTTCCTCTTTGATACCGAGCAGTTTCTTTATGAAATCATCACTGTCTTTTTGTACCAGATGTACATATCTAGCAGGCATATTACTTGTTTTACTCCATCCGTATCTTTCACGTAGCATCATTTCGTTGAATCCTTTCGCAGTTGACATCGTTGCGCTATTGTGCCTACACATATGCGGTGTAAGATGTATTTTTAGACCACTTCGTTTAAGTATTCGTCTTAGAATCTGATTGATACCCATATGAGCTAACATAGAACCATGTTTTTCACCACGATCCATGGAGTAAAAAAGTAATGCTTCAGGATCATCTTTGAATTGATGATGGTTAAGGTATTCCTTAATGTAAATTGTACTACTTGGAATAAGAAACAACTGTATTTTCCTAGCAGATTGCTTAGTCTTTAAACCATTGCTAAGTAGTAGATATGCACCTAATGTTTTATCAAACCCCACGTTTTTTATCTTCAAGTTTCTAAGTTCACTCTTTCTTAATCCACCATCAAGTAAACAACAAAGAATAGCACCCTCTCTAGCATTACTGCAACCATCAAGTAATTTCTTAATTTGTTTCTCATTAAGTATTGATTCTAACGGTAAATCTCCACCTATGCTGGTATCAAATGAAATCCATCTTACACAATCAGGATACCTAATATCTCTTTGATCTGCTTTACCGTTTTCATATTTCTCTGGTTCTGCAACATACTTGTAGAATCTCTTTAACTTCATTTTGTAAGTATGTACTGATGTTTCATTCATTCCCTGTTCTTTTAGATAGTCGCACCAGTTTCGTATATCCTGTTTTGTTGCATCTTTGAATGGTTTATCTTTTAAGAACCCGGATAAATGATATATCGTTAATATGTCTATATTCATTGTAGGATCAGCTACACCATCAACCTGCTTTCTTAGTGTTAAATAGTCAACTGCTGTCTTTTTATGGTTCTTATTTTCAAATCTTTCTAACAAATTCTTTGTGTGAATTGCTTTATAATCCATTTTTATCATCGAAACCCTAATCAACGTTGCACTATAAATAATTTACTAAAGAATATCCCATAATTAATATTTAGGGATGAGAGATATCCTACGTTAAAGAAAGTACAGCCTAATGATGGTCATTATATGTTGGTGGAGTTGGAGAAGCGTGGGAAGCTTTATCGTGTAATTACGCAAAACATTGATGGATTACATCAGATGGCGGGTCAGTCAGATGTCATTGAACTTCATGGTAATACAAGAAAAATCTTGTGCATGAGTTGCGACAAAACATATTCCATGGATGAGGCTTACACGCGCTTAGAAAAAGAGTTACCTCCAAAGTGCTCTTGTGGAGGTGTCTTAAAACCAAGTATAGTGCTTTTTGGTTAGCCGCTACCTGAGCATGCACTTAATATGGCAACGCTTGCTGCTCGTAACTGTGATATGTTTCTTGTTCTTGGGAGTTCATTGGTTGTCTATCCTGCAGCTCAAATGCCCCAGATTGCAAAGAGGAATGGCGCTGTACTGGTGATTGTTAATATTGATCCGACACCATTGGATGAAATGGCTGATCTTGTTATTAATGAAAGTGCATCAAAGGTTTTATCCAAGTTAATATAATGGAAACAATACCCAATAAGTAGTTACTAACGTAAGGATAGCCTCGTTGAACTTGTAAAATTATCTGGTGAATTTTTTAAAAAATTTGTTCAATGCTGAATTACGTGCCTTATAAAGCCGTTCTTCTTCTAGTTCCTCCCGTTTTGCTAGCTCATCACCTTCGAATCCTTCTTCTGATTTTTCTGTCAAAGCTTCAAGTTCTCCTTTGTCCAGCCATACGCCCCCACAGGTTAAGCATACATCAACTTCTATATCATCAGCTTTCTCGATATCCATTGTCATTCCACAGCGAGGACATACCATTGGACTTCTGCTTTTGGTTCCAATATGTTTGGTTAAATAATCTGTCAATTTTCTATCTTTGAGCAGTTTCCCAAGTTCTCCTTTGTCCAACCATATTCCTTTACATTTGGGACACACATCTATTATAACATTTGGACCAAATGTTTCGATTTCTTTTTTATCCATCTGAACCCAGCATCGGTGACACTCATACTTCTTTTCAGATTCCATTTTGTTTGCTGACATAGTTACAGTGAATAATCTTTTCAATTTTATTATTTTTGGAAGCAATACCTAGCAGGTTTTAGTAATAATCATGAGACTATGATTAGAGTTTGGATATGTATCGGCTTTTGTGATATTTGACCGATACCGATATATACTAGTTTTAACATATCGGTATATTATGAAATATGCCGATACCGATATTCACATTGATGGATCACTACTAAAAAGAGTTGAAGAAAAGAAAAAACGGTTAGACAAACTTAGACCACTTCCTAAAGATGCAATAAAGAAATTGCTTGAAGATATTAGACTGAGGCATACATATCACTCCGATGCTATTGAAGGAAATACCCTGACATTGCAAGAAACAAAACTGGTACTTGAGGAAGGTATCACCATTGGTGGTAAGCCCTTAAAAGATCATCTTGAAGCAAAAAACGATGCTGAGGCTTTTGATCTAATGGTTAAGTTGGTTCATGCAAAAAAACCGTTATCACAAGATATTATTCAACAGATACATGAATTAGTAACAAAAGGAATATTGGAAGAATCAGGTAAATATCGAACGGAAAATGTAAGAATTGCAGGATCGAAAACCACCCCACCAAGTTATTCCAAAATTGTAAAACTCATGGAAGAATATATTTCCAATATCGGCGGATTAAAACTTCATCCAATCAAGAAGGCTGCTTTTATTCATCATGAACTTGTTCGTATTCATCCTTTTCTTGATGGTAATGGACGAGTAGCGAGGCTTATTACAAATCTCTATCTGATGCAAATGGGGCACCCTCCCATCGTTCTAAAAAAGGAAGAACGACGTAAATACTATCAGGTTTTGCAAAAAGCTGATGTTGGTGATTTATCGCCCTTGGCTACTTTTATTGCAAAGATCATTCATGAAGCATTGATGTATTATCTGTCAAGTTTTGTGGAGGATGAACGACTTATATCTTTAAAGGAAATTGCTGATTTCTCTCCTTATTCCCAGGAGTATCTTAGTCTTCGTGCTAGACAAGGCAAAATTGATGCAGTAAAAATGGATAATGTCTGGTATTCTTCAAAACGTGCTATTAATGAGTATCTAAAAAGTTTGAGATAATCTAATCAAAATATATGATTAGAGTTTCGAGATGCTCTTCTCGAAGAAAAATTGTAATCTAATCACAAACTATTGATTAGATTTTGATCCCATCATAAGGTATTTTGATAATTGAAAAGAATGTTATAATCTGCCGTATCCAACTTCTCTTTTAATGAGTTCAACGACGTTTACTTTCTTCTTATCAATAGAATAAATAATACGATAATCTCCAATTCTGAGTCGATATTTCTTCGGATCGGTATCTTGCAATACTTTAATGTCACAATGTGGTCGAGATGTTACTGGATCTCCTTTAAGTTCCTGTAAATGTTTTCTTATTCTATCTTGTGTATTCTTTGGTAATTCGTGAAATGATTTTTGAAATGTTCTGGATACAAGAACTGTGTATACCATTCAGGTCACAGCTCTTCTAATGGGATAAATTCGTCTTCAGCAAGAATCTTGTTCCATCTTTCATCCATTTTTTTCCATGCATATCGTTTGATGAGTTTTTTTACGATATTATCATAGGTTTCGCCTTTTGCCCCAAGACTGAGTAATGCCTTTTTTGTTTGTTGTGTAATTGAAATTGTTGTATTTGTCATATCATATCTCGTTCTATAACTATTATAATCATTATAATCATTATAATCATTATAGTATTTATAATTTTTGCTTTCATTCTATAATCTCATGTTTTGATAATATACTAATACATGTCAATAAAAAAGCACATAGAGGCTATGATTAGAGTTTCTAAGGGGAAAAACAAGCAATAATCACTATTTATGATTAGATATTGAGCAATATTTTGTAGGTTTTTAGTTGGTGTTTCGCCATATGGCAAAGTGGCTATGTTGCCAATTTCTGCCATAATATCGACGAAATTTTAGATGTTTTTTCTAATAGCTTGTTTTTTCCCCCCCCCCTCTTTTATTTCATCATACTTTTTGTCGTCACATTCTCATTCCAACGGTATTGAAAATAGTTTGAGAGGATCTTCTTATCATATCCTTTTATATCAGATCCCTTATTTATTAGTGAAAATAGATGTCCAGAGTTTGTCATGTCACCATAGAACTCCATACCCAAAATTCTATCATTTTGAATAAATACCTTTCGTATAGAGTCGATACCTTTTAACACCAGCTCCGAACAGTTCTGAGGTAAATTGGTTACATTGCCCATGCTTAAAAATGGTACGTCGTGGATATGGATGATATTGTAAGATTGGAAGCCAGGATATTTACACCTTTTCCCAGCAATATTCAGTCCTGCTACATGACCTTGTTCTACAGCATTCGACCATGTCGCTTTTAAACCAGATTCTCCATGATTACAATCGAAGGATTCAGCGACATCGCCAGCAGCAAAGATATCCTTAAGGTTCGATTCCATGAACTCATTTACAATTATACCCTGATTAACTCTAATCATGGTATTTCTAACTATATCTATGTTCGGCCTAACCCCAACAGTCAAGAGTACCATATCACAATCTATCTTTCCATCTTTAAGTTTAAGACCTTCAACTACATTATTTCCAATTATTTCCTTCACCTGATTTCCCAGAATAAAATTAATACCTAGGCTCTCTAGCATCTCCTGGGCGATACTTGATATCTCCTTATCAAAAATATTTGCAAGAATACGGTCAAGAGTTTCAATAACAAAGACTTCCTTTTCCCTTTGTTTCAGGGCCTGAGCACATTCAATACCTACAAATCCACTGCCAATGACCGCGATTTTTGTGGCTTTTCTCAACTCTTTAATAATATTTTTACAATTTTCCAAATTCGAAACGACGTATACTTGTTTTTTATTTAACCCTGGGATAGAGGACACTATCGGTTTTGAGCCGATAGCAATTAAAAGCTTGTCGAATTCAATCATCTCTTTTACATCGTTCGTAGAATTATTCTTAAAATGTACAATTTTCCTTGAAGGATCTACTTTTATAGCCTCCTTCCCAAATATCAAATTGATGTTGTTCTTAGTAAAGAAATTAGAATCTAATCGGTTTAAAACCTTCATAGAGATTTTCCCAGATAAAAAATCGGGCAGTCCACAGAGTGAATAGGGCATAAATTTTTCTTTAGATACCAAATTTATGTCTATCTTTTTATCCACGCTTCTTATTGCTTGAACTGCACTTATTCCAGCTCCCCCAGCACCTAGAACTAGAACATTCATAGGATCAATCTAATGTTATTAGTTATATAAAACAATTATTATGTGTTATTATATAGAAATCTCCTGGCCTCTTAGCTAGGAATTATTAAGATGACTCCCTCGAATATTTAATGGACGTTAAAAGACTCCAAATCGAGGGGGATTAAGGCTAATGAAGTAAAGGATTATCACAGAGTTATTCCACGTATACGATATCATTAAATAACCCTTCTAGTATAAATGAGTTTGACTATATCTTATGACTACCATGGGGACGGTTGAGTATAATAATGGGCAAGCTTATTTTCAACTATGAGAAGTGCACTGGATGTAGAGCTTGTGAATTGGCTTGCAGCTTTCATAAAGAGGGTGTTTTTGCCCCATCGAAGTCAAGGATCAAGATAGTTCGTATTGATGAGGAAGGGCTTGATATTCCTATTGGATGTGAACATTGTGACAATGCGCCTTGTATCACTGCATGTCCAACGAGAGCATTAAGTAGAAACAGTGAAACGAACGCGATAGTACTCAACCCAGATTTTTGTATCGGATGCAAACAATGTATGGTAATCTGTCCCTTTGGCGCTATCCATTATAATGAAAATCGTGAGATATTCTATAAATGTGATTTATGCGATGGGTCACCTGAGTGTGTAAAATGGTGTGTAACCGGTGGGATTGAGTATTACGAGGGAATTGAAGAATTTCCGAGGCGTAAGAGTGCAGATAGGATTCAACACTTTTTATTGAACCTCCCCAAATCAACTCGTTCCATCGCCACTGGAGGGGGAAATAAAGAGTGACTTTTGACTATGGTGGTTATGCAGGTAAGACTTTGAGGATTGACTTAACGAAAGGCAAAATAATCAAGGAAACGCAGTCTAAACCGAAATTAGAGAAATATTTAGGAGGACGAGGTGTAGATGCAAAGATTCTGTTTGATGAGCTTAAACCAAATATTAACCCTTTGCATAGTGATAATGTTTTATGCATTTCTACGGGACCAATTACTGGCCTATTAGGCCCAACAACTGGCCGTATAAATGTAGCCACAAAATCACCATTAACAGATATTTATGGAAACTCAAATGCAGGCTCAGACTGGGGTCCTGAACTCAAATATGCAGGCTACGATAATATTATCATTAAGGGAAGAGCCCCAAAACCGGTTTATTTATGCATAGATGATGAACATGTCGAACTTAAAGACGCAGCTCATTTATGGGGGGAGGGTGTTTTTGAAACAACCTTGACCCTTCAGGAGGAGCAAAGAGGCTATGATACAAAAGTTGCCGCTATCGGACCTGCTGCAGAAAACGGTGTGCTTTTCTGTTCGATAATATTTAATTTATGGGATGCTGCTGGTCGAACCGGGACGGGCACCGTAATGGCTTCAAAAAATCTCAAAGCTATTACAGTTAGCGGTTCAGGTGAGCTTAGAGTTGCAGACCCTGAAAGATATTTAGAGATCGTTCGTGATGGTTGGTTAGGTGTATTAAACGATCCCGGTTTTCTTATGGGAGAGCACCAAGCGCTTGGAACACCGATATGTGTTAATTGGGGTAATGCACAAGGATGGCTTCCGACTAGAAACTTTAGAGAGAGTACCTTTGAAGGAGCCGATTCAATATCAGGTGAAGAATTCCGAGACAAATACTCAACGCGTTCAAGTCCCATACCAGGAGGACGTGCCTGCATGTCCTGCCCTAATAGATGCAAAAGATTTGGAAGAATCGAATCCGGAAAATATGCTGGAACAAGAGGAAGCATAGAATTTGAGGGTATTGCTGCTTTTGGATCCAAATGTGGCGTTTCAGATTTAGAAGCTGTTTTTCATGCCTATACACTATCAAATGACTATGGCATGGATTGTGTATCATGCGGAAACGCCATAGCAACGTTTATGGAACTTGTGGAGGAGGGAGTATTAGAAGACATAGACAAACTAGGATTAAGGTTCGGCAACGCTGATGCAATGGTGGAAATGGTACACAGAATTGCAAATAAACAGGATAAATTGGGCGCTCTCGGAGCTCTGGGGGCCTATAAGGCTGCGTTAAAGATAGGAAAAAACGCAGTTGATTATACAACATCGGTTAAGGGTATAGATACAATTGCTTGTGACCCTCGAGTTGCAAAAGGTTTTGGCTTTACATATGCAATTTCTAGTCGTGGTTCAGATCATCTTAGAACCCACGTGGTCTTTGAGATGATTAGGATGCCTCCAGAAATTGGAAAAGAATTGTTTGGATCTGAGGGAGCATGTGATCTTATGAGTTATGATGGAAAGGTTAGGATGGTTCTCTGGCATGAGAATTTAGCTGCAATTACCGATTCGATAGGGAGTTGTAGATTCATGCATGCCTCATACTATGCTCAGTATCCTGTTCCAGAACTCTTGGGAAAATTACGTAACAAAAAGGAAGTAAATTCCATAAAATATCATGACTGGATAAGTGCCGCAACAGGTATGAAAATAGACTATAAAAAATTATTAGAAATCGGAAATAGAATCGTGAACATAGAGAGGGCTTTGAATACACGGTTTGGTATGCGGCGGAAGGATGATAGACTTCCAAAGAAGTTTTCAAAGCCTATTCCAAAAGGGCCTGGGAAAGGTCAAAGATTTCCGAAGAAACAGTTGGAAAAGATGCTTGATGAATACTATACCAGTAGAGAATGGGATTTAAAAACTGGCCTCATCAAAAAAAGTGAGCTTATTAAGCTGGACATGAAGGATGTCTTAGATGATTTAGATAAGAAAAAGCTAGTAAGGTAAAATGTGGGTATTTCCATGCCAAGATGCAGTTTATGCAAGAGAAGAATAGATTTGTCGCATACAGGCATAAGAACTTACATATGTAGTGTGTGTAAAAAACCTGCATGCAGGGACCACTTTGATTTTAGCAGAGGAATTTGTTATAAGTGTGCAGGCTTACAAATAAGTCAAGGTAAATGCTCTTTTTCTTTTGTTAGAAAAGCCTTATTAGGCACTCAAAATTCTGGTAAGAGTAAGAAATGACATATGTTACTGTAAAGTATCTGATGGTTTTTTCCCAGATTACTCGGAAAAGGAAGGAATTAATTCCAATAAGTGAGGGAATGACTCTTCAAGATTTAATGGATATACTTTATGTAAAATATGGTAGGAGATTTAAGAAAGCCTTTGGAGAAGATTTAGGTCATAGGAGTGCTTTAATCACAATCAACTCCAAAGTAAAAGAAACACCATACATTCTAAACCCTGGTGATGAGATTCTGATTTCTCATATAGTTGGAGGTGGATGATGACATTGGATTCGAATGGCTTTTTAAAAGATGTGAAGGTGCTAACTGTTGAGCAGGCAGCAGCTTTACCTTATTGCACTTGGAGATTAGCAGTTGAAGGGGCAAATGTAGTTAGAATCGAACCATTATGGGGGGATCCTAACCGTAAGGTTGGTAAAAAGGTAATAGAGGAAGAAGGCATGAATGCATATTTCATGTCCGTAAATGCAGGTAAAAAAGGAATATCTTTGAATCTTGGTACCCCTCAAGGTCAAGAGATTCTTGGTGAGCTCATTGATAAGCTAGAGGTGGACATATTTGCATGCAACCAATTACCTGGAAACTACAAAAAATTAGGGATTGATTATGAAAGGATAAGCTCTATAAAAAGTGATATAATTTGGGTTGAAATTTCAGGGTTCGGACCTGACCGGTCTGAACCAGCTTATGACCCCATGATTCAAGCTTATTCTGGGATCATGGATGTAAATGGAGAACCAAACACACCACCATTAAAGTTTGGTGTATCTATCGTTGATATTGAGGCGGGTAACCAAGCCTATAGCGAGATTATGAAGGCATTATATCTCCGAGAAAAAACTGGGAATGGTAGAAGAATTGACATCTCAATGCTTGATTGTGCCATGTCTCTGTTATCTCTCCAAGTGCCCTTATTTAGTCTAGGGATAGATATACCTAAAACCGGCAATTTCCATGCTTCCTTTGCACCGGTTGGGGTATATAAGACTAAGGATGGTTATATTTCAATTGCTATTGGGAACGAGGCTCAATGGAGAAGTATGATAGAATTCCCAGATTTTAAATTTTTAGATAAATCAGAGTATTCTTCAAACAATGATCGAACAGCTCACGCTGATCAATTGAATGATGATATTAACTCCGTATTGCATAAAAAACATACATCAGAAATTCTCCAAATGTTTAAGAAAGCAAAAATTCCTATCTCCGAGGTTAGTACGATTAAGGATGTGTTAGAGGATTCATACCTGAGTTCAAAGCTGTTGTGCACTAAGGACCCTAAAACCGATTTAGAAGTGACTCTTGCGCCTCCGCCCGTGAAACCAATCAGCAAGCCAGATCTAAGCTTCCCTCCAAGATTTGGGGAGCACAATAAAGAGATTTACACTAGCCTTGGATACGATGAAGCTGACCTGAAAAAGAAAGGTATTATTTAAGTAGAGAACTCAAAATGCCTTATTATAATCTTGTAACTGTTGAAGGGGTTTAAATATGTCTAAATCCGTCCTAATAATTGGGGGAGGTATTGCCGGAATCGAGGCAGCGTTGAATTTAGCTGATTATGATTTTCAAGTGTACTTGGTTGATAATTTTCCTACAATCGGCGGGCTTATGGCTCGACTTGACAAAACCTTTCCGACTAACGACTGTTCAATATGCATTGAAGCTCCAAAAATGTATGAAGTTCAAAAAAATCCAAACATACATCTTTTGACAAATTGCGAAATTCGAAGAGTAAATGGTACTGAAGATGTTTTTAAGGTTAGAATCGTGAAGAAGCCGAGGTTTGTTGACGAAGAGAAATGTAAAGGTTGTGGGAAATGTACCGAGGCATGTCCAGTTAGCGTTCCCGACGAGATCGATAATAAGATTGGTGGGCTTAGAAAGCTGGCTTATATCCCATTCCCTCAGGCCGTGCCAAACTATTATCTTATACATCCTGACTGCCGTTACGGCAAAATGAAGGACGAAGGCGCATGTATAGGTGACTGTATTATTGACTGTATCCAATGTCGTGAGTGCCCAATAGCCCTCTGTGTCAAGGCATGTAAGGATGAGGGGGGCGATGCTGTAATGCTTTGGCAGAGGGAAGAACTGCTCGATCTCGAGGTCAATAGCATAATCGTCGCTTCTGGCATTGAATCATTTGAACCACCTCGTGGCTTATATGGTTATGATGTTTATGATAATGTTATTACAAACCTTCAATATGAAAGATTGATGAATGCAGGTGGGCCTACACAAGGGGAAATAGTTAGGCCATCAGATGGAGCTCATGCGAGGAGGATAGCATGGGTGCAGTGTGTCGGTCGTGAGAAGAGGGAAGGCAAACCTGAACCTATACCTTACTGCTCAAAGGTTTGTTGTATGATTGCTACGAAGCAGACCATAGTAACTTTAGAGCATGGAGCCGATGCGAAAGCGTACGTTCTCCATAATCATTTACAGACCTATGGAAAGGGTTTCTACGAGTTTTACAGAAGAGCTAAGGAACTCGGTGTTAGGTATCTGAAGGGGAAGCCTTCTGATGTATTCGAGAATCCTAAAACAAAGAATTTGACGATAAGATTTGAAGACCTTGACAAAGGTGAAGTCGAAGATTTAGAGATTGATCTTCTTGTTCTATCCACAGGTCTAATTCCTGGTAATAGCAATAAAAGATTATCGAAGATTTTAAAGATTGAGCTTAATGAGCACGGTTTTATTAAGGAGAAAGATCCGGTAAACGCCCCATTTGAAACGAATGTTAAAGGAATCTATGTTTGTGGGGGTGCAACAGGACCAATAGATATTTCAGAGTCTGTAAGTCAAGCAATTGGGGCAAGTATGAAAGCAGCTATTGAGGTGTCGAGATGAATGTTAGGGTTGGGGTATTCGTATGTAATTGCGGCACAAATATCGGAGGGGTAGTGAATGTAGCCGATGTCGTCGAGTACGCTAGTCAACTTGATGGAGTAGCTTTTGCCGAGGAAGGGAAATGGATATGCTCTGTAGATTACTTGTCAAAGATTAAGGAGAGCATAGCAGAGCACAAACTCAATCGAGTTGTTGTAGCTTGTTGTACGCCCCGTACTCATGAACCAACCTTTAAATCAACCATTAAAGAAGCGGGTTTGAACCCGTATTTATTAGAATTTGTGAGTATCAGAGAGCAGAGTTCTTGGGTGCATAAAAGTAATCCTAAGCTTGCAACTGAGAAGGCAAAGGATCTTGTAAAAATGGGTGTAGCTAAGGCCATTCTTCTCGAGCCTGGAGAAGATATTCGGATTTCGGTTGGAAAGAATTGTTTAATTATTGGAGGTGGCCTAGCGGGTATGACCGCCGCTTTGGCAGTTGCTGATCAAGGGTTTAAGGTAGATCTCATCGAGAAAAACAGCAAGCTTGGTGGAATTTTGAATAAGTTAGATACCTTAGCTCCCTTTGATATTGACGCCGGAGAAATTGTTAATGACAAAATTGGAAAGATAACTAAACATGATAATATTAAAGTTCATACTAATACAGAGCTTGAGGATGTAAAAGGACATATTGGGAATTATAAGGTCAAATTGGGAAACAACGGAAACACTGAAGAGCTTGAAGCTTCAACAATTATAGCGGCAACTGGGATGAATGAGATAGAGCCTCAAGGATTAATTGGTTATGGAAAATTCCCTAATATTATTACTCAACTACAACTCGATGAAAAATTAAGGTCAAAAAGTCTGGGTAAAGTTAAAAATGTAGCTATAATTAACTGTGTAAATTCAAGAAATGAGGAACGCGGATGTTGTAACATTGGCTGCCTAGTAGCTATTAAGAACGCAGTGACAATAAAAGAGCTGAATAAAGATGCTAAAGTGCATATTTTTTACAGAGATATAAATATTGAGGGAGAGGATGTAAACTATTTCAAAGAGGCAGTTAGGAAATACGATATCAAACTTATTAGATATCCTGATGATGGAAAAATTGAAGTTTTCGGAAATGGAAAAAATGGTGCATTAACTCTTAAGACGTATGATATTTTAATTGGTAAAGAGTTTAAAATCAACCCAGACTTAGTTGTGCTAACTACTGGTTTTCAGGGTGATTCCACTGTAGAGAAACTTAGAGGATTACTTAAGGTCTCAGCGAACCCTGATGGATTCTTCCAGGAAGCCCATATCAAGTTAAGACCTCTGGACTTTGCTAACGATGGGATATACTTGTGCGGCTGCGCCCGCAACCCCAAGAGTATAAGGGAAACTATTGAAGAATCTCTTGGAGCTGCAATGAGGGCTGGAATCCCGATGAAAAAAGGGTATGTTGAAGCCGAGGGAATAGTTGCTGACATCAATAAAGAATTATGTAACTCATGTGGCCTCTGTGCAAAAACTTGTGAATTTGGGGCTATCGAGTTCGTCGATAAGACACAGCCTCCAAATGTTATTAAGGCACTATGTAAAGGCTGTGGTACTTGTGCTGCTGAGTGTCCAAATGATGCGATAGATATCGTTCATTATACTAATGAACAGATACTTGCGCAAGTGGATGCAGCGTTGGAGGAAAGACCTGAAACAAAAATCATAGCATTTTGCTGCCACTGGTGTGCACTTGGGGCAGTTGATATAGCTGGTGTGAGTAGGTTTGAGTATCCAACTAACATCCAGATAATTAGAGTAATGTGTTCTGGACGTGTTGATGCCAAATTTATTGAAAGAGCGCTAGAGCTTAATGCCGCAGGTGTGTTGGTGGCAGGGTGCGAATTTCCCACGTGTCATTATATTAATGGCAACGACAAGTGCAAGGATAGAATTGAACGCTTGAAGAAGAAATTGAGCAAGAAAAACATAGATACAAGTAAAATTTGGGATGTGTGGCTTTCAGCAGCGGATGGTCCAAAGTTTGTTGCTACTGTAAAGAATATGGTTGAAGAACTCAAACTAGGGAGATAAAAATGATTACTGAAGAGTTCAAGGATATCATCAGAGCATGCGAACAATGTGGCACTTGTACTGCATCCTGTCCAACCAAAGAAGCAAGTGATTTCAATATTCGAAAGGTAGTTAGACATCTCCAACTGGAGTTATATGAAGATAAAGATTTTTTAAGCAAATATCCGTGGTTATGTACACAGTGCTATCGATGTCGTGAACTTTGTACAGAAGGGCTTGAGATTCCAAAATTGGTTATGGCACTCAGAGAGTTGGCTCTAAAAAATGCAGTCGCTCCAGAGAGTGTTTATAGCGTTAGTAAAGCTATAAAAAAATTTGGCAGCCCTTACCAATCACAGACAAGAACCAAAGAAACATGGATCAATAAGAAATTAGGCGATAGCCACCAATCTTCGGATGCAGATTTACTTTACTGGGCAGGGTGTACTCCATCGATCATGGCACCGAATCTTGCTAATGCTGCTGTAGATGTATTAACAAAACTAGATTTAGATTATAAAATATTAAACAACGAACCATGTTGCGGTGAACCATTGATCAGTTTGGGTTTAATAGATGAGGCAAGGGATATTGCAGTTAAAGTAAAGAAAGCGATTGAGGAGGCACAAATTAAGAGACTAGTTACCTCATGTTCAGGTTGTTACAATGCTTTCACAAACCTCTACCCTGAGATATTGGATGTTAATTTTTCTGGTATTGAGATACTTCATATATCCCAGGTGTTGAGCAAGAACATGAATAAGGAGTTTAAACTTGAAAAATCAATGGCACTTACATATCATGATCCGTGCTCACTAGGCAGACATTCAAAGGTCTATGATGCTCCACGGAAGGTACTCAAATCTATTGAGGGTCTTAATTTTGTAGAGATGGAACACACAAGAGAATTTTCCAGATGCTGTGGAGGCGGAGGAGGCATCCTATCGTTAGATTATAAAATGGCTATGGAAATTGCTAATAATATGTTGACTAAAGAGATATTACCTCTCGGCGTCGAAGGCCTGGTTACTTGTTGTCCTTCGTGTTATCTAAACTTCAAACGCACTGTTTTAAAAAATAAAATCCCTATAAAAATATATGATTTGTCTGAGGTCGCTGCTTTTTGTGGATTATCTTAAACGTATCTAGTAAAGTTTATTAGAAGGTCACTGTCTTAATCTTTATTGCCTTATCAGGACATACGAAACCACATTCGTTACAATCCTCGCAGAGAAATTCCGTTACCTCAATTCTATTCCCACGTAAGGACATGGCAGAATCCGGGCATTTATCTATACATAATGGCTCATTATACCCGCCGCAAAGCTTACAGATCTCATGATCTACTTCC
>JAUWBM010000024.1 GCA_030601705.1 Thermoplasmatota archaeon
GAAGAGATACCCCCTACGACAATTAACGATGGTTTCACCTACTCATTTTTTATATGTTTTATTTCTTTCTGACTAGGGAATCTCCGTTGATGATAGAAACATTTATTTATCGTCCTTATCATCAGAGCCGGTATTCCCTTAGGGAGACATAATATGAGATATGATACAATCGAAGTATCAAAACAGAATGGCACGGTTATAGTATCTCTAAACAGACCAGAGGTACATAATGCAATGAATGAATCACTAATGACGGAGTTAACAAATTGCTTCAAAGAGCTGTCCAATGACAACACAGTAAGAACCATTGTTCTCACAGGGAAAGGAAAATCCTTCTGTGCAGGAGCAGACCTCAATTGGATGAAAAGCATGGTTAGCTACTCTAAAGAAGAAAACATAAAAGACAGCAGGCTTCTCTTAGACCTTTATGAAACTATTTACTCATGTCCAAAACCGGTAATTGGACGAATAAATGGTCATGCTTTTGGAGGTGGACTTGGATTAATCGCAGTATGCGATATCACCATATCGGTTCCTGGTTTAAAATTCGCTTTCAGCGAAGCAAATCTCGGGATCATACCATCAGTTATCTCAACATATGTATCACCAAGAGTAACTCCTGCCGATATGAGGCGTTTGTTTATTACTGGAGAGCGATTTGACTCAACCGTTGCTTGTGATATAGGTTTAATCGATTTTGTAGTAACGCCTGAGGAGTTCGACTCTAAAGTGGAGTACTATATCGAACAATCAAGATCCTCAGGGCCTATCGCTATGAAGGAGGTAAAAAATCTAATAAAAAATCTTCGGAAGATGCATATTGATAAATACAAAGAATTCACTGTGGAAAAAATCTCCGAACTTAGAGTCTCAGAAGAAGGTCAAGAAGGAATAAACGCATTCCTTGAAAAAAGAAAACCGAAGTGGAGAGAATAACGTGTTCAAAAAAGTACTTATTGCAAACCGGGGCGAGATAGCTGTTCGAATCATAAAAGCCTGCCAAGAAATGGGCATAAAAACAGTGGCAGTGTACTCAGAGGTAGATAGTCGCGCACCACATGTCCAAATCGCCGATGAATCAATAAACCTTGGAGACCCAACACCATCGGAGAGCTACCTCAACATTCCCAAGATTATTGAGAACGCACAATCAGTAGGAGCTGAAGGCATTCACCCAGGATATGGTTTTCTTGCAGAGAATCCTGATTTTGCAAAAGCCTGCCAGGATAAGGGAATAAAGTTCATAGGACCCAAAGCAGAAGTAATTAGACTGATGGGAGACAAAATTGAAGCAAAGAAAACTATGGAAAACGCGAGTGTTCCAGTAATTCCAGGCTATCATGGGTTAAAACAAGATATGGCAACCTTGGCCAAAGAAGGTGAGAAAGTAGGTTTTCCATTGCTTGTCAAAGCCACTGCCGGCGGCGGTGGAAAAGGAATGAGGATAGTAAACTCTGAAGACGAGCTTGAGCAATCCATAGAAAGTGCAAAAAGAGAATCAAAATCAGCTTTTGGTAATGATTCTGTTTTTCTTGAAAAGTATCTTGATAAACCCCGGCACATCGAATTTCAAATTCTTGCCGATGAACACGGAAATGTTATTCACCTCTTTGAAAGAGAATGTTCTATTCAAAGAAGACATCAAAAGATTATCGAAGAAACCCCATCACCGGCAATGACAAAAGAACTTAGAGAAGAAATGGGCAAGACTGCCGTAGTTGCAGCAAAAGCTGTTGGCTATACAAACGCCGGAACAATCGAGTTTATGGTTGACGGCAATCTAAATTTCTATTTCATGGAGATGAACACCCGTCTACAAGTAGAGCATCCAATTACGGAGGCAACTACGGGCATAGATCTAGCTAAATGGCAATTAAAAATAGCAAATGATATGGAACTTACTATTAAACAGAAGGATTTAATTCAGCGTGGTCATGCCATTGAATGTAGAATCTATGCAGAGGATCCATCCAATGGTTTTCTACCCAGCATTGGAGTATTAAAAAAAGTGGAACTGCCCAATGGACCAAATATTAGAAATGATACCGGTGTTGAAACTAATTTGGAAATAACACCCTATTATGATCCAATGCTTGCAAAACTTGTGGTGAGTGCTGAAAATAGAGAGGAAAACATTAACAAGATGATATGGGCGCTTTCCCATTACGTAGTATTGGGTGTAACTACCAATATTTCATTTCTTAAAAAAGTTCTAGAACACAAAGAGTTTAAAAAAGGAAACATCACTACTCACTTTATTGATAATTACTTTGAAGATTGGATCATTGCTGACAAAGGATTGCCTTTAGATGCAATTATCGCTTTGGCAGTCTATGATTCCATACATACAAGAAGACAGGAAGTTGTGAGATTCAAAGAAGCAGATCCACATTCCCCGTGGAAACGTGTTGGACGATGGAGGATGGGAGTGTAATATGTTTATAAACTATGAGCATGAAAACCATGTTTATAATGTGACAGTTGAACGTAGAGACAACCAATTTTTTGTAACTTATGATAATAATGAATATACAGTAAATGCAACGGAATTAAAACCAGGCCAACTCAAGATAGAGGTAGGTGACAGGGTTATTAAATGTGTAATTTCTGAAGGTGAAGAAAATAAATTTGTTTTTATTGATGGTAACATTTTCAAAGTGAAACGTATAGAGCTCACTGGACAAAAAAGAACGGGTAAGAAAGAAAGCCGCCTTAGCTCTCCAATATCTGGAACTGTTGTTAGTGTAAAGATAAAGGAGGGAGACACAGTTAAGAAAGACGATGTGATAATGGTTATTGAAGCGATGAAGATGGAATACTTAATAAGAGCACCCTATAACGGTGCAGTAAAAAAAGTTAATTTTAAGGAAAAAGATCAGATTGAGATTGGTCAAATAACTGCTGAACTTGAGGGAAAGGAGGCATAATATGGATATTATCGAAAGTGAAATAAATACCTCTAACAAGGAGTATAAAGAAAATTTTGCTCATTATGAGAAATTTGTTAAGAACTTAAAAGAACACATTGCTGTTGCTGCAAAAGGGGGTGGCGAAGAGAAAATCAAGTTACACAAATCAAGAAATAAGATGCTGGCAAGAGAAAGAATCGAGGCGTTGCTTGACCCAGATACTCCGTTTATGGAATTTAATGCCCTCGCAGCGTATAACATGTTTAAAAATCGAGCACCTGGAGCGGGCATAGTCACCGGCGTTGGTATTGTTCATGGAAGAGAAGTGGTAATTGTTGCAAACGATGCAACTGTTTCAGGTGGCACATATTATCCTATTACTGTCAAGAAACATCTACGTGCTCAAGAAATTGCAACGGAGAACAATCTTCCTTGTATTTATTTGGTAGACTCAGGTGGAGCTTTCCTACCATTGCAGGATGAGGTATTTCCGGACAGGGAACACTTTGGACGAATATTCTACAATCAGGCAAAGATGTCCTCGCTGAAGATACCGCAAATCGCTGTTGTCATGGGTTCTTGTACTGCTGGTGGAGCATATGTTCCGGCAATGTCTGATGAAACAGTTATTGTTAAGGGAACAGGAACTATATTTTTGGGCGGTCCACCACTCGTCAAGGCAGCGACGGGTGAAGAAGTAACAGCAGAAGAACTTGGAGGAGCAGATGTTCATTGCAAAGAGAGCGGGGTAGCTGATCACTATGCACATGACGATCCAGAAGCAATTAGAATCGCTCGAAATATTGTAGAAAATCTGAACAGACCAGAGAAAACATATCTCGACATCAAAAAACCTGAGGAGCCAACATATGATATCAAAGAAATCTATGGAGTAATATCAAAAGATTCTCGAAGACCCTTTGACGTAAAGGAAATCATTGCAAGGATCGTAGATGGATCTAAATTCCATGAATTTAAAACATTGTATGGAACAACTCTTGTCTGCGGCTTTGCAAGAATTATGGGGTACCCAGCAGGAATTTTAGCCAATAATGGTGTTCTATTCTCTGAATCCGCTCTTAAGGGATCACATTTCATTGAAGTTTGTTGTCAGCGAAAGATCCCTTTGATTTTTTTACAGAATATTACTGGATTTATGGTCGGAAAGAAGTATGAAGCAGGCGGTATCGCAAAAGACGGGGCAAAAATGGTATCAGCAGTAGCCTGTGCACAAGTACCAAAATTCACCGTGATAATAGGCGGATCATTTGGGGCAGGAAATTATGGAATGTGTGGCAGGGCATACCAACCTAGGCAGCTGTGGATGTGGCCAAACGCACGAATTTCGGTGATGGGTGGTGAGCAAGCAGCCAATGTACTTCTTACAGTTAAACGAGACCAGCTCTGGAGAAAAGGCATTGGGATGACCAAAAAAGAAGAAAAAGAATTAACCGATCCTATCTTAAAGAAATACGAAATGGAGGGGAGTCCATACTACAGTACTGCTAGAATATGGGATGATGGTGTTATCGATCCGATAGATACGAGAATGGTACTAGGACTTGGAATTTCCGCTTCTCTAAATGCTCCAATTCCAGACTGGAAACCTGGTGTATTTAGAATGTGATAGTGGTTCCACAATGAAATACGATGTTGTTGTAGTAGGCGCAGGACCATCTGGTTCGACTGTTGCAAAATGCCTTGCTGAAAAAGGAGTGAAGGCTCTGCTTATCGATAAGAAAAAATTTCCGAGGGATAAGCCATGTGGTGGCGGTCTTTCAACAAGGGTTTTGAAACGATTTCCCTATGTTATAGATTTAATTGACTCCATGTCATATGGAAGCATCACCTATTCATCCTCCTTAAAGTATAAATTGAAGATTCAAAGAGATAAGCCACTTATTGCAACAATTCTTAGAAAGAATTTTGATAATGGTTTAGTTAAAATTGCTGTCGCGAAGGGAGTGGATTTTCTTGATGAAAAAACAGTGACAGACATCAAAATATCAAAAGATAAAGCAATAATACTATTGGAAGACGGAGAGAAAATTGAATCCCAAGTAGTAATCGGTGCTGATGGGATTAGAAGTGTTATTGCAGAGAAGTTAAATCTATTTAAAAAAACTGATGATATCTGCGTATCCCTAGTACAGGAACAGCCAATGTCGGGGGAGCAACTTGATAAGTATTTCTCAGATAAAAGAATGGTACACATCTTCATAAAAATGCAAGGGGTAGCAGGATATGGATGGATATTTCCTAAGAAAAAAAATGTAAATATCGGAATTGGTGAATTTGAATCGGCAGTAGATAAATCAAAACCCAAGACAAATTTAAAAGAGATCTATGAAAAACACATAGATACCCTTAAAGAACACAATATATTGCCTAGAGATTTTAAAATAGAAAATCTAAAAGGCAGTGCACTACCAGTCTTTCCGCTTGAAAAAACCTTTGCTGATCGGGCGCTTCTGTGTGGAGATGCGGCTGGATTTATCAATTCAATTACTGGTGAGGGTATATATTACGCAATGGCCTCTGGTGAGATAGCTGCAAATGTTACTGCTGAAGCCTTAGATGCTTGTGATACCCGTGAAAGGTTTTTATCAAGATATCAGAAACTTTGGAAAAATGAATTTGGTAAAGACCTAAAGCTTTTTGGACGCTTCAACAAACAATGGGGAAAAGACACAGAAAAATTCGTTAGACTTTTGACTAAAGATAAAAAACTTGCTAAACTCACCATAGGAGCCACTGGCGGCCAAATAAGCATTTCTAGATATAAATTGATACTCACATTGAGATATATTTATGTCTCTTTCAAGGACATATTTAGTAGAGATAAATAATTAATCAACAGCGGATGTTCAACGAAACTTAAAATAAAACTCCTCAAACCATTTTCGGATGCTGTTGGTAAAAGTGAGCTAGAATTAGATTTCGATGGCATCACTCTTGGAGATATACCCAAAGTACCAGTAGATAGATACCCAAGGATGAAGAAAGAATTACTGATTAAATATGTATCATCATTGTTTCACGTTAGTTAGATTTATATTCTATTCTCTTTTACCCCCATCTGGAGAAAATGAAAAAATTTTGTTTATTTAGGTGTTTATAATGATGGAGATAACTAAGGATATGGTAGGAGAAAGGATTCTTCTGCTTGGAAATGAAGCTATTACGCGAGGTGCTCTTGAAGCAGGCATAGATGTTGTTACCACATATCCGGGAACGCCATCTTCAGAGATTGCAGATACTTTCTCAAAAATTGCAAAACATGCTACAAAACAAGATAGAGATCCTGGTTTCTATTTTGAATATTCAACAAACGAAAAGGTTGCTTTAGAAATCGCGGCAGCAACCTCATTTGCAGGTTTAAGAGCTCTTACTTGCATGAAACATGTAGGTCTTAACGTAGCAAGTGATGCATTTATGACTTATCTATATTTAGGTTGCAAAGGAGGGCACGTTATTGTCTCAGCAGATGATCCTTATTGTCATTCTTCCCAAAATGAACAGGACAATAGGTATTTCGCTTTATTCGGTAATGCACCTATGCTTGAACCTGCTACCCCACAAGAAGCGAAGGAGATGACAAGATTAGGTTTTGAACTTTCTGAAAAATTACAGATTCCGCTTTTACTTAGAACAACTACTAGATTAAACCATGCAAGAGGTCCTATTACCCTAGAGAAATTACAGAAACCTCGAAGAAAAGGCCATTTTGAAAGAGATTCATCGCTAGTTGCTATGCCCAATACAGCAAGAGTTAAACATTCAGCCCTTTTGAAAAAAATGAAACAGGCAGAAAAAATTTCAGAAAAATCACCATTTAACACCATTATACATATTGGAAAACCTAAGAATATTGGAATTGTCACATCCGGCGTATCATTTAATTATGTCAGAGAGACAGCAGAGGTTTTAAAACTTGATGTGAAAATTTTGAAAATAGGAATGACACATCCACTTCCCAGAATGATGTGTGAAAACTTTATCAAATCATTAAACACTCTTGTGATTGTAGAAGAACTTGAGCCAATACTTGAACAACAGTTTAAAGCAATTGCCCATGACATACAATCTGACGTGAAAATATATGGAAAATCAACCGGGCATTTTTCCAGATTATATGAATACACGCCAGATATTGTTGCAGAAGTATTGTCAAAAATATTCAAAGTTAAAAACCCATTCCCAAAACCGGTTCAACCAAAATTAGAACTTCCTAGTCGTCCACCTACTCTATGTCCAGGATGTCCACATAGGGCAACATACTATGCAGTGAAAAAAGCTGCCCCTAAAGGAACTATTTATCCTACAGACATTGGTTGTTATACGCTTGGTAAAGCTCCGCCGTTGGAGACAGCGGATTTATTGTTATGTATGGGGTCTAACGCTAGTACGGCATGTGGATTTGCAATAGCGACTAATCAAAAAATCGTTTCTTTTATGGGCGATTCTACGTTTTTCCATTCGGGTATTCCGCCGATTGTTGACGCAGTTCATCATAACCACAATTGTACAATCACTGTTCTTGATAATCGAACCACTGCTATGACTGGTCATCAGCCACATCCAGGAACAGAATATAATGGAATGGGACGACCTGCAAGACTAATCAAAGTGGAAGATGTCATCAAAGGACTTGGCATACTTCATGTCGAAATTGTTGACCCAAACAATATCAAAGAAACCACATCGGCCTTTAAACGATCATTAGAATTCAAGGGACCTTCAGTTGTAATAAGTAAATCTCCATGTATTCTTTTAGAGTTGCAGAGAAAGAAAAAATCCGGAGAAGAAATACCAGTTTATTCTATTGATCAAGAAAAATGTAAGCAGTGTAAGACATGTATTAGTCAATTTGGATGTCCAGCTTTTTACTTTGCAGAGGATGAAAGCATACATATTGATGGAACTCAATGTAATGGATGTGGAAATTGCGTTCAAATTTGTCCTTTCGAAGCCATCTATACGAAGGAGGAAAGCAAATGAGTGATAAAACAAATATTGTGTTAACTGGTGTAGGTGGTCAGGGGATTATTACTGCGGCAAATATCCTTGGAAAAGCATCTGTTAACGCAAAAATCAATGTTTTTACCTCTGAAGCCCACGGAATGGCACAACGAGGTGGAACAGTTATCTGTACAGTAAGAATGGGAAATGTCTCAAGCCCTCTGATTCCCAGCGGCTCTGCTGACGTTATTCTGAGTATGGAACCGATCGAGGCACTCCGTTATATAACATATGCAAACAAAAAAACAAAGGTTATAACTGATATCAATCCAATTATTCCCTTTACTGTTGCTGTAGGTGGATGTGCATATCCAAATCTAGAAGATGTATTCAAAGAGATAAGATCTCTTGCTGAATTATACAAAATAGATGCCCTGAAACTAGCAAAAGAATCTGGCCATATTATTACAAAAAATATCGTGATGCTCGGTGCTCTAGCCGCAACTGATATTTTACCATTTAAATCAGATATTCTCCTAGACATAATTCTGGATAACGTTCCTGAAAGATATAAGGATATAAACAAGAAGGCTTTTAACAGCGGTATCCGAGCTATAAAAAATCTTAAAGACTTCCTTTCATAAGTGTTAATCTTTCTTCCTATTATCAATAACTCTCTTTGCTTTTAAACCATTCTCTGGAATGGTATTTGGTGGTAGAACAGTTACCCTAGGTGTGAACACAATAACAGTTTTAATGTCGTTCTGTAGTTTCTGTTCCAAATTTGAGGTTTCATTTGTACTAAGTTGCTGTTTACTCTCTACCTCTACAGTTAACATATCGACATCATTTTCTGTTAAAAGAATCATCCTCCAATTTCCTCCAACACTAGGATTTTTCATGAGAACAGACTCGATCTGCCCTGGAAATATATTCGTACCACGGATGATGATCATGTCATCACTACGTCCTTTAATTGTGGAGTGTTTGATATGGGTTCTTCCACATTCGCAAGTTTCTAGATCATATAAATTTGCGATATCACGAGTTCGATATCGGAGTAAGGGCATGCCCTCTTTGGCCAATGTTGTCAAAACAAGTTCTCCATCTTCTTCTAAACTTACCGGCTCTAAGGTATTCGGATCAAGACATTCGACCAAGAAATGATCCTCCCACAGATGGAGACCGTCATGTTGATCACAATCTGCTGAAGCACCAGGACCACACATTTCAGTAAGTCCATAAATATCATGAACATCTATGTTCCAGATATCCATAATACGTTTTTTCAATCCCGTAGTAAACATCTCAGCTCCGAAGAGACCGTTTCTTACCTTCGATTGCTTAGGGTCTACTCCCATTTTATGAGCGATCTGTCCAAGACGGACGGCATAAGAAGCGACACCAGACATAAAGGTGGTGCCATAGTAGCCCATAAGTTTAATTTGCCGTTCAGACTGGCCTTTTCCAGAAGGTATAACCATTGCACCAATCTTTTGAGCACCATAATGAAAACCAAAAGCACCAGTAAATGTACCATAAGGAATTGGATTCTGGAAAACATCCTTCTTTGTTAAACCAGACATAGAAAGACAGCGTGCCATGACTTCAGACCAGGCCTCAATATCATGGGGAGTATAACAGGCAGTAATCGGAATTCCCGTAGTACCCGATGATGCGTGCAACTCAATGCAGTTATCAAGCGATGTCGTCATCATACCAAAAGGGGAATTATCCCTTAGATCATCTTTAGTTGTCAGCGGTAATTTACTAATATCGTCAAGAGTTTTTAAATCATTAGGTTTGATTTGCAACTCCTTGAATTTTCTTTTGTAAAAGGGAACATTATCATAAACCAAATGTACTGTTTTTTTTAACCGTTCCAGTTGTAAGTCTCTGATTTTCTTACGAGACAAGGTCTCCATCTTAGGATTAAACAAGTTATCCATAGGACTTCCATGCACGAAATAAAGTTGTTATTATATGTTTTCAAATGCTTTTCTCATACTCTTCTGCTCATATTTGTCTTGCTTCATTATTACACTAAAGATATATGTCAGAAGGAAAGACAGCGGAACCCCAATAAAAAGAGGATCGAGCATATTCCATACATATTCATTGATTAATGACGAACCTATTATTTGTGGTGCTGTTTTGAAATAGACTAGAGCATACCAAAGCATCGTAAATATAAATCCTCCAAGCATCCCTGCCCAAGCTCCAGCTCTGCTTGTCTTTTTCCAATAGAGCATAAACGTATATGGAGCAAGAAACGTACATGCCATTAGTCCAAAGAAAAAAGCACACATAATCGCAACTACATCTAACGGATTTAAAGTAATAATCAATGTCGCTATTACGATTACTATCGTAGCAATTCGTGTTATCTTTATGGATTTCTCCTGAGAAATTCCTTTCAGTATTCCTTTCTCAAAGACATCTCTTCCGATTGATGCACCTGCTGTATGGAACAATGCACTTGCTGTAGACATTGCTGCTGCCAATACGGCAAATAAGAAAAGAAATACAAACCACTCTGGAAATAATTCACTAACAATCAGAGGTACTACTTTGTCTGGCGTACCAGGATATGCTAATCCATTATTTACCATCAATACGTTACATAATGGCCCTATACTAAATGCAGTAAATGTCATCAAAAGAATAAATATCCCACCATATGGTATCGCACGCCTTAGTGCTTTTTCACTTTTTGCAGAAAGATATCTTACAATAAGTTGAGGTTGTGCAAGAACACCAATGCCGACACCAAAAATAAGTGTCAATATCATCATGAATGGCGGTGATAATGCTGGAGGCATTGAAGTTAAACCATTAGGTGCTTGGGTTCCAGCTGGACTGCCAATACCACTTATTGCTGCTGTTACTTCAAATGTATATGAGGTTCCTGTCTCAAAGTCTGTATGGGAAAGGGTCATCTGGGTATAGTTTTCATTCCATTCTTCTGTCCATCCGCCGGGATCTGGGTCACATATATACTTAAATCTATCAGGTACCTCTTTAGTATTAGGTGCTACTTGGTAATTAAATGTAATAACAATATCCTGATTTGTTGAAATGTTAACTCGCCCATCAGGAGGGTTTATAAAATCAATTGCAAATCCACTAGCATTTGGATTGTAATTTGAAATCAAATCGATAGTTTCATCTCCCGTGCTAAAAGCCCAAGGATTTGAAACTGTACCCATCTCAAGTGGAATACCTAAATCTTCAGGGGTAAGATCTGCAGCAGCCTCATGTGCAGGTCCAACACCTCCAAGCATAGCATATATTACAATAGTGAGAATAAGCATACCTGCTAGCATTAGTATACCCTGAATTGCATGGGTCCACATTACTGCGTACAAACCACCTACAACAAGATATATTCCGACAACAACTGTGAATATTATAACACAAAGTTCATATGAAATTCCAAACGTTACTTGGAAAAGAGAGGATATTGCAAGAAAAACTGCTGAAGCATATGCAATCATAAAAATAGCTATGATTAAACCTGAAACTGACTGGAGTCTGGTTGAATTAAACCTATTCCCCAGCATCTCCGGTAACGTTACAGCTTTAAGTGAAAGTCCCATTTTTCTTGTTCTGAATCCATAAAAAATAAATGCTATGAGAATTCCAACAAAAATGTTGAGAAATGCAAGCCATAAAATGGAAAGACCAAAAACAGATGCAATACCGGAAAAACCAATTAAAGCAACTGCACTAATGAATGTTGCTCCATAAGAAAATGCAATAACGATTGGACCCATCTTTCTACCAGCAACATAGTAATCCTCAGCTGTTTTTGTTTTCTTGTAACCAAGATAGCCTAAGAAAGCAAACATACCGGCAAAAAGTGCCATGAAAATTGCGAAAAAAACGACATCCATTTTACTTCTTCTCCTCTTTTTTTGATTTTTTAGTTTTTTTCGTGGATGGTTTTTCTTTATCAGATTTTTTTAGATACTCCTGGTAAATGCCATATAGCACACATAGTATCGCTGCTAATATAGTTAGAATCCATGCGGTAAATACCCAGATGTCCATGCCTAATATCATTCATTTCCTCCTCCAAATAATCTGGAACGTCAATCCTGATGCTGATCTGGGAAACGTATAACCTAATTTATAGCTTTCTTTTTTTCAAAATTATTATATTTAGATAGTTTATTCACAGCAGAACAATGGAGTTTTTATGTCAAATGAATTCTGGAATCCGGAGATAGAAACGAAGCCTTTGAGTGGATTGAAAGAGTTGCAATTAAAGAGGTTAAAAAAATCGGTTAGATACGTTTATGATAACAACAAATTTTATCATAAGAAACTCAAGGATGCAAATGTAAAACCTGATGATATTAGGACTTTAAAGGATATTGAAAAACTTCCATTTTTAACGAAACAGGATTTAAGGGCATACTATCCGTTTGGACTTGTATGTACGCCTCTTGATGATATTGTAGAAGTTCATGCTTCTTCTGGAACAACTGGGAAGCCAGTTGTTGGGCCGTATACAAACAATGATGTTGAACTCTGGGCCGAGGTTATGGCTCGATCTCTGTGGGCCAATGGAATTAGAAGAAACGATGTTTTGCAAAATTCCTATGGATATGGTTTGTTTACTGGTGCACATGGTTTTGAAAAAGGCGCTCAGAAAATAGGCGCTATGGTTATCACAATTAGCTCAGGCAACACAAAGAGACAGATCAATGTTATGAAGGATTTTGGTTCTACCGCATTGGCATGTACGCCTTCTTATTCAATGTATATGGCGGAAGTAGCAGAGGAAATGGGATTTAACCCAATTAAAGACTTCAAACTGAAAAACGGTTTATTTGGTGCTGAAGCGTGGAGCGAGGAAATGAGAAAAAGTGTTGAGAAACGCTGGGGAATTACAGCACATGAACACTATGGTCTTACAGAGATTATTGGCCCTGGTATTGTTTCTGAATGTAAAGAAAAAAAATTGCATATCAATGCAGATTATTTTCTTACCGAGGTGATCGATCCTGATACTGGTGAAACATTACAACCCGGGGAAGAAGGAGAACTGGTTTACACTACTCTCACAAAAGAAGCCTTCCCTGTTCTTAGATTTAGAACAAGAGACCTAGCTATATATTATGAAGAAGAATGTAAATGTGGAAGGACACTCCCGATTCAATCCCGTATCAAAGGTAGAAGCGATGATATGATGAAGATAAAAGGTGTAATCGTTTTCCCATCCCAGATAGAAGCAGCGCTGATGAAAGTTGAAGGAATAAGCGATAACTATCAAATTATTAAAACCAAAAAAGGCGATATCACCTCATTAACAGTGGAAGTTGAACCAACTGAAGAGCGATATAAGAAAGGGCATCTTGATGATTTTGAAAAACAATCTGAGGATGAAATATACAGCATTCTTAACTTACACGTTCCAGTTAAAGCTATACCACCTAAAACTATACCAAGAAGCACAGGGAAAGCTAAGAGAGTAATTGTAAGATAAAAAGTTATTATATCAATCAATTTTATTCAATACCTCCCATTGTATGTTGCCTAAAAATTTCAATGTGAGTGTACCACCTTCATTAGAAAAATAATAATCAAACGACACATTATTAAATCCTTTCTCTGAACCAGGTTTTCTATTAAGGAAAAGTTTACCAGTTTCAATATCCCATAAGTTCCAAATAATTTGTGTATGTGTACTTGTTTCATTACTGAAATTATAACTCCATACATTTGTTATTTTAAATGAGCCATTGTTATGGAATTCCCAGGTTGTATTGATAAGAGGTGGATTACCTTCTGTTATCTCCCAAATTCCTATGAACATCTCTATGTTAGTAGTACAAAGAACGTTGCGAGAGACGTAACAAAAAACATCAGGTTTTGTGCAACAGATCCTTAAGATAAAGATATAGCGTCCGTCGACTTAGTTTCCATTTATATTTATGCATTCTTAAATTACCAGTCACAATTCCTAAAGCCATCTCAGAGATTTTTTTATCTCTACTTACAAGTTTAAGAAATTTTTCAATTTTTTCTCCCCATTGGTTCTGGACACGTAAAAACAGTTTGATGTCTTTCCCGAAATCGTTTTTCCAGATTGTTTCATATTTCGATAAAAATTTCTCTCTAGTGTCACTTGATTCTAAAGCCTCAGCAGTAACATTTGCAGCGATTTGTCCTGACGACATAGCATAGTTAATGCCATCGCATGTAACTGGATTTATGAGGCCAGCTGCATCTCCACAAAGAAGCACACGATCAGCGTAGGTTTTTTCAACTGGACGAGTAGGCGCTGCCCCTCCTTTTACTCTCCCTATCCTTAGACTCTTAGGAATTATATCATTCTCTTTGAGAATTTTTATATAACTTTTATAGACTGCCTTTAAATTTACCTTTCCTTTAGATTGTCCTCTTCGTGTCCGTATTTCTCCGATACCAATATTTACATGATCTTTTTTGGGAAACACCCATCCATAGCCCTCTAATCCCTGGAACGTAGTGTGCAGATGAGCGAGTCTTTTCTCAGTAAAATACCGATCAATCAGTACCCTACTCATAGGATATTCTTGAAAAAGACCTATACCAATATTTTTACTAGTTTGGCTTAATCCAGATTTTTTTGCTATTGTACTCCACACGCCATCGGCACCAATAACTATTTGCGATTCAATAGCAGTTCCATCATCCAGCATTACTTTTGCGTTATCCTCAAATATTTTAATATCAGTAGCAGTTTTCCCATCCAAAAAAGTAGCCTCGCTGTCAATGGCAAGTTTCACTAATCCATAATCAAATTTTTTTCTGAGGACCATTGCAAAGAGGGGTTCATTTCCCTGTACTTCAATATTATGTTCTAGAGATGATAAGTGGAGATACGCACCATATGTATAGGATTCAATCAAATCTTTTTCTTCAATGTATTTAAATCTCTTGAGAATTCTAGCAGGTATAGCACCGCCACAGGGTTTATCTCGTGGAAATTTTTTCTTGTCAATAAGAAGTACTTTCACTCCTTTTTCTGAAAGAAATTTTGCAGCTGTTGAGCCAGCAGGGCCAGCCCCAATAACAACAACGTCATACTTCATGATACAACTAAGCCCAAACAATCCCTTGATTTAATTTAAATCTTATGTATAAATATTACAACATCTGTAACAAAACCATTGTTAGTGGACTGATTTCATTTCCACTCTATGGGATTAAAAAAGAAAAAAAGAAAGATATTTAAATAAAGATTGTTAAAATCTAGGTGATTTCGAAAATTTTATCTAAAATCTTCTTGGTTTACGTTTCTGAAAACATTCCTTACAATAGACAGGTCTAGTTCCATCTGGCTTGAAAGGAACTTCTGTTTCCTTACCGCATTCTGCACAAGTTACTTTGTGCATTTCTCTATTTTCTCCATACATTTTTACAATTTTCCTTTTCGTTCAATTAGAACTTTAACTCAGGTAGATTAAAGAGTAGTATTTAAGGATTCCTCATAATATTTTATTACAACATCTGTCACAAAACCCAGTGTCACTGGACTGATTTCATCTCCACGTTACTATACCCTTTTGGCTGGGATTCAAACAGCATGCCCTATTTGTTTAGTGTTTGTACAATGAAAACAAACAAACGACGATACCCCTGTATCCGTTTACACTCGCTTTTTGCTTTATGAAAATCAGATATTGAAGAAAAAACAGAAGTTAAAGAGTTATCGTTTTAACTAGATGATTGGCGTTCTTAATAGATAATATGCTATTGTTTTATAATCTCCTGGAAATTGACCAAATGGAATATTACATTTGTAGCCTACGTTATTTATTGTTTTAGACGTGTTATTATCTTCTGCATCAACAAATGTTGTCGAAGAACCGTAAAGATACATTGCTTCAGTCCCTGTGAAATTGGTAAATGTGACCAGATTTCCACCCTGCACTCGTATAGTTTGATTAGACATATTGGCAGTAGGATGTGTCTTATGTAGGAATGTACCTACATCAACTGATAAAGAATAATCTATATTTGAACGAGTAGTAATGTTTACACTGGAGGCCGCAGATACATTACCAGGGATACCTTGGATAGACGGCATTCCTGCAATAACGATCTCTGTATAAGAACTAACTCCAAACTCATCGACTACACTGACGGTGTTTGGTCCTGAGGCGTTTTCTCCACTGTCTTTAACTGATATTTCAAAATTCCATGACCAAATGTCATTAAAAGCATTGGTTGTGTTGTGCCAACTGCCATCTCCAGGTGCATACCTAAACTGATAACCGGGTGTAAAAAAGAACGTCATATTACGGCATTCAGTGGATCCGACGATGCCATCGGGATCAGCTTCAACTGTTTCTGTAAAACTTCCCTTGGTTACTTCATCATCAGGCCATAACATATAGTAGTTTGCTGTTCCAGTTGTATTCTTGTATTGCAAGTAAAGGTTTATGTTTCCACCGGCTGTTTGATTGTATATGGTGCTATCATAGCCATTGTCATACCATGCAGTAATATCGATATATTCTATATCATCCCAACCCTGATCACTACTGATACTGATGCAAAATTTATATTTCTGGTTAACGTCAATTCGTGAGTTTAACTTAGAAACACCGGCTTTGGTTTGGAGATCATACCAGTTGATTCTTGGTTTGGTTTCCAAACCTGGTGGCGGTGGTGGCGGTGGCTCTTCTCCAGGAATTGATACACTAAGAACCGAGCTACTATCCGAGTATGTGGTGATGTCCGCCGCATGGGCGGTTTTTACTATGAATACTACAATATTTGGAACGCTAGTAAAGGCAGAGAGCAGCAGTAAAACTGATAAAAAAGTAGAAAATTTTTTTATTTTCGCCTGTTCCATCTTTCCTTTCATTCCAAATGCCATCATTTCTTCTATCTGCCGTGATATCTTCAAAGCGCGGTAATTTATATCACGCATAATGTTCACAAGCAACATTATATAAAGCTTTGGCGGTGGAAAAGCAAGCTGTAAAAATTACAAAACGACATAATTGACACTAAAATTCGTAGATTAAGATAGACTGCAACAAAAAATGAATATTGTTGTGTGTGGTTTTTATAAAAAAATAGATGTTATATACTAGTGGTTTAAGGAGGATATAGGAAAAATGTTCAATTGCAAACGTTGCGAGAAAAAACTGAACTAGTTATCATAAATTGCCAGAGGGCACAATTGTTTGTGACAGTTGTTATTCACTATATTTGAATCAAGTCCTCAATAAAATAAATGATAATCAGGCTTACGATATTATATATAACTTTGTTGAAAAATATCAAGGGAAGTTTCCACCTGATTTGTTACAGGAGTTAATTCGATTACTTGGATTAAAATACAATCTTTCCATGAAAAATTTTTGTAGAGTTCTTCATATCTATCTTTTTTAGTAAGCGTTTTAAGTTGTGTTTCACTCATAATTATCGCCACATCCAATCCAATAGCTGTTTCAGCACATATAAAGATAGCGTATTATACACTGATAGCAGAGGTGTGAGTTTATCAGATGGGAAAAACGAGAATAAGTTAACTAAGATGATACAAATTTATATCAGAGTTAATATGTTATGGATGTTAAGGATAATAACCATACGATTAATCGATAGGTGTATATCTGATGAAACTTAAAATAAAACTCCTCAAACCATTTTCGGATGCTGTTGGTAAAAGTGAGCTAGAATTAGATTTCGATGGCGCCACTCTTGAGGATATGCTCAAAGTATTAGTAAATAGATACCCCAAGCTGAAGAAAGAATTCTACACGAAGACCAACGAGTTAACAGATTATATGTGCATGTTTGTCAATGATAAACCAATCTCTGCTTTAAATGGGATAAACACTGAACTCAAAAACGGTGATGAACTTTTATTTTTTATTCCTGTTAGTGGAGGATGAATACTTTATGCAGGTGTGCTCATCTTTTCATCTGAAACTTCAAAGTGAGTGTATCATCCCTCTTTCATATAGTATAGTTGCATCTAATATTTCACCCTCGATAGTCGAGAGGAAGTCTAAGGTATGGTCTAATATATCCAGCATGTCCTGTTTCTCCTGAGGGAGTCTCCCGTAAACTCCCCTGTAAACAACCTTATTGTCCACCCAGATATTATTAGTGAAATGGTCCGAGGCAAGTTCGCACTGGTTTACTTCGAGGTTCTCTATGAACATCTTGACCTCTTTTAACTTGTCCATTGGAGATGTAGGTTTGTAGTAACCGGAGTTTTTCTTTTCCCCTAGGAGTGAACCGCGTTGGACCACCAGCGTCCTGAGTCTTATGAAGTTCGGATTCACCTCATTACACACTCTGGCGGACTCTACTGCATGTTCTTCCAGCCTATCCGTCCCTCCAGCACCTATAAGGATGTAGAACGAAAGCTCAAGATTCGCCTCCCGAGCCGCATTGCCTCCAGCTATCATCTCTTCAGGTGTGGCACCCTTCTGCATGAATTCCAGGGTCTCTTTGTCTCCTGATTCCAGACCCACGTGCACCCGGGTAAGGCCCGCCTCCCTGATTCTCTTCAGGCGTTCAACGCCCAATTTCATCAACGTCTTGGCTCTAGCATAGGAGGTTATCCGATCAATGTCTGGAAAACGCAGTTTTATATGTCGAATTATCTCTTCTATGTCTTTCATGACAAGGCTGTCAGAATCGGCTATAAATACTGTTCTTGCCCCTTTGTAGATCTTTGCTGCTTTATCTATGTCTTCCTTGACCTCCTCCACTGGCCTGGGCTTGAATTTGAGGGTCTTATACATTGTGCAGAATAGGCATTTGTTCCACGGACAGCCTCTGGAGGCACGGATAAGTGCAGAGGTCGATTCATTGGGTGGTCTATAGGGTGGGAAGTCGTAATTTAAAGCTTTATAATCCATCATGGCAATCACATATAGGGAGAAATACAATTTTAAACTTTTGCAAACAATGCTGCTCCAACAGCACCGCTCAATTGTGGATCCGGTGGGGTCAAAATTTTATTTCCAATGGACTTTGCCAGGGTTTTTAATATGACGTCATTGTATGCTACCACACCACCAGTCATTACTATTGTGCCTTCTAGTGTATCCATCTCGATAACCCTCCTTGCTACAGATTCGAACGCACTCTTGATCATATCCTCTATCTTTTCTCCTTCTTTAATTCGTGTGAGTATTTCAGTAGATGCAAAAACTGTGCAAAAGCTGCTAAGGGCAGCATCTTTGGCAGATTTAGCCGCGAGTGCATTCATTTCACTCATTGATATATTAAGTTTGTATGCAATCTCTTCTAGGAACGTACCTGTCCCAGCAGCGCATTTTCTGTTCATCTTGAAACTCAGTATTTTTCCTTGTGCATCAATCTTGATGATTTTTGTATCCTGACCCCCAATATCGATGATGGTAATTTTCCTAGGAAAATAGTGGTAAGCGCCTTTGGCATGGGAACTGATTTCGGTTTTTACACTGTCAGCAAAGGATACATTTCTTCTACCAAATCCTGTTGCCGTAATATGCTTTATTGCATGCCAAGACACATCTGCAGCAGCAATGGCTCCTTTGAAAGCAGGGGTAATAGATTTCTGAAGGTCTGCACCTGACCTATCGGTGAAAGACCCGACAATTTCATTTTTCTCATCTATAATTACCACTTTTATGTATGATGTGCCAACATCAATACCTGCAAAGTATCTCTCTTTCAACATACTTTCATCCTGAGTGCCAGAACAAGTCAAAGACGAACATGAATATATAAGGTAAAATGAATTCACATATTTGATTGTTAGCATTGGTTGGTATAATTTACACAAAAACAAAAAAATAAATAAGTTCTACCTTTATTCGGTTTGCCATCCATCCATAATGCTACGATAACAAAGAAATTAGGTCATCCTTCGCTTCTATATTTTGAAGAGGCATATCATTAGATGACAGGTTTACAATATTGGGGGAGATATAATAGCCGAAGAGAAGAGCTCAACTCGAAAGAAGATTATGGCAACTAAGGATATGAAGCAGATTATGGCTGATTATTATTATGAGATGGATTCTGCTGCGAAAAGCAGTGATAAAAAGGTTGCTTGGTGCTCGAGTGTGGGCCCTGCTGAGATTTTAAGGAGCCTAGGTTTTTATGTTTATTTTCCAGAAAATCACAGTGCTCTGTTGGGTGCCACCAGGATGGCTACAGATTTGATTCCCTATGCCAATGCAATAGGTTATTCGCCTGAAATTTGTTCATATCTAACCGCAGATGTTGGCGCATATTTGAAAGGGATCACACCACTATCACAAGCTTATGAGGGGATTAAAAGCATACCAAAACCTGATGTGTTGGTTTTTAACACAAATCAATGCAGAGATGTCCAGGACTGGCTTGGATGGTTTGCCAAAGAATTTCGCGCTCCGTTGATTGGCGTTTATACACATAGAGGCATTAAGGATGTTACAGAAACGCATGTTCCATCTATAGCGCAGCAGATGAAAGAGATGATTGAACCTTTGGAGAAAATCTCAGGCAACACGTTTGACATAAATGAGCTTAAAAGGACATTATCTCTCTCACGAGAGTGTTCTGACCTCTGGAAAAAGGTCTTAGATACAGCTGCTGCCGTACCTGCTCCTTTGACGTTCTTTGATGGAACTATACACATGGGGCCTGCAGTAGTTCTAAGAGGGACGCAACAGGCAGTAGATTACTATAAGGTATTACTCGCAGAGTTGGAAGAAAGGGTCAAAAACCATGAAGGTGCAGTAAATGGTGAGCGTTTTAGACTCTATTGGGAAGGTATGCCCATCTGGGGCAGATTAAGAGTTCATTCTGAGTTATTTGCCAGTCATAAGGCATGTGTTGTCGCATCCACCTACTGCAATAGTTGGATCTTCACAGATTTTGATGCTGCAGACCCGTTTAAAAGCATGGCGAGAGCATACACAGAATTGTTTATTGTACGAGCAGATGAATCTAAAGAGAAATATCTAAAGGAGATGATAGATTTCTTCAAAATTGATGGTATGATCTTTCATGATGCTAAGACCTGCCCTGCTAACACCAACAGTCGTTATGGTATGCCGCAGCGTCTTGAGAGGGAGACTGGTGTACCAAGTCTGGTCGTAAATGGAGATTTGAATGATTTAAGATGTCTCTCCGATGAGCAGTTCAAGACAAATGTTGAAGCTTTTATTGAACAGCTTGAGGATAAAAGATGATATACAAGATGGTTGAATATGAATTCAGGAGGGAAAAATATGGCATGCTGGTTAAATCTGGCACAAATGGTTAAAATAAATGCAAAGAAATTTTCAAATACCGTAGCATTAAAGGATAGAGAGAGAAGTTTTACGTATCCTGAGTTAAACAAGAGGGTTAATAAACTATCTCACAGCCTTCTTTCTCTTGGATTAAAGAAAGGGGACAAGTTTGCAGTACTGTTGGAGAATAGTATGGAGATTGTAGAAGCTTATCTAGCTGCGGCAAAAACCGGGCTTGTCATTGTGCCTGTGCACTTTCGGTTCGTCGGTAAAGAGATAATAAATATTATGGACAATTCAGATGCTAAGGCATTTATTGTACATGACGAGTTCACACCAACAGTAGACTCGATAAAATCAGATTTGAAGAATGTACCGTCGGATAGATATATTGTCGTCGGTGAGAAGGTAAAGGGATACAAGAAGTATGAAGAGTTTATACGAAACTCCTCAGAGAGTGAACCTGAGGCTGATGTTGAGTGTAAGGATACATGGATAATTCTTTATACTTCCGGTACGACAGGGAAACCTAAGGGGGTTGTTCGTTCTCATGAATCGTATACTGCGTTCTTTTTAATCAATGCAGTTGACTTTGGTTTTAACGAGCATGACATCTGTCTCAATGTTATGCCGTTGTACCATGTCAACTCTACGTTCTATACGTTTCTCTTTTTGTATTTGGGCGGTACTGCATATATCCATCCCGCGCGTCATTTCAGAGCTGAGGAAATATTGGAGATTATAGAGAAGGAAAAGATCACTTATATATCGCTTATTCCAACGCATTATAACCTGATATTGGATGTATCTGAGGAAGCAAAAAAGCGTGATGTGAGCTCAATTCGAAAGTTGCTTTGTTCTTCAGCCCCTGTTACTAAGAATATGAAAAAGGAGATTATGAAGTTCTTCCCAGGTGTCAAGCTCTACGAAGCCTATGGTTCTACCGAAGCTGGGCTTGTAACACTTCTCAAACCAGAGGACCAGATGCGGAAACTTGGTTCCATAGGGTATGAAGCAGTAGGTACTGACTTTGTTAAATTATTAGACAAAGATGGAAATGAAGTTGGTGTCGGTGAGGTAGGTGAACTATATTCCCATGGACCGATGTTATTTGATGAATACTACAAAATGCCTGAGAAGACAGCTAGTTCATTTAGAGGGAAATGGTTCAGTGCTGGTGATTTAGCTAAGCACGATGAGGATGGATTTTTTTATATTGTAGATAGAAAAGATAATATGATCATCACTGGCGGTGAGCATGTTTATCCCAGTGAGATACAGGAGACCATAAGTTCTCATCCAGGTGTCTTTGATGCCGCTGTGATCGGTTTGCCTGATGAGAAATGGGGTGAGCGGGTGACTGCAGTTGTTGTGCCAAAGACAAAGACTAAGGTCGATGAAAAAATGATTATGGATTACTGCCGGGATAAAATGGCGGGGTACAAACGCCCAAAGCAGATTCTGTTCATCAAGGATGAGGAGATGCCTCGTACGCCCACAGGGAAGATCCTGCATCGTGTTCTTAGAGAGCGTTACAATTCAGAGGAGGTGTGAACATGGATAAATATAGATTTGGAATTGTAGGTGTGGGGCCTGTTGGAAGTATTATGGCGGCACATCTTGCAAAGGCAGGCCATAACGTTACATTAGTAGATATCCTTAAAGCCCATATGGATGAGATAAAGAAAAACGGTCTTTCCATTGCTGGCTTTAAAGAGTTGAACGTGCCTTTCTCTGGAAAAAATATTTGCTATGGGATCGATGAGATGAGTGGAAAGGATGTAGATGTTGTTTTTATTTCTGTAAAAGCATCTGTACTCCCCCAGATTTTGCCCATATTGAAACAAGTTGCAAAACCAGGTATGACTTTTATTAGCTTGCAGAATGGGCTGGATAATGAGGATCTGATCGCAGATGTCTTTGGAAAGGAAAACACCTTGCGGATTGTGGTAAACTATGCTGGAAATCTCATTGATAATGGAAAGGTGAGGATGTCTTTCTTCAATGCCCCGAACTATATAGGTATGATAGATCCTGCAACTGAGAAAAAAGCTAGAACGTTGGCAAAGGTTATTACGGCAGCAGATTTAGAAACTGCATTCACTTCGGATATCAAGAAATATGAATGGGAGAAGATCATACTCAACGCGGCATTGAGTCCCGTCTGTGCTTTGACAAGAAGGACAATGAAACAAATGATGGAATTTGAGGATACCAGAGGGCTTGCTGAGGCAGTATTGCGTGAAGGAATTGAGGTTGCAAAGGCAAATGGCATTTACTTTGAGTCGGGTTTCTTGGAGCACTGTATGGGCTATCTTGACAAGGCGGGGCATCATAGGACTTCAATGCATGTGGACATTGAGGAAAAAAATCCGACAGAGATAAGTTTCATCAATGATAAGATAGTGAAGTATGGCAAGGCCAAAGGAATTTCTACACCATATAATTCCACAATTGTCTCTCTTATCAGAGGATCTGAACTTCCAGAGTATATTGGGGCATAAAATGAATGGTTTACGGTTGGGATTCTGTTGCATTATGTAATAATTGGGAATGGCGGTGCAGGAGTAAGTGCACTTCAAGCTATACGTGAGGTTGACAAAACATCTGATATAACTATTATCTCGCGTGAACAATATCCTGCCTATTCGCCTTGTTCGCTTCCCAATTTAGTCGGAGGTGAGATAGATAAACCTACTATTTTTCGATTTGACAAACAGTTCTATAATAGACTTAATGCCAACTTTATCAAGAATTCTGAAGCAATAGAGATATCTCCAAATGATAAAGAAGTCGAGCTTGCAAATGGTAAGAGTATAAAGTTTGACAAGTTGCTAATTGCTGCTGGTGCAAGACCTATCACTCCAATGAATATAAAAGGACAGGAACTCGATGGCGTACATTTTATGGGTACCCTGGATTCTGCTCTTGGGATAGTAGACCACATTAATCAAGGTGTTAGTCGTGCGGTGGTAGTTGGTGGTGGTTTTATGGGTGTTGAAGCTGCTACCATGTTGAAAAACAGAGGGATAGATGTAACCCTTGTTGAAATGCTCCCCCATATTTTATCTAGAATGCTAGATCCAGATGTGGCTGAGAAAGTGGCTGAGATTCTAAAAAATAATGATATAAAGCTTGTTTTAAATGATTCTGTGAAGAGTATCAATGGTGAGAAGAAGGTTACAGGTGTTTCTCTTGGAAAAACTAAGTTGCGTTGTGATATGGTAGTAATAGCTATAGGTGTTACGCCAAACATTGAATTGGTTAAAGATTGTGGTATAAAAGTTAATCAAGGTATCATTGTAGATTCAACGATGCAGACGAACATTAAAGACATCTATGCTGCTGGAGATATTGCAGAGGTAAGAGATCAGATTGAGGGCAAACAAGGCTCATTTGCTATTTGGCCAAATGCAATAGAGCAGGGATGGATCGCAGGTTCAAACATGGCCAATAAAAAAATTATATATGATGGTGCCGAGGTTGTAAATGTTCTTGATATTTTTGATACGCCTGTTGTAGCTATGGGCCGAACATCTAAAGAGATAGGTAAATGCAAGGCCATTACTCGTAATACTCCCCACTCATCTAAAAAGATTTTTTTGAAAAATAATAAAATAGTCGGACTTCAGTTTGTTGGAACTATACAAAACGTTGGAGCTTTTTATAGTCTTATGAAAAAAGGTTCTGATATTGGCGGTATCGTGGATAGATTGTTGGATGATAATTTTGTGATTGCGCCTGATATTGTTTTTTAACCGTTATTAATGCATACTATCAGTGTGTTTTAACAGCACAGAATGAGTGCAAAATTCAGTAGTCTTTATTATAATTAGTTTATACGAATATTATCTTGCAAAGAAAAAACCACTAAAATAATTAATTATTATGTTAGTTAGATTTTTAAATAAGGAGAATGTTACAAGACTACAATTTTGGAGATTATTGAGGCGTAAAATATGGTGGGTAGGATGTTCGTTTTAGAGGAAAGGAGGAAAGGAAAACGAAACGTAAAAATAATCCCCCAAACAATCTTACGCCTCAAATTAACATTCGTTAAACGATTTATATATTTTTCTATTAAGGTGAGCAAATGTTGTACAAAAATGCTCAATACCCCATACGTCAGTATCCCACATGAAACATTTATCACATTCTGTGGGTCAGTTGAAATCCAGAAAGTAAAATTACAAAAATAGGGTTATAAATGTTGCATAAACTATAGTTTCTGGGAAATATTTAAATAATACTTATATGATATTAAATGGGCAATGAAGGGAGGTTATTCAGCCTTACGGTTTTCTCCATATTTATTTCCCCTATATTTTTGCCTCTCTTTTCCTCCCTTCCCACATTATTTATTGCTTATGGGCAATATTTAAATAGCCCTTACAATTTAGATTATGTGTAGGAAAGAAGAAGGAAGGAAGATTTTGCATACAATGTCTTCATACTTACAAATATCCCCTATGTAATCCTTCCTTCTCTCATGTTAGTTAGATTTTTAAATAAGGAGGATGTTATAAGACTGCATTTCTGGAGAAATATATTATGCCTAAAAGCAGTAAAAAACAAATTAATGAAGATGAAAAGAAGCTCCTGAGGATACTTCGACAAAACTCTGAAGATAGCATTGAAAACATAGCTAAAAAATGTGGTTTTTCCAGACAGAAGGTATGGAGAATCAAAAAAAGATTTGAAAAAAACAAGACAATTTGGGGATACTCTGCAATAGTAGATGATGAAAAACTCGATAGAACACGGTATATGATGCTCGTTAAAAGATCTCATGAACCAGTGGACGATGCAATCAATAAGATAATTAACCTAACCGTTCAAAAGAAAAGTGAAAAAATTGGAGTTGATATTCTATCTGGTGGCTATCTTCATGGTAGGTATGATTGGGTGGTCATTTTCACGGCTAAAGATATTAAAAATGCGAAAAAATTAAGTGAAATCCTAATTACAGAATACCCTCAACTGATAAGTGAAGTTGAAATCATAGAGTATGTTTTCATGTTAAAAGAAGGTGGAATAGTAAACCCTGAAATTGAGAAAATACGAGAGTTTTTTTAATATTATGAAATTTTATAAATATATGGTCTCTCCTAATCTATTCTTTTTTTGCATAACTTCCATTTATAATTTAATACACACTGCACAATTCATAAACCCTTATTAATTTCAAGAAAACGCTCAGCCATCTTTTTCCGTCGTTTTTCTAGTTCTTCGGTCTCATCAAGGTATTGTATAGCTTCTGTAGAGCAGTATTTAACGCACATGGGGTCACCGCCGCATAAATCGCATTTGATGATCTCATCATCTATTGTTGTAACGGCATTGTATGGGCAGAGGACTGCGCATAGTCTACATCCAATACATCTATCCTCATCTCTAATGATAACTCCATCTTTAATCTCATATGCATTTTGATGACAGAACTTTAAACACACCGGATCATCACATTGGAAACATACTATTGGAAACTCGTACCTATTGAACTCATCCCTAACTATATTGATGGCTGCTTTTTTTGGATTGCATTCTCCAAATTTTGTGAGTGAGCAGGCAATGGAGCATTCTCTACATCCAGTACATTTCTCTGGATAGACATAGAGGTATTTCACGTTAATGCCTCCATTTCTTTGACACGCTCCTTTTTGACTTGTCCATCATTGTCCCATCCACGTAGTTTGTAGTATCTAGAAAGAAGATTATCGAATTCTTTTCTGTCAATATGATGTCCTTTTGCTATTTTTAGAGGCATAGGATCATCAAAATATCGTTTTGGTAGGGTGTCGTCTTTCCGCGATATTCCCTCACGGTTGTTGAACATTCTTTCAATGTCAATTATTCGTTTTCCAACTTCTTGTATGTCTTTTTCTTTAAATGTCCAGTCCGATGCACAGTGTATAAGTTTCTTCATCCAAGTATAATCTACAAAGTGTGGGCTGTTGAAACCATGACATATGAATTTACATATACCTAAACTGTCTATGGTAGCAAAGATGTTGTCTGAGAAGTACACAGTTTTTTCTTTTCCCTTATAGGATGTTGGGTCACCAGGTACGCCTTTGCCGTATATCCGATCCCTGACCTCCTGAGGTAAATTGAGGAATATTTCAAGCGTTGGTCTGCTTCTAAGGTGATCTGCACCTCTTGAAGAAGTGGCTATTCCCAGTGCAAATGCTTTGATGTACCTGACGTCGTGTGGGTCGCTTTGCGGTAGTCCTTTGACAGCGATGAGGTAGTCCTCAGATGCCTTGCCAAATCGCTTGACGTTCCTTGTGCTCTCTGCTAGAATGTTTCCGAAGTCTTCTCTTCGAGATATTTTATAGAGCAAACTCTTTACGAGTTCGAAATCTCCAAAGTGGAGTTCTTCCCCAGTTATTTTCTTATCAATAATTCCCTTTTCGTAGAGTTCAAATGCCCAACCGAGAATAGTTCCTGATGAGGATATGTCTAAACCAAGTTCATTGCATATGTTGCTGAGTTCGATAACATGAGCTGGGTCTTTTATACCAAGGTTTGCACCCAGGAGGCCAAGTGCTGTATACTCAGGTCCTTCTCCACCGAGTTTGTTTCTATGGCGGCAATGAACAATACATGAAGAGCAGCCAATCATTTTATCTACAAAGGTTTCGATGACCTCGGCATTTAATGAATCTGACCAAGCATTGAGTTGGCTATTTTTTGTTCTGATGGCGCCTAGTGTGTTGCTGACTTCGTAGAGGAGTGGAGTACCTACGGTGCCGAGGATAGAGGTTATTTTTGAGTTCATAATGTATTCTTTGAGTTGCTCAACAGTTTCAAGCATTTCTTCTGGGTGCACAACCTTGATGCCTTGTGTTCCTCTTGCTGCAATTGCTTTTAGATTTTTAGAGCCCATGACTGCTCCTAGTCCACATCGTCCTGCTGCATTTTTTACTCCTGTTCTTACGCATGCGAATCGTACCAGGTTTTCACCTGCTACACCGCAACATGCAGTTTCTACGTGTCCAAGGTCCTTTCTAAGATTTTGTTGTACGTCTGTGGTGTTCATTCCCCAGTAGTCGTTTGCATCTTTGATTTCTATATTGTTGTCTGTTATATATAGATAGCATGGTTTCTTTGATTTACCTTGGATGATTAGTCTGTCGAAACCTGTGTATCTTAGTTCTGCTGCAAAGTATCCGCCGCAGTTTGAATCTCCGAGGATTCCGGTTTCTGGTGATTTTGCTGAGACGTTGAAGCGGCTGGAGTTTGGGACTAGGGTGCCTGTTAGGAAGCCTGTTCCGAAGATTAGGACGTTGTTTGGTGAGAGTGGATCGGTGTTAGGTTTTATCATCTTGTAGAGGTAGTAACTGTTTAGTCCTCTACCTCCTAAAAATAGTTTTTTTAATGAGTTATGGGTTTGTTTGATAGTAACTTTCTTTTTGGATAAATCAATGATACCAAGTTTTTTGTCAAGCATTACCTCGCCCGTGATACAGATTCAGAATATAGTTCCAGTATTAGAAGTTTCCATTATGTTTTTCTAGATATCAATTGTCATACATAGCAGGTTTTTAATGAATTTTGATTAAAAAGATTTTAAAGAGAACTTTATAAATTAATACTGGTTTTAATTTTTGTAATTTGGGAGATAAAAAAATGCCGTATTGTCATGAATGTGGGAAGAAAAACGATGATGATTCGCAATACTGTACTAAATGCGGTAAGTATATAGCCGAGGGCAGTACTTTTGAAAAAGACATAGAGAAGGTTGCTGAAGAATTTGGAAGAAAGGCTGAACAATTTGGCAAACATATAGAAAAAAAGGCAAAAGCATTTGCAAAATCAGTAGAACAAAGTGCAGAATCAAAGGA
>JAUWBM010000140.1 GCA_030601705.1 Thermoplasmatota archaeon
TGTAAGAGCATGTATTTGCCAATAATTCATTCTAATTTTAGAAGGCAATCTATAGCTAAAAGGATAAAACCTTTTCTTTATAAAACGCCTCCTCTATCTGTCTTGTTTTAAATATATCATGGATTTGAATAAAGAATGAAATACCAAGACAACAGAGGGAAAATCTGTAGCGTACCTGGGTGTAACAACATAGCCAGAGTGAAAGGATTGTGTAATACTTGTTATCTGAAGAGAAAAAGGGAGAAGAAAGGTGAATAATCATCTCTTGATAGTTATGATATTGTAGATTTAGGGGAGAATGAATGGCAAAAAAGAAAAATAATAAATCTTCACCTTTTTACATAGTAAATGTCGGAAGTAAAGAACTTCCAATATTAAAATATAAACAAAAATTGAAGGAGAAACCTGTTTAGATTGCCTTAATTCTATAATTTAGAATGAGGATATACCACCAGATATTAGTGATTTATAGGAAATGAGTGGTGAATACATCTTTCCTGTGGAAAAATCTATATATGGAAACGATGAATGAAAGGAGGTGATATAATGGATATAGAAAAAGGCGTAATAGCCAGATGTAATTTCCGAGAAATAATTACGGGGTATGTTGACAGATGCGGGATGACAGGTAAGTCGTGTTGTGGCGAAAGTAAATGTATTCTTTGGAATATATATAAAAGGGCGAAGTAATTTGTAAGATTTGTAATCCAAATAAGACTATTATCTATCAGTGTCCATGTGATGAATTAATTATAGATGAATGAGGGGTATCAGAAATGGAATGCCCTAAATGTAATGGCACCATGAGACGAATGGTTAATGGTTATTGGTGTCCGAAATGTGGAAAGATAGTGAAGGATAGAGTTTGAGATGTGGGTAAAGCAATTATAATATGCGAGCAATGTAATGAGAAGAGAGAAGTTGAGATTGATACAGCTGGAGATTTATCAGATGTGGTATGTCCGAAGTGCAGGACTGAACATATATTCTTTAATGATATTCAATTAGAATCTGATAATAATGGCCCAATAATTTTAGGAACGGGTGGATGTAGAGTGAGGAATAGATGAAGTGTAACGCTGGATGGATAAAACTAAATAAATGGGATTGGCCAGATTGTATAGAAGATAAATGTTATTTTTGGAATAATGGAAAGTGTAAGTTAATATGAAATCTAGAAGGAGATATATGGATGGAGAAATGGAAGAAACAAATCAATAAAGATAAGAAAAATGAGGAAAATAATGAATAACCTTCTCTTGATAGGTTGAAGGAAGAATAAAATACCAAGACAACAAAGGGAAAATCTGTAGCGTACCTGGGTGTAACAATTTAGCCAGGGTGAAAGGATTGTGTAATACTTGTTATCTGAAGAGAAAAAGGGAGAAGAAAGGTGAATAATCATCTCTTGATAGTTATGAAATTGTAGATTTGGAGGAGGAAAAATGGTAAAAAAGTTTCTTGTTTTAGGATTTTTCCTATTTATCTCTGCTTATCCTATACTTTTTATTGCGATTCAGACAGAAAATATTTACTTGATATTTATTGGTTGTTTTATAGGAATATTTGGCATAATAATTGCGTTAATGGGTGGTTTGTTATATTTTCTTGAAAAAAAGAGAATTACTAAAACTGAAAATGATTGAAATGATATTGTAGATTTGGAGGGGGAAAAATTGTGAGATATTATTGCAGCATTTGCAAAGAAACAATCACTTCTTCTGAATATAGATATTCCATAGAACATTTTAATAAGGCACTTTGTAAGGAGCATCAAAAGGAGTATCCCAATAAAACAGAGAAAAAGATGAATTCACATACGAAACGAATACAAGATATGCTCAAACGTTCACATCAATCGGAAATAAAGAAAGAGACAGTAGAATTGAAATCAATAAAAGATTGGATTAACGCAGATTTTGAAACATGGGATAAAGTATTGAATAAGAAAGCACATGAATCATTACTGATTAACATCCATAAAACAAATGGATTTGAGGAAACTAAGAATAAAACTAAAAGGACAAGTCATACATCTGATTCTGTTTTAAGCCCTGAAAAAATGAGGGAGTATTCAAGGAAAGCAAAGAAAAAAGATAAATCGGAAATAAAACTTCGTGGAAAAATTGGAGGAGGAAGATAATAGATTTGGAGGAGGCAAAATGGCGGTTAAATGCAAAAAGTGTATTCATAGTTATACTGGACATATTAAACGTGAGGGAATGGGAGGGTATATGGAATATATCCCTGCACTAAAATGTGACCTTGGCTATGAAATACAAATGGGCGGTGTTCCTAAAAACCCTGATTGTTTTGAACAAAAATAGTTGATAGCCGTCAAAGCAAGCTATGTAATCAAAAGTGAATAATAGGAGGTCGTATAAGGAGTTGGCTAGTATAGTATGGACAGCAATCAGGAGGAAATAGGGTTTATAAAGAAATGTATGTTTTGAAAAATTATAATGAGGACACAGATGAAAATCAACATAGAAGTAGATACATATGATAAGCGGTTGACTACTGATATTTTAGGTAAAAAATCAATAAGTTCAGGAGATAAAAGAGATATTTATAAGAACACTACAATGGTTTATCAGCTGGCACTTAAAAAATTTTCAATTGAAGAGCCAGACACTGTCATTTTCACTTTGGATGTAGAAGGAGATGTTGCAACAAATACATCTATTTTTGCAACGTGGTTGCATGATAACTTGAAGGATAGAGCTGTAAGATTAAAGATTAACAGAACTGAAGTTGAAATTGATGAAGAAGAAATTAAGAAACTGTTAAAAGCCGAGGAATCGGTAAAATAATATGTCCTAATTGTGGTAAAACATTGATTCAAGGGTTCAGAGGGGTGAATGGACATGAATAAACACCTCATAACTCTCGGAATAGCTGTTCTGCTCTTCTCCTTTATATATTAATCAAAATCTTGTACCATAAACCATATTTATATCAGGAGATATAGATAGTATAGGGAAATTTCATATTTTTCCTCCCCAGTGAGAGAAAGGAGAAGGGCTGTTTTTCATTTTTTTGCCTCCCTTCTTTTCTCTGAATATTTTTCATGTTACAAATGTATCAAATAAAAAGTCATCAGAACATTTAAATTAGATAGAATGATTTAAAGGGATGCAAAGGGAGGTTTAAATGGTAAAAATTTGCGTGAATTGCCGTAAGAAAATTGGCTTTTTATCTGGTTACCATGTGAATGAGGATGGTTCATATGCTTGTGATGTTTGTTTTGATAAACAAAAGAAAATTGAAGAAATAAATCAATTATGAAATTGTAGATTTGGAGGAGGAATATATATTGTCGTAAGTTTTGTACTAATACATGTTTCACCAAAAAGTGAATATAAGGCATACAACGAACTATCCAGGGTATTGGAAATAACTGAATTACATACCCTCTTTGGCGGATATGACATTGTTGCTAGAGTGGAGGCAGAGGATTACGAAAAACTTGGAGACATTGTTTTGAATAAGATTAGAACGATAGAGGGCGTAATGGATACAATGACATTAACGGGAACAAAGTTTCAATAAGTCAAAATCTTAGAATTGTGATTACATATGAATAACCATCTCTAGATATGAATTGTGAAATTGTAGATTTGGAGGAGGAAAATGATAAAGATAAGTTAAACGCAGTGATATTTGATATTTATAATCTTAAATATATAAAGCACGTAAAAGTTGAAGGTTAATTATGAAAACAAGAATCTTGAGAGTTGACGGAGATAATATCTGCTTCAAAAAGATTGAGCGGGCGGCAGACCTTTTAAGAAACGGTGGTTTAGTAGCATTTCCAACAGAGACCGTCTATGGGCTGGGAGCAGATGCTTTTAATTCACATGCCGTAGCAAGAATTTTTGAGGTAAAAAACAGACCAAGATTCGACCCAGTAATCGTGCATATAAACTCTCTTACAGATATCGAGCAGTTATGCCTGAAAATAGATGAAAGAGCAAAAAGACTTATGAAAAGATTCTGGCCAGGACCGCTTACACTTATACTTCCAAAATCGTCAAGGGTACCTGACATCGTAACCGCAGGCCTTCCAAATGTTGCTGTGAGAATGCCTTCCCACCCTGTAGCTTTAGAGCTTATCAAAAAAGCAGGCATACCCATAGCAGCTCCCAGTGCTAATCCCTTTGGCTACCTAAGTCCGACTACTGCAGAGCATGTAAAGGAACAAATAGGAGAAAAGGTGGATTTGATCCTGGATGGTGGTAAGTGCCCCATTGGCGTTGAATCTACCGTAATAGACCTCACCGAACCAGAGCCCTCTCTTCTTAGATCAGGTGGATTACCCCTTGAAGAGATAGAGGAGGTAATAGGAACGGTAAAAATATCTCATGTCAACCCTGAACGGCCACGCTCACCAGGGCAGCTGCCTCGCCATTACTCGCCACGAACTCCTATAAGAATCCTTAAAGATAAGAAATTTAAAATTCCAGCAGGGAAAAGAGTAGGATTTCTAGCAGTCAGTCCCCTGAACAAAGAACTACCCTATGAGATGGTGGAAGTTCTCTCTTCTCAAGGAGATCTGCGTGAGGCGGCAGCAAATTTTTTCTCTTGTCTCCATAGATTGGATAGAGCGGGATTAGACATTATTTTTGCAGAACCCGTCGAGGAGGTTGGTTTGGGTCGAGCCATTATGGAACGGCTACGACGGGCATCAACAAAAAATAACGAGATAAAAAAAGGAGGTAGAAAAAATACAGAAACTTAAAACTGAAATTTTGACAAAAAGTGATATGGGCACTGGACATTAACTATTTATATCAAAAAGAGTTTTCAATTGTGGAGGTGGAAAATGGGTTCTTTGGACGATATTAGTGTCTATAAACTGAAAAGGGCAACTTCAGATGGTGATATCGTAGACGAGTATTGGGTACGATATAAGGATGGCAACGGTTATTGGCAACAAGAGCCAATATCTCGCAGAAAGGACGGCATCATATTTTTTGACTATCTTCATTTTTCAGTTCCAATGAAGGATAGAATAGAACAGGAATTGAAAGAGAGAGATGATTCGGATTAAAAAATGTTTTGATTCTTGTCCATACCATTAGCAAATTGGATTTTACATAATCTAATATTTTCCTCTCTCAAAACAACCTATTTTATAACAATCTCTATCTTAATTAAACTGGTGGTTTCATGTATGTAAAATATAATGGTAGAAACCTCAAAATATCTTAGGTATCTTAGAAAATAGGTATTTTAAGGTAAAACCATAAGTATCTTTGGTATTCTTTGCTCTGGTAAAGAATATCTACTTTTACAGGAGCAGGTATTCTTCAGTAAAATCCGTATTTTTTACCAGTAAAAAATATGGTCTTTCTTCTCTTTTTTGCAAAAATGCCAAAATAACAAGTAGATACCAAGTTTAATCTCTACCTTGTTTATCATTGTAACAGGCATAACAAACATATTCACCAAACCATTTCGTACAATCTCTCATTTTTCCACAACTTTTGCATTTTGCTTTCATTTTATCTCTTTTATTTTCTTGCTTGTTTGTTCATCAAGCAACTGACGGCATTTTTCTAACTCATTAAGCACCCTAAGATGCTCTTCAATAAGTTCACCATAACTCCCGCCAAATTTATCATAGATTTCCTAACCTTTATCGTTAAATGTACAGGGTGTTTTAGTATCTTCTTTCATTTCCACCCACATCCATCTTCCCACCACACACAATCTTCGGTACATTCTTCTTGATTCCTCACTACAAATGTTACATCACATTTCATTTTATTCCTCCAAACTTAAATC
>JAUWBM010000042.1 GCA_030601705.1 Thermoplasmatota archaeon
TCGCTCATCCGAAAGAAGTAGATGAACTAGTACAATCTGTAGGAGCATATAAAACTGATATGAACTTAAAATAAACCTGCTAGTTATTGTTCCAATATCTAATCATAAAACATGATGCTAGTCTTAGTCTAAAATCATTAATGATGATTGGAGCATAATTAGCTATTCCAATTATCAAGAGATTTTTATCCATGTTCAATTAGACCACTTGGCGGCATTTTTTAAGTACTTCTTGTAGTAATTTTTATACAAAAAGAAACCATCCATATACTCATTTCGGTTTATCACATTAACCGAATTTTAGGGGTTGTCCATGGACGGGGAAAAGTTACACATGAGCGAGTTTTCGTGGGCAAGTTATAATAAATAAAAGAAATAATTTCAATATAAATTTTCTCAAAAAATAGGGAGAAAGAGAATAAATATTTTTTACTTCTCTTTTCCCGTTTTACTTGTTTCATTCTCTTTTTTAGTGGAATTTTTCTTTTTTAGTCCTTATCGGATGTACAAATAACCTGTTTTAAATAGTGCTATGATTATTACAATTACTATTATTACTATCATTAATATTATTATAATAAACCATGGAAATTCCTCAGTCATTTGTATCTTGTAGGTGGCTGTAGAAGTGAGATAATTACCATCCATATCTTGAGATGTTATGCTTAAGAGGTATGTTCCGTCGGCTAAATCAGATTTCGGCGTGAAGGTGAAGGTTAGGTCATCTGTTGTAATAATCTGATCTGTTATATCAAGGGTCCCAAAAGTAGCTGTTGTTATATCTACTTGTTCCTGATATGTTATAGTTATAGTTGGTTTCGTGACATAAAATATTTTCCCACTTGCAGGTACGAAGATCGGATCCAGAAGTGTATAACTATAGACAAACTCATATATAGTATCTGGATCATCAAGCACATAGATCCTCCCGTTTTCTCTCCATATCCTATCTAATGAGATGTTTTCGCCCGATTCATTCTTTACCATCAGAGTATAATCTGGATATCGGGACGGTGGGTATTGGTCTATTGTTTCGATATATATCCATCCTGATTTATTAACATTCACAAAAATGATTATTGTTTCCTCTTCTGTATCTGTCTCAGTATCTTTTACCGCTCCTAGCTCATGGTTGACTGTTGTAATTATATCTGCATTTGTATCCCAGAAAAACTCGGGTATTTCATCATCATCTATAGATATTAAGAACGACGCGTTTCTACTTATATTCACAAAGGCAACTGTCGTTAAAACACCGTTTGGATCAGTAAATTTGTCTACTATACCATCTCCATTGGTATCCTCGGCACAGATAGAATCTTCCAACTCAATATCATATAGTTCTGCTATATGGTCTAAGGTTTCCTCTGATGATTCTATTATCTCTCTTCCTTCTTCCTCGGGTTCTTCTGGCGATCTCCTAACTCCACCTTCCGGTGCGAAGACAGTAAATAATGTTGAAGGACCAGATTCATAAATATAAGATGATGCGTTAACAAAGAGTTTTGCATAGAATGTCCCTGTCATATGTGTTTTATAGGTTATAGTGTATTTGATATAAACATGATAACTGGTATTTCCATAGCCATAGGTAAAGCCAGTGACATTTTGTTCTTTGTACTCGTCATAACCATAATAGCTTCCACCTGAGCTATAGGTAATCTTAGAAATATTGGCTAAAGATGTTACAGTAAATTTACTTAAAGGATCTTCTATCTCTGTTCCATTAATATAAAACTTGACATGAGCAACTTCGGTACTATCTTTAGAAATCGTAAAATTAAGTGATTCCACTGGGATTCGCTCCCCAGCTCTAATGGTGAGATTAACATCATTGAACGTAATAATGGTTCCCTTGCTTACTGATGTCTTATTTGGTTCTCCTGGGTCTAAAAATACAGCAGTGGAAGGCGGAATGGTTGTCAAGAAGAGAAGAAGAATCATTACAACTGTTACTATAAGACTCATTGTATTCTTATTTAATCTCATTTTGCTCCCATCACAATTACCTAGCAATTGAATATCGTAAATCTGGTAGTTTTAAATAAGATTTCCCGTTTAAATAGTTTGCTAAAATCAGGCTTTTTTAGGTTATTTTTAGGTAACGTCATTAGAATATGTTATTTATATGTTTTGAGAAAATAGATATTTTCCTCTATCTCTATCAGATCTTGGTTTTGACAATTTTCGGTTGTATAAACGACTGCGATATTATTTTCGGTGAGAAAGGTTGTATTGATGCAGTTTTCAGCGAAAAAATTGTTTGCATTGATGACAAGTTGCATTTGTTTTTTATCTGGCCCGAATGGCATGACGGCATATATGCTTCTCTCAGCGACTGGAGCTAGTGCTCGTGCTTTCCAAGGATCAGATAGTATGGTTGCATTTGTTGGTGTATTTTCCTTTATCCATAAAAAGGCTTCATAATCACTGTCATCAACGAGTTGATAATAAGACGTGTTGATGTTTCTATTGATGGCGAGGCTGGTTGTAGCAATTATGCAGATTACCATGAGTATTACACCGATTTTATGTGGTTTTTTATATGTTAAGAGCCTTGTGTACCCAAGACCTGCAATTATGGACATTAGCAGAAAAAGCGGAATGTGGGTTCGCGGGTAGGGCAAAAGATAGGTTGAGCCTGATACTGTAAAAATAATTATGTTGAGTATTAAAACAATTGATGTAAGCAGAAGGCTCCAGGTTTCTTTGTTTTCTCTTTTTATGAGAAAGTAAAAGCCTATGACAAAGAAAAACGTTGGAATTATACCATATAATAGCGGTATGCCCTGAATGTTGACCCAGAAGTTAAATTTCAATGTTTCGAGACCTCTTTGCTGTATTTCCAGGAGATAGTTTGGTATTGAGAAAAGGATTGAGATGAAAATTATAATAAAGAGATGTTTTGCGTTTTGCCTACATTCATCATTTTTGGAAAAGATGTTGAACAGAAAGTAGAAGCCTAAAATTGTTAAGAGAACCACCGCTGTTGGTGGATGGGCGTAGAGCAGGAATGTTGTTATAGCGAAAAGAGAGAGATAGTTGTATAGTGGTTTTATATTTGTTAATCTGAAGGCAAAGACCAAGGCTAAAGGAATAAAGAGTAGGCTTAGATTTATGGGGACAAGGAAAACCGGTCCACCTAAAGTGACGTTGCTGGGAATGAGGGCAATGAGAAGAGAGGCGATAAGAGCTTCATTCTTACCATATAGTTTGGAAACAAAATAAAAAACGGATAAGGTCGCGAGAGCATGGAGAATGGTTGGGAGGTAACTCCATTGAACGATGCTTGGTTTAAAAAGGAAGTATATTGATGCGAGGAGTCCGTGCCATGCTCGTTCCATCCCGAGGCTAAAGTTCTCTCCGGTGTACCAGTTAGTATTACTCTGCATGACCACTTGTTTTGCCTGGGCGACATGAAACCATTCATCAACATGGAACAAGTATGGGTAGTTGAAGTGTGGGTGGAAGGTTAAGAGGCATACTAAGCTAAGGATCGGTATTAGTAAGAGTATTTCCTTCTCTTTAATTTTCTTTGTTCTCTCAAGTATTCTATTAATAGACATGTGACACCTACTACCAGTAGCCAATATGCATAGATCGCTAGCTGGTTAGCAAAATTTTCATTGTTAATAAAACCTAGTGCTATTGCTGTTAATCCAAGCATAAGCAAAGCGTAGCCAATGGGAATTCTTGCATCAAACTGGAAAAAGGCAAAGATTAATATCAGAACAATAAACGATACTAACGTTAACAGGTCGTCATTATAAAACATGAAGTGAGAAACTAAGATGACTATGACCACCGAGATGGATGGAACTTGTGACAATAAAAGTCGCTTGATTTTTTCTATCTGCTTTTGTTGTTTACCTTCAGTAAATTTGAAAAATACTTTTGTATGACATCTTTGGCATCTGGCGAATGCTATGGCTCCGGGGTAACCCCTACCTTTTATGATTTTTCCGCATTTTGGGCATACAATAGTTTTGGTTATTTTCTTTTCGTTCATTTTTTCTTTTTCAGAATGGTATACATCTTTCTTTTTATCATTTTTATTCGTTCATCATTTTTCTTCCAATCATAGAATAAATATCCTGTGCAACCTATGAGTGCGATTATGGAGATAAGAGACCCTGTTTCAAACCAGTCTTGCGGTTTATATCTTATTATTATCTCTAAATTTCCTGTTTTATTTATCCAGAAACCATTTATTACAGAATACAATGGAATAGGTTGATATTCAATGCTGCTGGTATAGGCAGCCCAGAGTGGATCGTATGATTCTGCAAAGGAAAGCATGAAAGGTGCGGTTGCATTTATCGTTAAGATATATTTTGTTGGGTTTATCTTTTCATAGGTTATTATTTTCGCAGGGCTTTCTTGTGGTGCAAAGAGGTCGTCTATTGTTTCATTTTCTTTTGTAGGATAAATCCATAAAACATCTACTTGGGATGGGACGTAGCCATATATTTTCACGTTATCTAACCATAGTATGTTTGGAAGGGGTTTTGATGTGTTGTGTCCATGCCAAATTTGAAGTTGCAAAAACGAAGTATTTTCAGATGATGGATTAAATTTGAAGGAAACATTTTTCCAATCAAATGTTCCATCACCTATACTCCCCAAGCGGGTGGCTTGAATCAACTTTTCACTCTGGTTGTATTCGACTATTTTTGCATGAACCGCGTGTGCATTTTTTCCTTTAATGTTAAATTTCAATAAATACTCTTCTTTACTAGAGTTAATCGGGATAAGAGGCGAGTTTATTAGTTTCCATCCCCAGGTTGCATTAAAGAGTTCTGCTTTCAGAGAGTTTGTCTCTTTTTCTTTATCCAGGGTCAAACTATAAATTAAGCTTTCCGGTGTATTTTCTCTCCATTCTTCAAAATCATTTTCAGATTCATCAAAATTCCATGTGATAGGTTGGTACTGCTCAGGCAATAATTCCATTCTATGTTCTCCCCGTTCTAGATAAAGATCAAGGTAAACAAAATCTAAATCCGTGGAATTGATTGTGAATGTTTGGTTATCAATCTTTAGAGATGCAAAACCGTTTAGGCGTAATGCTATTGTATAATTTCCATCTCTCAGAACCTCAATATCCTTCCATATCTTGGAATCTGCTTGCAGAGGAAGTACTTCGCCATTACTTGCCCCCCCGCCAACATTTAAAACCTCCGTGTTTTTTCTGTATAAGTCAGTTTCAGCCTCAAAAAGGCAAATCACACGTTTATCTTTTAAGAGATTATACATTTCTTTTTCTGTATTTTTATATTCAATGGAGGGAATCAAAGCGAAAATGTTGACCGCATTGAATCCTCCTATGTTCCCAAGTGTCAGAGTGTGACTTCCCTGTTTGAGATCTAACGCTTTAAGATGGTTCCAAGTAAACTTGTTGAGTTGATCTTCTGTTTCAATTATATTTAGTAGATCTCCATCGAGGTGCAATCCTATTTTCCCCCCATCTTGGTTTTTGAAATACCTAATAAATAATTCGTAACTTCCATCTTTTTTGACGTTAAATGGTATATCCAATGAATTTGGTTTTAGATAATCACTCAAATTGTATACTTTAATATCATCTATCCATATCTTATTTGGAAGAGTTAGATTTGTTTCATGGCCATGCCAAATCTGTAATTGCATATATTTTGTATCGGAGGAACTTGGAATGAAATTGAAAGATACTTTTTCCCAATCAAAGTCACCACTGCCAATTGAACTCATGTACTGAGCATCGATTATTTCTTTGGTTTCATCATATTCCACCACTTTTGCATGTAACTTATACGCATCTTTTCCCTTGGCGTAAAACTCAAATTTATATTGGCTTTCGTAATTAACAGGGATCAAAGGGGAGCTTAATGTTTTCCATCCTCCTGCCGATGCATTAAGTTCGATTGCAACACTGTGATCATCATGATGAGATATATTAGTCAAAAACATTTTTTGTGTGTTCGGTGCATTAATATACCATCCAGTTAGGCTATCTTCAAAATTATATGTTATGAGAAGGTCTTCTTTTTTGAGCAAATGGGGCTCTTCTAAAATTGATGACGCCCAAGTGAAGACCAAACCACTATTGTAATCAAAGTCCCAGTTTTCAATATTTCTCCCATCTAGATAGTTATGCCATTCTCCATGCAGTGGATCGGATGTAGACGCCTTCGACCACATTTTAGATGGATTATGATGGTTGATGAATTCAAAAGGTTTAGCCACATATTGTTCATCAAAGAATAGTGATACTAGATTATAAGTATCTCTATTAAAGATTATATTACCAGAATCCAAGACATACTTGCGATTTAGATTGCTGGTGGATTGATCTAAGGCTAATAAAGAAGAGTTAGTCGAAATAAAAGAATCCAAACTGTTTAAAGAAATCAACTCATTCAATCCAGTTGATACTATGCCCTGCGTCGGTATGCATACCTCAGTGATGTAGTTTTTATTCTCAAATACTTCTAAGAAGCCGAAAGTTTTTATCAACCGCAAATCTTTCTGACCTAATAATCTAGATATAATAAGATTTCCTTCTTCACTTTGAAGAACATCCTTCCTCACAATCAGATACTTAACATTCAATATACTCAGTAATTTTCCTGAAGTAGCACTACTATTATCAAGTAATTTTGATTTCATAAAATTCCAGTAGGTGTCAGATCGAATTGTTGGTTTTGGTGTACCCCAAACTGGAGGATAAGGATACATTGCAATCTTAAATTCTGAATTCTGTTGATCCAGCCATTCATACATTTCTATGTATTCATCTGGCAATTCATTTGGTTTCATTTTTCCACTGACATCTCCTGTTAACATAGGATAGGCAGATAATAATGGAATTATTATTAAGGTAACGATAATTATGCCGAAACAACTTTTTCTTAAAAAGTTTAATTTATTCATTCTTTGAACTTTGGCTAGAAGAGTGCTTGTTGTAAGTCCAATTAAAATGGAATAAGAAAACATCAATAGTAAACTCCATTTATTAGCACCTCTAAACTGCCATCCAAAACTGGAGGCTATAGGCGAGTCAAGAACTAGCCAGCTATAAAAATTTTCAAATGGGGGATGACTGCCTTTAGCCAAAAAAAGAATTACCAAAGAAAACCCTCCTACGAATAGCGCGATCCTATTCTTTCTCTGAAGCAATGACGCAAACGCAAGCGCAGGTATGCTTATGAGAAAGACAGCCCATATAAGTGATAAATCACCTGAAAGTGTAAATACTTCTTCAAACCAGTTAGTTGCCCAGAAAGATCTGAGAGATAGTACATTTATTATTCCTGAGTTTCTACTTAGAAGGTCTATGATTTCGCTCGTAATTACATAACCAGAAGGTTTGGAAGATGAACCTAATACTAGAGGCAATATCCAGACAAAAGAGACGAGAATATACATAACAATTGTTGAAATTATTAATAGAAAAGATTTCTTCAAATATGAGAGATAAGGATAAGATAAACCTGCAATAAACGCTAAGAGAAAGACTAGGAAATAGTAAGGCATTCTGATCGATGGAGACATTAAAAATAGAATTAGGGATATATAAACAGACATTTTAAAAAATTCTGACTTTGTTACCGATGGGATTTTTCTGAAACTTTTATAAGAAAAATAAAAAAGGAGGGGAAGAAATGCATAATACCACAATAAAAGCCAATGCCCTAAACGCATAACTACTATTGGGTTAGCAATAAAAAATATAGTTGAGATTAAACTTGAAAATAGTGGAATAATATTTGAGCGTTTAGAGTCTGAGGTTAGCTTATAAGTACTATAGAACATCGATAAGCCCATAATCATAAATATAACGATAAACACTAGTCTTTCGGCGATTTCCGGAGGAAAAAAATAGAGCCATGATTTTCCTAGTAGGTGATTAATTATAACCGGATTTTGTATACCTTCATTCCAAACATAATATGTTGGATATATGTTCGAGCTATATTCCCAACCCAGATCTAACCAAAATGCTAATCCTTTTGAAAAGATAAAACCCCTTAGTAAGATCAATCCTAAAAATAATCCCAGAAATAGACCGATCAGGCATAACTTTAAATCAGAGATTTTTTTATCGATGTTCATAGTAGTTGCAGCTCCTTAATTTTGTCTCATCTTGCTAGTAATCTGTATCGATTATATTTTTCCTTTGTCTCGTAACTCTTTGATTTTATTCCTAACTTGCTCTTTTTTGTATTGGGATATAATTGATTTTGGAATCGCTATCTTATTTGAAAAAAGCTCCTTCATCACTTTTCCGTCCATATGCCTTGGTATGGGAATCCCTAGAAGACTAAGAATAGTTGGCGCTATATCATATACATGGATGGTATCTATCATACCAAAATTATTAATCATTTCTCCGCTGGCGATAAATATTCCATTTGGCCTATGATCACCAGTCTTAACCCCAAGTAATGAGGAAGGCGGAGATAAGAAAACATTATCTGGCGAAAACATGTTAGTAAGTATGTAACCCTCTTTAGTTGTAATAAGAATCTCAGGAGCCTCAGATATATAGTCACCAGAATAAATGTCCTCTCTTTTATATACTCTCTCGATCACTTTTTGACCAGATTCTATATCTTCTAGCCTGTAAAGTTTAGGTATAATTTCGTTTAAAATCTTATTCCTTTTGATGTCAGATTGTTCGGTTATCTTTATACTTTGAGAGGTATATGATGGAGAATAAGCCATAGTTTTTGAGAAATCAATGGAATTACCGGATACTATTTTGTTTATTGCCTTATTAAAAATCCTAGTTTTCAACATTCTTAACATAGTTTGATCGAGAAAATTTATTTTATCCGTTAATAAATCGATTAGGCTGCCTCCGAGTTCAATAAAGGATCGGTTTACATATCTACGGTAATTTTCTCTTTGTCTTTTGAGCAAACCCTCGCTTTCTAACCAAGTATTCACATAGAAATATTTATTTAAAGGGGCAAAACCATGATCAGATACTATAAAGATATCTCGTTTTTTTGGAAAATCTTCGATAATTTTCTTAATTAACGAATCCACCTTTTTATAATGCTTTAGTAGATATTCGTTGTTTTCACTTTTTATATCCTTTGAATCGTATAAATAATGTTGCGCTATATCTGTGGTTCTAAATACATGCCACAATAGATGTGGTTTAAATCTTCTGGTAAGATTTATTGTTGCATTTGCCTCTTCCTCAGCTACATCATTTAATATTTCAATAAATTTATTTTTGTTTTTATCACTGAGGTATCTTGAGAGTTGGAAGTTCTCAAGCTCAAAGGATTTTTTAAACAAGTCTGAAATATCGTTCTTTAAGCTTTTGGGATGGACAAAATTGCTGTTCTCGCTGGGTGTTGTTAATATTCCACTTATCATTGCACCGTTATTAATTTCATCTGGTGGAAAGGTTCCAGGAATGTTTACGGCTACTGATACTTTACCATAACTATCTAAAATTTCAAATATCGATTTGACTTTTCTATTATATGAATTAACAGTTTTTAAACTTCCTTTATTTTCTATAAATACATCATATATTCCATGTTTTCCTGGATTTACCCCCGTTGTCAGCGAAGTCCATGATGGTAAAGTATATGAAGGGATAGTAGAAGTTAGATTCGAATATGCACCCGTTTCTGTCAATTTTCTCATAGTAGGAAGATTATTGTCTCTCATCCAAGGATTGATTAAATCCCAAGTCGCTCCATCCAAGCCAATTACGATAATCTTTTCATTTCCCATTTTTTATACAGTTCCCATTAAAATCACCTTTTCTAGACTTTATAATCATAATTGTTGCGAGAGATGGAGAAACCGAAAATATTCTGTCAAAAATAGATACGAAACCATTAAATAGGATAGGAATACCATCAACTTCTTCGATTTCAAATCCATGCATTTCCAATAAATCTTTAGCTGCTTGTAAGGTGAAAACATGAAGATGACCAACCGGTTGAATACTCTTCTCAAAGAATCTGCTGATTTTCATTCTTCCAAGGTTCTTATGAAGGGTACTAACCTCTGCGAACACTGGCTGATATCCTAAAAGAAGTAAAAAACGGTTATACCAACATGCGAGATTTGGTGTAGATAAAACTAGCACCCCTTCCTTTTTCAGGATCCTATTAAATTCTTTCAGCATTTTATCAGGATTAACTACATGTTCTACTACTTCTCCACAATAAATCAAATCGAAATACTCATTATCAAAAGGCAAGTTACTTTCTAGATTCACTCTTTTTGCAGTTATCCCCTTTGCTATGGCAGCATCTATAGCACCTTGCGAAATATCGACGCCAAAGACCTCTGTTTGGAGCATATTTTTTATTTTTTCTGCAAAAAATCCATCTCCGCAACCAGCATCAAGCACCTTTTTTGGTTTTGCTGATTTTATAAGATCCAAGCTTTTTTCAAATCGTTTTATTCCTTCTGTGTAATAGGATCCATATACTCCTTCTTTTTCGTAAAAGTTTCTATTAACTTTCATTTTCTTACCTTAACCGTTATAAAATGCGTATGTCTTGGATCTATTCTGCCAGCAATTTTCATTAATGATCTAGTAGGCATGGGATAATATCCACTCCCAAGTAATGATTCCACTTTAAACTGGTACAATTCAAAAATTTCCTTTAATCCCCCATATGCAAAAATTTTATTATGTATCGGTCCCTTGTTTTTAGCCCATTCACCTGTTCTCTCACAGTAATGCGGAGATAACTTGCAACCCACATGTGATTTTTTGCTAATGGTCTGTGAGAACGCCTGCTGCCCGAAGAGTAAAGCAAAGATGTTATGCCAAGAGGCCAGATTTTCAGTTGAAATAACTGCATATCCTCCAGGTTTTAGAATCCGATAGATTTCCTCAACAAAAAGATCTACATCGATTAGATGCTCAATTACCTGATTTGAAATTATAACATCGAAGAAATCATCCTTTATTGGTAACTCTTTATTCAAATCAGATCGGATAATTTTAATACCCTTCTCCTCAGATTTACTAAGCCTTTCTTCAACTACATCAAGGCCATATACTATCTTGGTCCCAATTAGCTTAGAAGCTTCAATTGTAAATTCACCATCATCACATCCCAAATCAAGTAATTTTGCTGAACCATTCTTTTCTAATAATGAAAGAAAGTTTTCTCTGTTTATACTTTCAGAATAATTCCAGAGCTTTAATAGAAAATCTCTCATTCCTCTCACTTCTTGCATAGAACTTCGATCATATAATAATCAATTATTGTCATAATCGATATCCTAATTGATTTTATCACTTTCCTTTTTTCCAGCCACATACCCCAATCCAGCAGCAAAATATTCTAAAAGTTTTAAAATTAAAACTCCTAGAGCAAGTGAAGGCTTTGAATAAAATCTTTTATTTCTAAGAAAAATAGAAAACCTATAAAAAATACTAATTTGTTTGGAAGCATATTGATTAAATTTCTCTTTATACTTATAAGCCGTTTTTCCATAATAATATTTCTTTTTTAACCATTTCTGAAGTGAAATAGTTTCATGATGTAAAATTTCTGATTTTATTCTCGCTCTAACATTGAAACCTAATTTTTCTATTTTTTGTGGCAGCGTACTCTCTTCATAGAACACCACGTCTTCCTCATATCCCCTTACTTTTTCGACCAAATCTTTTCTAAAAAACCTTGCAGATTCAATTTTAGTATCAGCATAAAAACTCCTTTCGAAATCCCTTATCTCAACCAAAAAATTGCTTCCGATCGACTTTTCAGGGATTATAATTCCCCCAGCTATTTCGTCTAGTTGAAAAGTTTTTATACACTCTTCTATAACTCGCTCAGTTAACTCCATATCTGAATCAATTGAGAGAATAAAATAACCCTTAGATTGTTGCATCCCAATGTTTCTTGCTTTCGATCTAATTGCATTACTTTCGGCAACCCTAACACCTTGTCTCCCAGCAATCTCCTGTGTTGCATCAGAAGAAAAATTATCAACGATGATGATCTCTACAGTCTCATACGTTTGATTTTTAATTGACTCTAAACATTTTGATAACGTTTTCTCAGAGTTGTAAGTTGGTATCACAACCGAAACCAAAGGATTATCTTTCATTTTCTAACGGCTCCAATAAATAAAGTGACAAACCCATTTTCGATTTGCTTGTTATATTCATAATCTCTTTTTTTATTTAAATAGTTCTTCAGCGGCATCTCTTTTTTAAAAACCCACTTAAAAAAATAGAAAATAATCATCGAAATCAATTCATTAAATCCACCCTTTATCTCTATACTATCAATTTCAAATCCTTCTTGCTTTAACCAGGATGGTATTTTTCTTTGAGAATAATGTCGATGTCCAAAATACCATGCCGGATCTAATATATTTGAAAGGAAACAATCATATGGAGTAGAAATAACAAGTTTACCATTAATTTTCAATATTCGATAAACCTGTTTAAATAGTTCTTTTTCCAAATTCTTAGATAGATGTTCTATTACATCAAATATTGTGACAATATCAAAGTATTCTCTTTTAAATCGAGTTAGATTGAGAGCATCTTCTTGGATAAATGTAACTCTATTGTCATTGATAGAGTTTCTTGCTTTTGCTATATTTTCCTCATTAATATCTATTCCAATAATTTCCTTACATTGTTCCTTCACAGCAAACTTTTCGAACCATCCAAAAGAACAGCCGATATTTAGTATTCTTTTATTTGTGAGATTGCCAGAAAAATCTAGACATTTTTTTAATCTTCCAGTTAATTTTTCTGGAATCTTTTCTTCAAAATTTTTCATATCCCCTTACCAATTTTTTTAAAAATTTCCTAAGATTATCAGCGAGAATAATTTCAGAAATCAAAGATTCATCCTTCATCCGCAGATGCTCCATATGGCTTCTTGAGAAGTAATAATCTCCTGAGAACATAAATGATACTAGAAATTAGCAAAGCTGCATTAACCACAAGTAATATCCAGACCATCTCCATCATTGAAGCATGGAAAACAGTCAACAATCCGATCTCAAGTAATGTAAAAAATGCAAACAAATAAACATATTTTACATCACGAATTGCAAGACTATATCGCATAAATACAACTGTTAATGAAAAGAAAAGCATCGCCATGCCATACAATTGTACCACTGGGGCAACTTCGACATACTCCAATCCAAACGGGATTTTCATAACTAGAGAGGGAAAAAACCAGTATCCCGCTGCCATTGCACCTGATATCAGTCCTGTGTATAGTAAACTTATATTCAAAAGATGGCTGGTATCCCTTTTCTCCGCATACATCTTAGAAGCCATTGGAAACATTGCAGCCACGACTGCCCCGGGTATAAATAAAATTATTTTCCCAAGAACTGTCGCAGCAGTATAAAGCCCTGCGGTATTTGCTGAAAAAAAATGTTTGGCAATAATTACATCAACATTTGCAGGAACTGTAAAACAGAACATAGCTACCATCGTAGGAAGGGAGTATCTATATAATTCTGAAAATTTAAAGTCTGTTTTTCCTGAGTTAACCTTTGATAAAAATGATCTTAAAGGAATAAAGGATGCAATTAAAGCAATTGCAGACCCTATAACAACCGCTCCAAGTGCACCATTTACTCCAAATCCAATGGTCACCAGAGCTATTCCAAATACAAGTTTAGATGCAAAATTCAAAACCCCGTTGGATCCAAGAAACACAAACTGTTGTAATCCCTGTAGGGCACCTAAATTAACAGGAAGAAGGGTAGAAAATAAAAAAATACTTCCAAGTATTATTACTGGAATGACTGAATCTATTTTTAGAAACGATGAAAGCCAACCGCTAATAAAAATAAAAAACAAAAACATAACAATTCCTAGGAAGAACATTCTTTTTAGCAATCCCTGTATAAAATAGTGGATTCTTTCTTCTTTTCCTTCACCAATGAACTTTGAAACAAAACGCGCTCCGCTTGTCTGGATGGTTGCTGTCAACACAGAAATAATATAAAAAATGGCAAAGAGCGAACCAAACACACCATACTCATTTGGACCAAGAGCACGACCCATATAAAGCTGATAAAAGTAGTTGCAAGCTCCCGCTACAATCGTTGCAATAAACATAATGCTTGTATGTTTAAACAAATCATTATCACTGAAAAAACGCAATTTCTGATGCCATGCCCCCAACATTTCTATCAATCCAATTTTACCGAGTGACGCTTTCAAGTACTCTTATGAACTCCTCAGCACCTTTATCCCAGGTGAATTTTTTCGACCACTCTAGAGCATTTTTACTGAACTTCTGTCTCAACTTAATATTTTCTAAAAATTCAATAACGGTCTTTGCAAGACTTTCAACATCTGAATTTTCTTTTACAAGTAAACCCGTTTCCCCGTCAACAATAGAATCTCTTAATCCAGGGACATCATAGGCAATGCAAGGAGTCCCGCAGGCATTTGCTTCAATTATATTTATACCCCATCCTTCTCTAATACTAGGGTTCACCAACACCCATGCTTTTGAAAGTAAGTTTATCTTCTCTTTTTCAGAAACATAACCAAAAAACCTCACACTGTTTCCAGCCATCTGCTCTAACTCCTTTCGTAAATATCCATCTCCAACAATCCATAGTTTTGCCCGAGGTATTTGTTCTAAAATCATGCTAAAAGCTTTGACAACATGGTCAGGTCTTTTCGCTCGTTTCAACCTTCCAACATAAATTATAACAGGCTCTTCCTCTTTTTCTGAAATTTTTCGTAAAGGTTTAAAAGTAAGTCCTTCAGAAACCACAAAAACATTTCTGAAACCTAAATCAACCAAATCATTCTTTGTAGAATCAGAAACAGCAACTGCTGGAAGATTTCTATACCTTTTAAGCCACCTATCTTCAAGAAAATGATAGCCAACAAAATTTATGGGAAAACGAGTTTCATAAAACCAAAATTCTCGTGCTAGCTGATGAATCAACACAACTATCTTCTCCCCTTGATTCACGAATCTTGGCGTAAAAAAAGGCCGTGTATTGATTTCATCAATAATCACATCGAAGCGTTCATGAGAAAAAAACTTTTCATAATAAGTTTTTGCCTTCGAATAAACAGAATATTTCCAACCCGCTCTTACAATTTGAACACCATCAATCGTTTCTTCTTTTTTACAATCCTCAAACGCGGAAGTAAAAATGGTGACTTTATTTCCCGATTTAACCCATCGTTTGGCGTTTTCATGAGTAAAAACCTCCGCACCACCACCCTCAGGGTTTTTAATGTCGCGCCAATTGAAAATCAAGATTTTCATTTTTTAACACGATCATAATGTTTTACAATTTTCAAACGATAGAAAATCGCTGCCGTATCTAACAAAAGATTCCATATATCCCTAAGCGTAAGCCTGCTTTGAGATCTCTGCCAATTTAACTCAATAGGAATCTCAGAAATTTTATGTCCTCGATGATTCGCATTAACAAGCAACTCTAAATCAAAAGCGTATTTTTTACATAAAACTCTTGGCAGAATATCTTCCAAAACCTCACGTTTAAATAATTTTAAACCAGCCTGTGTATCGCTTAAGTTTAGACGGAATAAAATTCTGGTAAGAATGTGGTAAGCTTGACTTAAAACTTTTCTTGAAAAAGGATAATTAACTTTTGACAGCGGATGTCTTTTTGAGCCAATCGTGACATCTGCATCATGTTTTTTCATGTGGTCAATAAACCAAGGAATTTGCTTTGGATGTAAATCTAAGTCAGCATCCATGAAAGCTACAAATCTTCCAGAACAGAATTTAAAACCAAATTTCAACGCTGAGCCTTTTCCTCCATTTTCCTCTCTATGAACAATCCTGATTCGCCCATTTTTTTTAGCTGCCCTCAATGCCTGATTATATGTATTATCGATAGAACCGTCATCAACCATGATTATCTCATAACTAAAACCAGAATTATAAAGAAACTCATTAAAAACATCCTCTACATGTTGTAAGTTGTCATACACAATTTTTCCTTCATTCCAAGCTGGAATTATAATTGACAAAGTATTTCTTTCAACCTCATCAGGTAAAACTAATTCACGAACAGTGTAATGAATTAATTGGCATCCCTCACCTAGGTTTATATGGAACTAATAAAAGGCTGAATATAAAGATTTTTTGGTAAAAATTGGTGTAGTGGGAAATTCAAAAGGTTGGAAAATATCGTTAAAAAGAATGAATAAATAATAAAAGTAGGGTATTTCTCACCAAGACGAGCGAAAAACAGGAGAAATATGGAACGGATAAACGATAAATTGCCCTCTATGCTCTTAGTGAATACTACTACCATCTCTATTTCACGATGTTGTATGTTGCGTCAACTGCTTTTTTGCCGATGGTGAGGACCTCTTTTGTGAGGTCTTTTGCAAATTTTATTATCATGTTTCACCTCCATTTCTTGTAGTTGTTTTTTAAATTCCTGATACCGTTCCAAGGGGCCAGGGGACATCTTCACCCTATTCCGCTTTTTTAACAGTCTGAGCGATCCATCCGTTTTCGTGCCATTTAAACCAGGCAATGAGAACATAACCATCTGGTAATACCTGTTGTATGATCTGGTCTCCTCCCTTATTCTTGATTTTGACATAGCTTAGCTTAGTTTTTGTCTGCGGCCAGTTGATAAAAAATACAAAACCTTTGTATTCCGCTACCTGTTTGATCCTATCCTGTTTCGTATCCCTGTTAAGCCGATGTTTTTCGATAGCATCCCTAACATGCTCCATGTCCTGGGACCACTGTTGTTTTTTATATGGTTGATGTTTTGGTTTACGGATCGGTATAACTATTGGTTTAACTCCTTCTTTCGATTTTGGCTCCGGTTTATCCTTATATCTTTCAATATACTCTTCTTGGCTGTCTTCAAGCTCCGCATCTCCATAGACCTCTGGATCATTAACTTCGTCAGATGCATACTCTATACCGTCAACAGTACCATCAACAGGTTCTACCCTATCGAACTCTGTAGGCTTAACAATCTCTTTTATAGCCTCCAGGGGTTCTTTTATTTCCGGCTTGGGTTTTATCTCTTCTTTTTGCTCTTCTACCATTTTTTGCCGTCCGTAGCTTTCATCTGGAATGATAGGGGCAAGCCAGTATTCAACCTGTAAACTATCGTTATTGGCAGTAATCCGTATTGGTTCCTCTGGACTGGTTTCTATGGTCACATGGTCAAAACATTTCCTGTACTCGTTTACCTGCTTGATTAAGATGTCACTTCTGAAAATAGTATAATTGTTATCACCAGTCTTACAATGATCTACTGTTAAAGCTCTCGTATCCTGCATGATAACAGCTCTATCCCTTTTGTCTTTGTCCTCGTCCTCATCAATTTTTTCCAACATGACCCCATCTCGTATTACTATGATGGAGGTTCGCTCATAGTTTTTGCTTGATATAATGCCTTTAAGACTGGCGTAAAAGATTTTGGTATCAACAGATACCATGTTTTTCAGCTCTACTTTAGGGATTTTTTCGCTGTTCCAGCCGGCCGTGTCAAGAAGACCCATACCTCGTGTGAGAAAACCCTGTTTACCGATCAACCTATTAGTATCAGGGTCATAGTCAAACGTGAGAACATCGTCTTTTTTGAATAGCCTTAGGAACTCTTTGAGTTTTATTAAATCAATGCCTATTTCCAGCTCACCATCTCTTAAGTCATACTCTTCACATGCATGTTTCGGGATATCGGTAATAACCATTTCATAATGAGCTGGATCCACAGATTTGATACGTATACTATTTTCTAGAAACTGTATTTTTATTTCAGTTACCAAATGTCGATGTATGTCTATGGCCTGCAATAATATTCTTTGTTTTAATTTTATAGTCATATCAAACCCCTTTATTTGAAAATAAGTTTAAGGCTATCCGTAGGCTTTGCCCGGTAGCTTAACCATTGGCCATAATAGATAATAAACTCCTTGTCTTTGTTGTCCCAATAACACTTAATGTAGCTATGATTCCCTGCATCCCCTTGTAAATCGTTAAGTATGCTCAGTTTGCAGCCGTCAGAAGATGCATCCCTGCCGAAATTATTCGCATCATCATAAGCATAGTCGTCAGTGTAATGACCGCTACATTTTACAACACTGTGCTTTAAAATACGTGGGATATTAACCTGGTTAACAGTACTCCAACTGTCAGGAGACTTGACCCTAATATTCACCGGCTTATCTGGTATGCTCCTTAGTCTTTGTTGTAAATCTTCAACCGTGTTCAACATTTTCATAGGTATTTTCTTAACTGTTGACTCTTCAAAGCATAAATCAACGTGGTAATGCTTATCATTAATGGTCTGTACATCTGCTATTAGTTGCTCCCTGGTAGTCTTATCGTTAAAAGACTCCAAAGCCATATCTATGAGACAAATCATATTCTTGTCGTAGTTGTTAAAAACACTGTAGCTTTTGCGCTCTTTTTTATCGAATACCACCATACCCCCATGCCAGGTTCTTATCAAGATGTTGTCGTTTTCCAATTCTCTTCTGCTCATCTTATGCACCCCTCCGCATATATGTAATATCCAGTCTCATGATCTCCATTAGATTGTAATCCGCTAAATCGGAGATATCCACTTTAATGCACCTCGATGTTTTCCCACAAACGAGGCTCTTCTTTTTCAACAATGGCACTCCTAAGGAGCTCTTCGTACTCTTCCACACTGGAAAAACCAGCTTCCAAAATTTGCTTTTTATACTCTTCCCTGGCTTTCTCAACCTCAGTAAAAACCTTAACTTCATTGAGACAACCGCTAAAAAGACTGATTACAACATGAATTTCTTTTTTCTCCTCTTTCCTGATTAAATTGACTAGATAATCAATGATGTTCTGTTTTTCCTTAATTCTTGTTTCTAAATTAGATTTATCTTGTTTCAACTGGTTAACTAATCGCTGTTTTTCCTGTTCTGTTAAACTGTCGTATTTCACCAGCCTATTTTCTATATTTTCTTTCCTATTTTCACTTGCCTTTTTCATAACTTACCATCGAGTTACCTTTTTGTCACCGCTCATATATAAACGTTTGTTGCAAAAATATCAAAATGGCAATAGGACCAGAAAGGAACAATCAAAACTCATTGATGGTAAGTTATGAAAATGTAACCTTCCTGATCCCAACAACATAAATCAAAAAGAGAATTTAATAATTTCGTTAATCAAAAATTTTCAAAAAATTAAATTTTTTAAAAATTTATCAAAATTCTATCTATAAACTTATATTTCGGTTAAGGGCATAAACCGAAATAAATTATAAAAGATGATGCTCTTTTATGATTTTAAAATTTTTAATAGAATATAGAAAAAAAGAGCTTTAAATCTGAATATAAAAAAGTTAATAAAAAAATAAAAAAATGAAAATTATTTTTTAAAACAGCTTTTAAACTCAAAATATTATTATTAATGGTTTACCATTCATATAGTATAGAAAATCGCTAATAGCTATGTAGCTTTAAGCATAATTAATTATAAACTACGTAGCTTTAGTCTCATAATACTTCTGCGGGTTTTCCCACTTCAAACTATTTTCCATACCTGGCTTAATCCGATAATACTTTCTATGCTTAAGCCAATCTCGACTAGCAGGCTCCTCACGTGTAAATTCAAGAAGACCAAGGCTCTCAAGCACATAAACCATTTTACAAAATGAATGATACGAGCTAACATGATTCTTAGTCTCCTTCATCTCACTCCTGTATCTGCTCGACATACTTTGGATATAATCTTCTTTTACCTCGCAGAGATGATCTCGGATCCACACTCCGCAATAGCCTACTTTTACCATCTGATACCCTTCTTTTTTTGAGAGAGATGGTGAGTTCCCCCCAGATCAAAATTAGCCTCGGCCATTGTTGTAAACACCAATCGCATACGAAATAGCTGAGGTCTCAGTCATTGTTATATCACACAGACACAAAATGTTTCCCTACACGCGCGTACTGAGGTTCTTCACCTGCGTTAACTGTCATTTTCTCCTTACCAAATCCTTTAGCTTCCTCAGCAGCGTCCGCAATGTCCTTTAACAATCTCACCAGCAAACCCCCCTCAGCACGAATTTTTAAAAAATTGGATATGACGGGCAGAAGTAGGAATTGTCCAGTTGGGTTGTTTCCCGATCCCAACACAATTGGGAAAATAGTTAATTGTTTTTTTTGCTCAAACGACAAAGGTATCGATTGATTTCTGCTCATAATTATTCACTAATTCGTTTTTAGGCGTTGGTGGTTAATAAAATTTCGCCTGCAAAAAAGAAAACATTGTTTTTGCCATAAATAAAGCAAAAATGCTGAACTTAGTCCTAATATGCACGTTTAACCTAGTGTGTAAGTAGAAAAACAGGCTTATACAGCATTTTTATATTAACCGAAATCTTTTTTAAATTGATTTTTGCTATAAACTAATAGATGAAAAAAAGAGTTAGGAAAAAAGTTAAGATGATACTGAAATCATTGAGGCTGAAAAACTTTAAAAAATTCAAGGATTCATTAATAGAATTTCCTGATGGAGTAACAGGTGTGATTGGTTTTAATGGAGCAGGAAAATCAACTATTTTTGAGGCCATAGCTTGGGTGTTATACGGTCCTGTTGCTACAAGGACATCGGCAGATCAGATAAAACGTGAAAATGCAGAACATTCAGATCCCTGTAGAGTTGAGTTTGAATTTATCTTTGGAGACGACACATATAGAGTAGTACGTGAGATGACTGGAAAAAGTCTAACAGCCTCTGCATCTGTAACAGTAAACGGAAAATTAGCGGCAAATGGGGCTGAAGTAGTAAGTAAATTTATTCAAAAAAAGCTGGGAATGGATTTTAAATCTTTTACAGGTATATGAGAAAACTTAGGTGAATGAATAAAAACAAGATGGAAGATATTGAATTTTTTAAAGGAATGAATGGAAATCATATCCTTGAAAAAAACAGAAATAAGAAGGGATTTTTAGTTTGAAAGAAACTAACGTACCTGTTAATTTTACTGTTGAACGGTTAGAAAAACCATTGAGACAGAAACGGGTAACTGCAACAATAAGAGGAAAAACCTATATTCAACGGTTCGGTCTAAGAGTTGATAAAAAGATAGAAGTGAAGTTTGAGAGGAAACGAATCGGTTTTGCAGTTATCAAGGATATCCGGCTTATCGGATATCAGGATTTGTTTAACCCTGAGATTATTAAGAAGGAAGGTTTTGATTCAGCTGATGAATTGATCGATGCTTTGAAACCGTTTTGGAAATATCACTGGAACCAAGTAAAAGCTGAAAAGGTGAAGATGCATTTAATTGAATTTGAATGGATCTAGAGCCATTTCTGATACGATAAAACCATTTTTCTGTTAACCACCTGACGGTTTTTTCATATGATTTTTATGAAATCTTTATGTGTTTTCCTTAATCGGCTCTGCACATTAAATCATTCTAAAAACTAAATTTCAATTTATCCCAAGATTCTTTGTTAAATATACACCCAGGATCTGGAGCTAAATAATCACCTGTGTATCCAAATGCTCTAGCTCTACATCCCCCACAATAATACCG
>JAUWBM010000192.1 GCA_030601705.1 Thermoplasmatota archaeon
ATATCTAATCTTATACACACAATGACTTGCACGTTGTAATTCTATCATCAACTTAGTCTAATACAAAAGAGATTTTAACGTCTTTCTGCAGTTGTTCCATCCCAACCGCAGCAAGCTGCGGGGTATTCAAATAAAATAAAAATTTAGTGTTTTAATAAAAAGAAAACATTTTTTAATAAACTTGCCGTTACGTATTTCAGTGAGACAGGGGATTTCAAAATTTTTTTAGTCTCGTGAGGAAGAGGTATTGAATATGACGAGAAAAGTATGTATAATAGGTGGAGCCACAACGCCATTTGACTATGGTCCAACTGGTTTTGAAAGTATAGAAGGTGGAGCAGCAGAATGCATAAGGGAAACACGGGAAGACATACCGGGGTTTTCTATGAGAGACATTGACTTGATGATTTATTCTCACTTCTCTGTGCATTTTGGACATCAACTCTGTTCTGAATGGATCATCCATGATCATCTTGGGTTGGTAGGAGTTCCACATTACCGTGTTGAAAACGGTGGCAATACTGGTGGATCAGCATTGTACGCCGCAGCTCTTGCAGTAATGTCCGGTCACCATGATGTTGTTGGTGTTGTTGGCTGGGAGACAATGGACTCAGTTTCTCAATCTCAGGGCAGTGAATTCATTGCTCTCGCATCTGATATAAGATATGAATTATTGGTTGGAGGGATATATCCAATTTACTATGCAGCAATGGCGAACAAATGGATGAAAGACAATAATGTGACCGAGGAGGATGTTGCAACAATTGGTGTGAAAAACAGGAATAACTCTATGGACAATCCTAAGGCTCAGTGGTATCGAAACGAACACAAATATATAACCGTGGAGGATGTAATGAACTCCCGTCTTATTTCTTATCCAATTAAGAAATATGATTGTTGTCTTATGTCTCGGGGAGTAGCTTTTGTTCTCGTCTGTTCAGAGGAATATGCTAAAAAGGTTAATCCTGATGGATATGTTACCATTGATGGTATGGGTCTGTCCAGTTGCACCATCCGTGCTGGGGATCGGTTAAACTTCCCGGGTTGGACTGAGCGTTATGGTCCTGGCTATCCTGAGATGACTGAGTTTGGCGCATGCCGGAATGCAGCAGATCATGCATATAAGATGGCGGGTATAGAAAACCCATTGAAAGAAATTGATTTTGGTGAGATCCATGATGCATTCTCTACGTCAGAGGCACAGATCTATAAAGCGTTGTATCTTGCAGATGAAAATAACATTGCTCAGTTCTTGCGCAATGAAAGCACACATATGCATGGGGAGATACCTATGAACCCGGGTGGAGGGTTGATGGGTTATGGTCACCCAGTTGGTGCAACTGGTATCATGAGTACCATAGAATGTTTCTATCAACTTTCTGGGATGATTCCGAAAAAGCATCTTAGCAAAAAAACCGAGGTCCCTGATCCAGAATGTGGCATAGTAAACAGCCATGCTGGTACAGGAACAAGTATTTCGAACTTTATATTGAGGAGGAGTTAAAAATGGGCGAGACTATGGTTATAAAAAAAAGGAAGAAATTCGCAGAAGAACCAAACTTCACGGAGAAAAAATCCTACAGACCAGAAAATGTTAAAGAGACAGGTCTTGCCTTTGTTGGTCATGAAATCTCTGATGATGGAAACGCGATGAATCAATTCCTTCATTATGATCAGCTCTATACGATTAGACACGGGTGGAACAGTCGGTTTTTCAAAGGGCTACTTGATGGAAAAATTTGGGGAACACGATGTCCGAAATGTGGTGACACTTGGGTACCTGTTCGTTCTCACTGCTGGAATCTCGATTGCAATCTCCAAAAAACTGAGTGGGTTGAAATGCCATTAAAAGCAAAGGTTCACACCTGGACTATAGCTGGTTGGAGTGGAAGATCATCATTGAGGAGACTTCCCATAGTCTTGGTATATGGAGTAGTGGAAGGGAGTAAAGTAGCGATTGCAAATGAATTACATGGGATTGATCCATGGGACGCCGAATTTGGTATGTCTCTTAAAATAGTATTTAAACCTGAAGAAGAACGAGTGGGTGCTGTTACAGATTTTCATTTTGAACCTGACGATGGTTGGAAACCTTCGCCAATAAATGAAGAAAAGGAACGTATCAGAGAGCTTGTTGAACCTGTTTACGAATGGGTTAAAACATTTAGATGATAAAGAACTTCTGAAGGTTTTTAACACTCCTCTAAAATTTTCCATACTCAATTTCTTGACCACAAATAACAAACATCAGCCTAAAATTCACCGGAACTATAAACAGAAACTATTATATAACATTGCCACAATATTAAAATCAATAATAAAATAATAAATGGGGAAAAATATGAAAAATAGAAAGAATATATTGAAAAAAGCGGGCGTTTTGCTGATTGCAACGGTAATGATTCTTACCACCGCATCTGTGACAGCAAATACTGATGATGTACGAAAAGTGATGAAATCTTATGAAAAAGTTGATATCAGAGCAGGCGAATCAAGTAATAACCCATTATTCATCAAAGGTGTTTTTTCAGATGGTTTTGAAAGTTATGAAGACTTTATTGTTGATAGTTTTCCACCATGGACTACCTATGATGGTGATGGCTCAGATACTTGGGGTGTCGAAGGAGTTGATTGGCCTAATGCAGGATATGCGGGCGCATTTATGATATTTAATGTAGTTTTAAGGGTTTAAATCCCCGCCTTTTAAGGCGCCTCCCTGTTTCACCCAGAAAACCTTCTTTTTCTAGAAAACATTTGCGTCTTGGGCAGGCGCACCCGCCTTTGGCGGGTGTCTCAGAAAACCTGCC
>JAUWBM010000150.1 GCA_030601705.1 Thermoplasmatota archaeon
TATGCTCTGGCATCTATTATATGAATTCCTGGATTCCATTCATTCCAATAATATGTATATGGAGACTCGTTGTCAGTCTCTACTCGGGTTGTATCGATAAAAATTTCTACATAATCTATTCCATAAGTATCATCGATAGCACTAGCTTCTATTGTAATATCTCCAAATACTATCCCTCTTTGGATAAGCCTAAATGTACCGGATTTTGGCCATATTTTCATATCATTTAGATATAATGCTCTTACTGGTCTAGTAATTGATGCATTAAATCCTCTATCCTGTATTGCTGGGATAATTATTTCTGAGTTACTTGTTTCTGAGAACCCTATACCACTTATGCTTGGAATGATAACTGCAGCGCCAAATAAAATTGCTAGAGCTATCACAGACTTTTCACCTAACAAATATTTTTTCATATCTTTCGCCCCTTTTATATAATTACAATACAACAGGTAAATTTAAATGTTTGGCATGAAATAATATTGCAACATCCGTAACAATACAGTTTTTTAAAAGTCTTTTAACGTTTTTCTACCTAAGTAAAAACCAATCCCCTGGGTTTTGTGGGAGGATAAAAAGGGATTGAAAACCTGTTTATACAATTCTCATCCAGATTTCACATCCTTCCTGTGGGATAAAAGGTCTATTGCTAACTAGTTTAAACGTTCCAACTACAACATTTCCGCTTCCAACTGGGTATTCTATCATCGATCGTGCTCCTTCATTTTTTATGTTGCCAAAGCCGTTAGGTTTTTCACCTTTACCATCCTTTACAACCGGCATCCACTCTGTTCCATTGTAACACCAGATTTCACATCCTTCGGTCTTTGGTTCGATTAGATTAATAATTTTACCGTTTGCAGTGCCAACATATAGTTTGTTATCTGAAGTAACAGTCATAGACCACGCATACTTATTCAGAGGATTTCCAAAGCCACTATACTTTATATCAGTAGGTTTCACTCCAGGTACATCAACGCTAATCACTGGCATCCAATTGACACCATCGTATTTCCATATCTCGCAGCCTTTACCATGGATGAGATTTGTAGCGGTACCAACGTATAACTCATTGTTGTATACAACCATCGTTCGAGTACCGTAGTTTTCTGGTTCACCAAAACCATCCTGATAAACACCAGTAATTCCCGTTGGGAGATTTACTTTACTCCAGTTTTTACCATTGTCGGTTCGCCATAATTGACAGCCCATACCAGCGTTACAAACTAACCTATAGCGAGAATTAAATGTTCCTACGTATAGTTGATTTTGGAATATTTCCATACTCCAAACGTACGTATTGGTTACTCCTGTTACTAAATCAGATGTTGACATGTTTTGTTTGAATCCGTGTGCAACGGCTTGCTCCCATTGCACTCCATCCTGTGTTCTCCAGATTTCGCAGCCACCGCATGAGGAGGAATCCCAGTTCATTGTACCCGCATAGAGGTAGCCGTTGAATCCTTCCATGCTGGATATACCTACGTTATTAAAGTTGCCAAATCCCCCTTTCATTATTGGAGCGTTATGTCCTACTACTTGCTCCCATGTTGTACCGTCATATCGCCAGATTTCACATCCTTTTCGATGAGGATTCTGCAAACTTCCAATGGGTGTATTCCACGTTCCAACATACAATTTGCCCTCAAACTCCGTGATTACTGAGGCGAGACAATTAAAGGTATAATTAAAACCTGACTTCATTCCAGTTATTGAACCATTACCTACAATTTGGATTAATGAGTCTGTGGTGTAATTATATTTCCAAATTTCACAGCCCTCGCTAGGTTTTACAGCTAAATGCAACCCCCTTCTTATAGTACAACGGCGAAGAGAATGTACCAACTTAAAAATTATTCTAAAAAGAGGACCCCTATGTAAAAGTTTTGGGAGTATATTTGGTGATAATTGATATAAATTCTGTAATAACTTAGATACTCTAGGGAATATATTCTGTAGTAACTTAGGGAATTTAACATTATGCGTACCAATATATAGTTCGTCTTTGTAGATCGCCATTCCCCTTGTTGCCAAATTAGTTTCTTTTCCAAATCCGTTGCCGGTTAATTGTCTCCATTCAGGGGGATAAAATTTCTGTTTTTCTATTTTTAATTCATAAGTTTTTTGTAACTTCTCGTTTTGATGTGCTGTCACTACACCACTTGGCACTATAACTAATAATACCACTATAACAATCATTGTTGTTTTCAATATAGCTCTTTTACCGAATATTGTTATCTTATTCATTTCGTTTTGTAACCCCTGGTATTAACAAATTCTTTTTCTAGTTAAATAGTTTCTGCCCAGCTAAAAACCCTAGGTTTTGTGGAGGATAAAAAAGTATGGAAAACCAGGTTTTTAAAGCATTAAAAAAGAAAAAGAGGAGGGTTTTTAGTGTTGATTTATACTCCTAACAAGGTTTTGAGTATCGGGAACGCATTTGGAAAACGTTCAAACAGCCAACTTAGCAGATTAAAGTTGAAAGTGAATGCCTTGTTTTTCGGCATAGTGACACTGAGCGGATCTGACCAGATACTCTCCGTATCATAAGCATCTTTGGCTTTTACTTGGATGTTATAAGAACCTTGCGATGTCCATGTGTGACTTGCATTTCCTGGAGCACCTGATGCATATGGTCCTACCCAACCACTAGTAGTATTGTCTCCCCAGTCAAACCAGTAATACACCTGGCCTCCATTGGGATCTGTGGTGGTTGAGGAATACGTGTAAGGTGTCCCAGCTTTTCCATTTGTCTGACCTGATGGCTTAGCTGGTTTATTTGGAGGTTCATTAATTGTAATCAACGCAGAAGTCAAGGCAATAGGTAATATATTTTGTCCGTTGTTGTCTTTCATAAAGGTTTTATCAATATCAGCAATAAAATCAATCGTGTATGTACCACTTGCATCGGTAGGGACTTCAAGGATGAGCGTACCGAAGTAGTAAGGTTGACCGTCATCAGTTTTTGTACCAACAATGAGCGTTGCACCCCACATATAGTTAAGATCCCCTGTATACACAGCGTCGATCTGGGCCATACCGTAGAACACATAGTCAGATCTACTAGCGTTAATAAAACATCCATCCAGAGGTGATCCTGGCCAACCCAATGGATTTAATGTACCACCTACGCCATTTGAGTATCCTGACGAATCAACAGTTGCCTGCACGGCCTTCAGCAGGTTAGGCTCCCAACCAGAGACCTGGATCTCCAGCGTTACTAACTGTCCAGTCTCATGCAGTATGATTTCATTACCCACAATGGTATGTGAACCACTTGCGTCAGATGGTATCCACTCAAACTCAGCATCGGACATTTCCAAGATTTCTTCCGATAATGTTGGTTTTGTTATTGTTGCTGCTACCGGCATTACAAAGGCAAGCACAATTACTAGAATCATGCTTGTCTCAAAAAAATTCCTTATCTTCTTTTTCATTTTTTATACCTCCTTAGAAAAATATCTAGAATAGTTGTTATGCTGTTATTTAATTTAAATGTTTTGAATAGAATAAAAACAGGAACCCCCGTAACAAAACCAGTATTAAGTGTCAATTTCATTTTTCTATCATTAACCCGGAAAGTGTCGGGATTCGAGCACCTAGATGATGTCACATTAATACGATTTATATCTGTTGGATATTGATGATTTTTAGAAAATTTCGAATCACTAGAAATATCAAAGATATTTCGGGTTTTGTAAAGTAATACATTTCGGTACGCCAATCTATAGTTTTATAAATAGTGCGTACTATTAATTGATGGTTTTGGGGAGGTAAACCTACGAGCAAAGAATTGAAAAGAACTGAACTTAAAATTTCAGGAATGACCTGTGCAAGTTGTGCTACTACCATTGAGAAATCATTATCCAATTTAGGCGGAGTAACAAAAGCACAAGTAAATCTGGGAACTGAAACTGCAACGATAGAATACGATCCAAACAAAGTTAAACTCCCAGATTTAGATAAAGCCGTGACAGATGCTGGATATGATGTGATCAATGAAAAAACAGTGATAAAAATTGGTGGCATGACCTGTGCGATGTGTGTAAAAACAAACGAAGAAGCACTCAAAAAATTGGATGGTGTTATAAAAGCTCACGTTAACCTCAGCGCAGAGAAAGCATATGTCACCTATGACCCTAAACTAACGACCGTCGCTGATATAAAAAAATCAATAGAAGATGCTGGCTATCAATTTCTTGGTGTAGATGGAGAAGAAACCGAGGATTTGGGGGAAAAAGCAAGGATAAAAAGTTTGAAAGAAAAACGAAATCGAATCATTATCGGCTTTGCAGTAAGCATACCTTTGATGGCACTTATGTATATTCCTCTAAATTGGCCTTTTCCAATGGCATATTTCTTGCTCGTGGTTTCTACCCCTGTTTTTGTTTATATTAGTTATCCAATTTTTAGGGCGGGCTATCGTGCTCTGAAAAATAGGACTCTTAATATGGATGTCATGTATTCTATGGGAATAGGAGTTGCTTACGTATCAAGCATTTTTGGTACGTTTGAGGTTATTCTCACCAGAGAATTCTTATTTTACGAGACAGCAGTTATGCTTGCTACGTTTCTTACTTTAGGCAGGTACCTTGAAACAAGGGCAAAAGGAAAAACTTCGGAAGCAATAAAGAAATTAATGGGTTTAAAACCGAAAACCGCCATCGTTATTCGTAATAAATCAGAAGTTGAAATTCAAATAGAGGATGTTCAAGTAAATGATATTGTTGTTGTTAAACCTGGGGAAAAAATACCTGTTGACGGTATAGTTGTTGATGGAGAAAGTTATGTTGATGAGTCAATGATTACCGGAGAGCCAATCCCTGTTTTGAAGAAGAAAAACAGAAATGTCGTTGGAGGCACGCTTAATAAAAATGGTGTCATCAAATTCAAGGCAACAAAAATTGGGAAAGATACCATGCTTTCTCAAATCATAACACTTGTGCAAGAGGCTCAAGGATCAAAACCTCCGGTTCAACGTATTGCTGATAAAGCAGTTAGCTATTTTATTAGTTGCGGCTGGGAATACTGCGTGGTCTGAAACCGTTAGGTGAAAGACCCGCAGATGGAAAGCCGCATCTCTTTTTCCCAGTTAAAACATATCTCTTTTTTGTCGCACGCGACAGGCAATATGCCTGCCCT
>JAUWBM010000063.1 GCA_030601705.1 Thermoplasmatota archaeon
GACACTTTTGGAGCCCTGGCAAGTTCTACCGAAGCGTCGGCGATGCAGATATTGAGACTGTAACCCAGTATGTTAGAAACCACCAATTGCAACAAATCTCTTTGGATGGCTTTCCACATCCAGCCCTGCCAACCACATGAAGCTCAGGCATTTATGCCTGAGAGAGTCACTGACATTTTACACAATATATTTATATAGAATCAGCACACGTATAACTTATGTTCTCAGACCAGCGACTTGAAGCAAAGGAAAGACATAGGGGAAAAATGAGAGAATATTACCAGCGGCCTGAAGCGAAGAAGAGAAAGAAAGAATATGACCAAGAATATTACCAGCGGCCTGAAGTGAAGAAGAGAAAGAAAGAATACGGGCAACGACCTGAAGCGAAGGAAAAACATAGGAAATATATGAGAGAATATTACCAGCGGCCTGAAGCGAAGGAAAAACATAGGGAGAAAATGAGAGAATACAACCAGCGGCCTGAAATTAAAGAAAAACATAGGAAATATATGAGAGAATATTACCAGCGGCCTGAAGCGAAGAAGAGAAAGAAAGAATATGACCAAGAATACAGGCAACGACAAAAGGAAAATGGGGAAGTACCTGGTAATTCATAGAATAATTTTATATGAGATAACTGTATTCATTTCTTTGAGGAGATGGATATGACAAAAAGAGGGATTTCCAAATGAGCGCTCAGGATATTTAAAACCATATGGCTCACTATCAAAGTGGGGGGGGGAGCAATTATTGTGGCTCATAAAACCAAGTAGACCACAATAATATAATATACGAAATAAGTAAATGAATTATATATATGAATTATATATAATTATACTGGGGGAAATTTATTGCCTTATGGTTAAGGTAAAATTTACCCATATAAAAATAGTCCTCCAGATAAATCAATTCATGGAAAACATTTATATACGGCTTACTATATTATTTATTTCAATAAAGTTTGATTAAGGAGATACATTATGAAAAGAAAGAATATGAACATATTGGAAGTTGCTGTAGCTTTTGCCGTTGTCTTGGCTTTTATAATGCCAGTAACCGCTTTTGCTAACAATGAAGAAACTGTAGAAGAAAATCAAGAGTTTGTTGGCGTTCCAATAACCCCGACATGTATAACTTCTGTAGAAGCAACGAAGGAAAAAATATTACCCGTGCAATTTACCACTACATCTGAACAGGCATTGGGTGTTGATTTTCCATTGTTTAGTACGGAAAATGATTGTCAGAACCCGGGTATCGTTACCGATGGTTTGGGGGATATTCTTGTGTTGACCGAAGATCTCATTGATCCTGGTGCGACATCTGTATGGGGTCGATGGTCTACCGATAGCGGGGAGAACTGGATTCCTGAAGATCAGATCACTGGTTGGCAGTTTCCTGATGACGTGGAAAGACCGAAGATCGATTACAAGGAAGGTATGACATCGTGGGGTACACTTACTCCTGGTTCTGATGTTTATGCCGTTGCATTTTACATAGATTTCCCTGATATCACTGATCCGAGTGTGCCGAGTCCGACTTCTCCTGCTGGATGGACTGCATGGTCTGTTGATTGGGGAGAAGCACATGATTTTTCGTGGTTTGACAGTGCAGATGTTGCCTCTTACCCGTATGTTGAAGGTGTATCTCCGAGTGCTGACTTTTTTGGAGTGGTAGCTATAACTGGCGATAGGCCTCCAGGGGACAATGCTGAGGAGGATACAATGATGTTTTCGTTTATGGTAGCAGGCGGTCAGGTAACGATTATTTCCTTCTATAATATGGATAATGATGTTGAAAAGATCAGCTGCGATATCGATCAGTCTCTTGCCCAGTATTACTGGGTTTGTGAATATGTAAGTGAAACCAGCCCGGCAGATAATGGTTCTTATTTTGTCAAGGCACCTGTGTTTGATGGAACAGATGACTGGTGGAAGGGAGCTTCAGGTTTTCCAGGTTTCCTTTTTGCTGGCGTTTACAATCCAAATATGGTAGCTGCTGATGGCTCGGTCTACATTGTCGGTGAGACAGCGGAGAACGACATTGTATGTTTGTATTCTTCCAATGCTGGAGCAAACTTTGAATCAAGCAGTGTTACAGATACTGTTTCAAGCGAGTCGTATCCAACCGTTGCGATTGTTGAGGATGAGATAGTCTGCTCGTATATTAGAGATGGAGACATCTACTTTTCTATTTCCGATGATGGCGGACAAACGTGGACAGAGACTATGGATCCGATAAATGATGAACTTGGAACTGTTGTTGACCAGTACAGTAGTGTGAATATGGATGGCCCCTATGCTGCGTGGACAGATGAGAGGAACGATCCGACAGAGATCTACTTTGATTATACAGTAGAGCCACCAGAATACCCAATCCTTGATATAACAGAAGTGAAAGGTGGGTTAGGTGTCAGCGCAACGATCAAAAACATCGGAGATGCTGAAGCAACCAATGTAAAATGGACTATTGCTGTTACTGGTGGGTTACTGGGCCTTATAAACAAAGATAAGAATGGCACAGAAGGAACTCTTGCAATAGACGGAGAAATAACAGTAAAATCTGGAATAATACTTGGATTTGGTAAAATAGCTATAATGGTAACAGCAGAATGTGATGAGGGCTCATCTGATGAAGAGAGTGCAAGTGGTACACAAATAATCATCTTTTCATTGGTCAGTTAAATAAACCAATAAAAGTAGAAATCTTAACCCTCCTCTTTTTCTTTTTTTAGTATTTTTATTACTTACATAACTTTTGCACTTTTTTGAAAAACAAGGAGAAAATGTCAGTAGAGTAAATATTGCTATCCTTCTTTATATATGCCTGATTAATGACAAAAAGTGCAAAAGTATTGCCATAAGTCATAAAATCCGTAATCTTTATATATCTGTCTAACGAGCTCTTGTCTAACGAGACAAACCCTATAAAAATATGGGGAAGGGCTCCCCATGGTTCATATCTTCACCTCATCTTATTCCTTTTCCATTTGTCGGTAAAGTCTGTTTTCTGTCGGTAAAGTCTACCCTTTCCACCACATTGCCGACAACGCCCCCAAAGGGGGCTTTGGTGTGCCCAGTATCCCAGCATAACTAGAGGGTGAAAGCCCTTCCTGTGCTGTTTACCTGTATCTGGAACTGTATTGGTGGAGAGAACTTCAAAACCAACATTTACTGGAGATACACTTTATGTAGGAGGTAGTGGCCCTGGTAACTATACATCTATTCAAGGGGCTATAGACGATGCAGAAGATGGAGACACAGTGTTTGTCTATGATGATTCCTCTCCTTATTATGAGAATGTTGTGATGGATAAATCAATAATGTTAATTGGAGAAGATAAGAACACAACGATCATCGACGGTAATGAAACGGGAGATGTTATCAAGGTAACTGCTGATAATGTGAGTATAAGTAATTTCACTATAACAAACAGTGGATGGGGCGACCCACTCACCGGTAGTGGTGAGGCGGGGATACATGTTTATTCTGATTATAACAATATCTACGAGAACAATATTACCCGCAACAACTGCAAAGGCATTATTTTAGATGACTCATCTAATAACAATATCTCTAAAAACAAAGTAATTTCCAACAAGCAAGGAGGTCTCATTTTGTTAAATTCTGACAACAATAACATTTATCGCAATAGTATCGACGATAATTCGTTTGGATTATATATCTATTTTTCAAAGGATAACGAAATAACTTATAACAACATCCGAAACTTTCACAAATTATTTCGCTTTAAGTGGGGTATTAATGCTTTATTTATTGAAGCACCTAACACTACATGGAACAAAAACTATTGGGAGGGACTCAGAGAGACATTATTTGGTTACAGATATAAACCCATCATTGATAAATTGCCGAGACCCATCTTTGGAAGAATGCTAAGTGGAGGAGTTGCTATGCTTCCTTCTGTTCAATTCGATTGGAATCCAGCACTAAAACCATATGACATATAGTAAAAAATGAATTTACACTAATTTACTATATTCTTTCTCAGATCCATGTCAATTGAATCGTCAAAAATAGCTTAGTCCTTTTGCCAATTCCCCTCCTGTTGAATGCTCGTTCTTTCTCATTTTTTTACCTTAGCATCTACTGTCATCGGAGCACCTGAAGAAGATACCGCCCTTTCTGTTCTACCCGCACATACTCTTTTACTTGAAGGAAATGGTTATAAAGCAGTGGCCCTCTCAGCACTAGGAAGTTATGGAGCAATAGTGGTTTGCCTTTTCCTTCTCTATCCTATTCGATTTATAATAGGAACGCCTTTGTTTTTATATTCAACACTACAGGAAATAATGGTATGGGTACTTATTGCAATATCTATACTCATGTTAGCAACGGAAAAAGCCAAGATAGATGAATTTGGCACTAGTGGTAAAACACCAGCTATTGCAGGCATACTATTTGCGACATTCGTATTTTTTCTATCAGGCATATTTGGACTGGTCATTCTCGATTTTATATTGGATTCACCTATTGGGTTAGATGCACCAGTTCTGTTTCCTGCTCTAGCTGGACTTTTTGGCACGCCCACACTTCTCAACTCGCTTATGACAAAACCAGTTATTCCGGAGCAGAAAATTGAAAAACTCAAGCTAGACATTAGTGATAAGAAATCCTCTATTTTGTCGGTGGTTACCGGAAGCCTAGCAGGCATCCTGGTATCGATCATCCCTGGTATAACCTCTTCAACAGGTACAATTTTAGCTATGAATGCACGCGAAGGCTCAGGCAATGAACAGACAATCGTAACCTTGTCCTCCGTTAATACAGCATCTGCTTTTTCAGTTATAGTCGTGTTATTTGTAATTCTTAGGCCTAGAAGTGGTGCAGCATTAGCAGTTAATGAGCTGATTGCAGTTGAGGAATGGACCTCCCTTATGATTCCAACAGATCTTATTTATCTACTTATGTTTCTTATATTTGGAGGATCTCTTTCATATTTTCTAACATTAAAAATAGGAAAAATATTCGCTAAACATTTCGCTAATGTGCCTTACTCTTTATTAGTTGTCCTTACTGTTGCAATGATTGCGATACTTGTATTCATATTTACAGGCATAATGGGTGTTCTAATTCTTATTGCTGCAACATGTATTGGTTTTCTCCCCGTATTTTGGGGAGTAAGAAGAAGCCATTGTATGGGTTTGCTTTTGATTCCTATTATTCTTCATTTTCTCTAAGTATTTTGTTTTCGACAGGTTCAAAACCATCTTCTATATCAATATTGCATTCCTTTGCAACTAATAATGCAGCCACCTCTGGAAGAATATTCTTTTCCGATGCTACCTGTTTTATCTCTCCAATAATCTCTTTGCGATCTTGATTTTTCTTTTCAACAATACGATGCACAATTGTATCCATCACATTATTTTCTTCTATTTTCCCCCCATTCACAAAAGTCTTTTTTGATGGATAAAAACCAATTGGGACATTAATTTTTTCAATATCAAAACTTGGAGTTAACAGACCATCTTTTTTTATCAAAAGTTTTTGTTTTAATGCATACTGTACAAGTTCATGAGCTTCTTTAGTTGAAAACCATCCCAATTCGATAGACAAAGGAAGATAAACCTCTGATTCTTTCAACTCATTTTTTCCGCTACGATTAAACAAAAAAGCAATGATGATTTTTGTCTCAGAATCCATGTTTATGAAACTCCTTTATTTTGTCTAAATCCACCAGTAGTCCTACAGCACCTAGAGTTTTCCAATAAGAAAAATTTTTTTGGTTTGACTCGTACACATACATTTTATATTTTATACATAAATTTTTCAGAAAACTACCGTATTTAAAGTCTGTCTCGATCTGATTTTTATTGTTAAAGACGACTAAACCATCAACGTTATTCAGTAAAGAAAATTCAATGATTTGCATATTCTGACTTTTAGGGCCAATATCAGCATATATCTCGTTTTCGGTAATCTCTTTTATGATGGAAATATCTAGTTCGGGCCATATTTTTTTTCTAACAGTAACATTGGTTGCACCCGCCATAATTAAATCAACAACATCGCCAAGAACACGAGGTCCAGCATCAACCCATATTTTATGATTTTCTGATAGTTTAGGATACAAACATAGATTTGGTTTATCTTTTTCTATTCCATCTATATCTAAAACATAGATTTTCTCGTCTTTATTAATTTGCTCCGACATCTCATTAAGAGACAGACACTCTCCTTCTTTTTCTGCTACTATTTTTCTTTTTTTTAAATAGATGAGAGGGATGATTTCCATAAGACCATAAACTAATCACACCAATAAAAATCTTTCAGATTGTTTATCATAAAAAATAGGATGGGCGTTTGAACGAATATTTGTGTTTTTTATCTCCCTAGACGTTTTTCAGTTTCAGCAATTTTCAGTCTCGTTTTTATGACAGTATCTGGATTGAGGGATATGCTGTCAATGCCACATTCCACAAGGAATTCTGCAAATTCAGGGAAATCAGATGGCGCCTGCCCGCAGATACCGACTTTTCTCCTTGGCTCATGATTATGTGCAACAGTAATCACTTGAGAAACCAGTCGTTTTACTGCATCATTTCTCTCATCGAAAATATGCGCAACAAGATCCGAATCTCTATCAAGACCAAGCGTAAGTTGCGTCAGATCATTTGAACCGATGCTAAACCCGTCGAAGATATCTGCGAATTGGTCCGCAACTATCACATTTGAAGGAATCTCACACATTACATATACCTCTAAGCCATTTTCTCCTTGTTTTAAGCCAAATTCATTCATTGTTTCAATAACCTTGCGTCCTTCTTCAGGAGTCCTACAGAATGGAATCATGGGCTTTACATTTGTAAGTCCCATTTCATCTCTAACTTTTTTTATCGCTCTGCATTCCAATCCAAATGCGGGTTTGAATTTCTCGTCATAATATCGAGAAGCCCCTCTCCATCCTATCATAGGATTGTGCTCTTTGGGTTCGTAGAGATATCCCCCGATAAGATTGACGTACTCGTTGGTTTTAAAATCAGACAAGCGCACAATGACATCATTTGGATAGAAACCAGCTGCTATCTTTGCAATGCCTCTTGCTAATGTGTCGACAAAGAATTCTACTTTGTCTTCATATCCGATGCTTTTCTCATCAATTTTCTGGACAACTTCTGCTATTTTTGAGTCAGTATATGCCCTCTCTTTTAATTGACTGTATTCTAGTAGTGCCAGCGGATGAATGCCAATATGGGAGTTAATAATAAACTCTTCTCTTGCAAGTCCAACACCATTATTGGGAATTTGTCCCTGTTGAAATGCTTTTTCAGGAACACCTATGTTCATCATAATTTTTGTTTTTGTCTCCGGAAGGCTGTCTAACTTCACCTCATCAACTCTGAATTTTAATAAACCTTCATATATCCTGCCAATCCCCTCAGAACAATCAATAGTTACATGTGACCCACTTGCGATTCTTGAGGTGCCCTCTCCTGTACCTATAACGCAAGGAATTCCCAACTCCCTGGAAATTATTGCAGCATGACAGGTACGACCACCTCTGTTGGTTACTATTGCTCCCGCTATTTTCATTATGGGCTCCCAATCAGGATCTGTCATATCTGTAACCAAAACCTGCCCCTTCTGGAATTTACTAATATCTCTTGCATCTTCAATGACATTGACGTCTCCTTGACCAATCTTGCTGCCTACTGCCTCCCCTTCAACAAGTAGATTTCCTTTTTCTTCCAATACATATGTTCTTAACAGTGCCATATCTTTTTGGGAATGAACGGTTTCAGGACGTGCCTGTACGATAAATAGCTCACCAGTATTCCCATCCTTGGCCCACTCGATGTCCATAGGTTTTTGATAGTGTTTCTCAATGATGTGTGCCCATCTTGCAAGTGTGAGTATTTCATCATCACTGATGATGAACTTCTTTCTGTCTTCTTCACTAACCTGTTGCTGTTCCGTTCCATGTTCTCCATATATCATACGTTTCTCTTTTGAACCAATTTTTTTCTCAAGAATAGGTTTAAAACCATCCTTTAATGTTGGCTTGAAAACATAAAACTGATCTGGATTTACTGCACCCTGTACAACATTTTCTCCAAGACCATATGCTCCAGTAATGTATACAGCGTCCTGAAAACCACTCTCTGTATCAATAGAAAACATAACACCAGATGACGCAAGATCAGAACGCACCATCTTCTGTACACCAACAGATAGATATACGCTGAAATGATCAAATCCCTTGTCTACTCTATATGATATTGCTCTATTAGTAAACAGAGACGCAAAACACTCTCTTACCTTCTCTAGAAGTTCATCTTCGCCTCTAACGTTTAGATACGTCTCCTGTTGTCCTGCAAAACTTGCATCCGGCAAGTCCTCTGCAGTTGCACTACTTCTCACAGCAACATCTGTGTTTTCGCCATATCGTTTTTCCATTGATCGATATTGTTTACGAATCTCTTCTTCTAATTCATGAGGTACGGGAGTATTTTTGATAAGATCCCTTATTTTTTTGCCTCGTTCTGCAATATTATTAACGTCATGAGTATCAAGATCAGAGAGTATCTCCCTGATTTTCACATCAATTCCTGCTTTTTCGATCAAATATTTGTATGCATAGACAGTTATGGCAAAACCAGAAGGGACATTAACGCCTTTTTCACCAAGATTTCTTATCATTTCTCCCAATGATGCGTTTTTCCCTCCAACTGATGGAACATCTTCAATTCTGAGATCTTCAAACCATTTTACGAAATCCTCTATCATTGTACTTCTCCTTTACATAATACGGTTAACGACAATAGACATATAAATTCTTTTTAAAAGAGTAACTAGGACCAAAAATCTTGAATTCAAAATAATTATTTGCTATACATGTCTTTAAGGCTCTCTAACTGCTCCTCTCTTTTTGTATATAATCGTTTTAATTTTCTCTTGTGGTTTTTTGATAAAATATATGAGAAAATAAGTGGAGCAGCAATCGATACATCACAGTATACAACAACATCGTTTTTCACTTCATTTGGCTTGATCTTTTTCCAAGAAATCGCTTCAGATGGCGTTGCGCCAGATAGCCCTCCCCAATGGGGAGCATCCGAGGTTATTTGAATAAAATAATCATGCCCGCCCTTTTCAATATTCATAATCTGACTCAACATAGGTTGAGTCTGCATATAGAAATTTTTGGGGGCGCCACCACCCAACTCCACTGCCCCTGTTTTTTTACAACTAAACACTATCGCTGCAGTCTCTAGAACATCTAAATCAGTATCTATAACCACTTCATTGTTCAACATTTTAAGGAGAGCGAGATTCATACCGATAGATGAATCACCTGGCGACGGAGTATATATTGGTACGTCATGTTTTGCCGCAGTAGCAAGCACAGAATATTCGGATTTTGTACCTTTTGATGCTAGTTTCTCTCCAAGGAAACGATGGAAACATGCTGATGAAACTGCTTTCCCGGGAGAAAAATCTTTACTAACTTTTTGAACAAATTCGTCTGTTTTGAGCAACGTTTCCTCAGGCAAAAAAATATCATAAATCCTGACAATCTTTTCTTTCAACAAATCTACATCATTGACTCTAAAATCACCTTGATGAACGGGAAGGTCGAGGGCAAAATGCATATCATGATACAAATTTGCACCTGTAGAAATAATAAAATCTATCAGCCCATTTTTTATAAGTTGGTTGATAAAACCACCAAGCCCGGCGGGAGTTAACGCGCCAGACAGGGTAAGACAAATCGTAGCATCTTCGCCGATCATTTTTTCATATATCTGACATGCTTCAGCAAGCCTTCCTCCATTATATGCCCCTGAGTTAGAATAATATTTAAGCAGATCTACCACGCTTGTGTTTGGGTGTCTCGGTATTTTTGGGTAGATCCTTGTTTTTTGTAAAAACCTACTTTTTTTCATGTCAATTTTTACTCCTCTAAAAACACTGCGGCAGCTAATACTGTCGTCCATAGGCCATTTTTATCTCCTTTTGCTGTTTGTGCAACGCTTTGCGTTCTTACAAATCTCCCGCTCATTTTATACTCTTGTTTTCTTTCATCCCATGCTTTGTCAGGATCAAAGGCTAAACCCAAGGTCATGGCGAGCATTGTCGCTGCAAGATCTTCTGCATAGTCTCCAATTTTTTTATATGCTTCACCGAAGTCATGGTGCTCGGATATGTATCCGTACGAATTTTTTTCTCGTGGGGTGGCAGCACCTATTGCTGCGCCGATCAACCTGTTTGGTTCGTTTGTACTATTTCGGGACATTACGCAATATGTTATTTGACCGGGCCTAAGTAGTTCTATCCCCTTTTCTCGTGAAAGAATTTTACAATTTGGTGGGATGATACTAGAAACATTCACTAGGTTGCATTTTTCTATTCCTGCGCTACGTAAAGCTAATTCAAAAGCTTGCAGTTCATGTTTATGCTTTCCTACGCCCTTTGTAAAAAATACCTTTTTTGGTACCATATCTCTTCAGAAAATAAATTTCAGATTATAAATATACCTATTATCTATGACTCAGGTTTTTCCTCTTTTTGGTCCTCTTTTGATCCAATCTGCTTCTTAAGGAGATCCCTCATTTGTTTTTGTACATCTACCTGCTCTTTTTGGACAGCAACTTGTTCCTGCTGATAGGGCGTGATTACATTGTCTTGAACCATATTTTCAACCAGGTGTTTTATCTCTTTATATGGGTGAACACCATGCAACTCATAATAACTTCTTGCTCTTGGTGTTTGCACTTCTTTACCACCGCCGAATATCCCTAAAAACCCTGCTTTTTTTGTACCCAACTCCACTCCTCCAGCAGCAAACGATTGATCGCTACCAAGACCAAAACCAGATTGACTGATAGGGATAATAGTACCAAAACCAAAAATTTGTCCCAGTATTCCTTGTTTTGCGTTAATATCTGTGATCTTGTCGTATCTAAGAGTTCTTTCCCTTTTTGTTACAACACCTCCTTTGAAGATTATGCGGAGGTTAGATATGATGTATTTATGTGATCTGCGGTACAATTCAACCAGGAGAAAACCAAGGATTGAAAAGGCGACTGAATAGATAGGAATAAAAACACCTGCACTATCTTGCAAGCCAAACCAAAATACAAAAGCTACCGCTCCTGCGACTAAACCAAGATATAAGAAAAAAATACTCCATCGAATCGTCAAGAGTGATGCAATGACACCAACTAAAAGTAATACGAGCCCCCAAACTACAAGTACCATATACCATTCAGCAAATATGGTTTCATATTCTGAAACACTGGTCAACCATAGCACCAGTAGTCCCCAAATTATTAAAAATATACAGAGAAACTGAAGTTTCATAAAGGAAAGCGGATGTGGAGACAGTATTTTCTCCACGCGTTCATTTTCTAATAGATCGTTTTGGTCCATCCTCAACCCTCAATTGTTTCATCTTTGTTACGGTTTTAAATTTATTGGTTTTATATTTTAGCAATAAAAACACAACTACAATTGTAGAAAGAACCATGACAAAAAGAGAAACAGTTCTTAAATGGTCTATTGGGAAGAAGTAGAAAACTATACGCATCAATATATATGACAAGAAGATAGTTAGGTAAGGGAGATGCCTCCAGTATCTTGGAAATTCGTCTGTAGTTTTTATAAGTAGTATGATCAGGTGAGTGATAGATAGTGCAACAATTGCAATAATGGATAACCATCCAAAGATTGAAAACAGCGACGTATACCAATTTGTTTTTAACAGAACAGAAACGTAGGAGAAAATATAGGCTATTAAAAACAATATCAAGATATAGAGAGGTTTATGGAATATATGGTTTTTAATATTCTGTAGATCATATAGCATGTTAACCTTTCTTCGTTTATCCTCACCGATGTAGCTTGGCCGCATGCCCATTCCAAGGAATATAAGCAGAATCAAGAATCCTAAATGTGATGGATGCAATAAATCGATGCTTACTAAAAAACTAAAAAGACTTTCCGAGAAAGCATAGAGGTTTGTACCAAAGTTTATCATTCCCTCTGCAAAGGTATATTCCATAGATTGTGCAATATCAATACCACTACCTATTATTAAAAAAAAGCAGATGAGGAGGAGTAGTGAAGGAATAAAGAATGGTCCTATGAAGAGAAAGGAATTTGACATCCATTCAAATATTCCCTTTTTTTCTTTTTTTGGTGCGACTTTTCCATAGTTTATGCTGATGTAAAAGTTTGATATGCCGCTTTTTGTCACCGTATATCCAAGAGCATGACATATTGTCTGGTATAATATCCCTAGGAAGTTTGTAAATCTGCATAATGGTTTATGCTGGCCCCATATTTTTGAAAGTAGATATTTTTGACTTTCGATAAACATTAGTTGGATAAACCAAAATAGTAATACGCCAAACAAAGGTGCCAGTGGCGCAAAAACAACAACATCCACAGGTGAAACAGTCATATCTCTCCACTTTGATAGACGACCTATCGTATAAAATCTTTTTTAAACTATTGCAATCTCTATCTCTTCACCTGAATAGTCATATGCTTTCCAAGAGGTATCATTGAAGGGGCTTGCAACAATAATGTGTATTCTACCATATTTATTAAAAAATCCTAAATCTGCTTTTGAGGGTCGTGCACTTGGTGATGGATGACTATGAACTGTGCCAACCATGCTAAAATCTATTGGTAACATATGCAACTTAAATATCGCATGAGACTCTCCAGATATGGTGCCTGGCAGAATGACGACTTCTATGATGGTATTTTTTGATAAAGCATCAACTCGTAATAATCCACCAAATTCATTTGGGTAGTTTGATTTGGAACACTCTAGAATAAGATCCAGACATTCTCTCTTGATTTTCCATTGAGGCAATGTACGCCCCTTTTTTTTCTTGCGCCAAAGAGTACCCATTTTTATCTTATTAACTTTAATCGAACCATCTGATAAAAACTTTCACCAAATCTAACAAATCTCGCTTTTTTTTCTGAGCCTGTTACGACAATATCGCTTTCTGGAGTAACTGACTTTGCAATTCTTCCATCAATTACAATCTTAGATTCCTTGCTTTTAGTTAACAGCACAGTTCTAACATTTTTGTTCAGGGGGACAATCCATGGGCGAGCAGATAATTTAAAAGGAGCAAGTGGTGCAATAATCATGGCGTTAACTGTTGGATCCATTATCGGCCCTCCCACACTTAGAGAGTAACTTGTTGAACCTGTTGGAGTGGCGATTATTATGCCGTCTGCCCCCATTGTTTCAATCAACTCGTCATCTACAAAAAGTTTTAAGTAGAGAATTTTCGCAATTCTGTCCGTCTGTACCGTAACTTCGTTTGTAGCATCAGCAAGTCTTTTTCCATCTAAAGTTATTTTTAATTTCGATCTTTCTTCAATATTATAGTTTCCTTCTATAACCCTCTTTAATCCATCTATTGCATATTTTGACTCAACCTCCGCGAGAAAACCCATGCCACCCGAGTTAATTGCAAAGATGGGTTTTTCTATTTCCTCTAGAGCCATGAGAATCGTCCCATCCCCCCCTATAGTTACAACGATATCTGCTTTTTCGTTGATTTCTTTTAAGCTGTAGCCTTTCAAATCTGCAGACGTTGCAAAACTTTTTTCAGCGAAAACTTTTCCATTTTCACTTAAAAACTCGTTGACATTCATTGCTAGTGAAATAGCTTTTTTTACATTTGGTTTGCATACAAGTCCCCAGTTCATGATTCATATCTCCTACATTTTAGAAAGCTTCATTAGCGGTTTTAATTTTATGAGTAGTGATGGATGTTTTAGGACTAATGCTTTTACAAGACTTAGTGTGCTCAGTTCATCAAATTTATAATCCTTGAGTGAATCGGCAAGCATATTCAAGGTTTTATCTTCCATGCCAAGTACGATTTCTTTTACTACATAGTTTCTCTTTAATTTTTTATATACCGTGTTTTCTAGTTTTTCTTCATATGGTGAGAGCATTTTCTTGTCAAATCTTTGTTCACCAACTGCTTTTCCGATTGTTTCCCCGGCTATTTCCCCTGCTTCTATTGAGGCCATAAGTCCACCTCCTGTTATAGGATCGACTTGTCGTGCCGCATCCCCTACTAGAAGCAGATTATCTCTTACAGATTCAATTGGTTCTGCAACTGGGACTGCTCCAGCAAGAAACCGGAGAGGCTCTCCTTTTTTTAATTCAGGGTGAGAATCAATAAATTTATCAAGAAGTTTTAATGGCATGCCTGGTTCACTTAAACTTGCTAGAATACCAATACCAACATTGGCAATATCTTTGCCCTTTGGGAATACCCATACATACCCGCCAGGTGCAATCTTTTTTCCAAGGTAGAAATCACAGTATTCTTTATCAAATTCAACATTTGAGAGCGTATATTGGACACAGGTTTCCAGGTCATATGGCTTTAATGTGGTTTTCATCCCCGCCCATCTACCAATCTTTGACTCTACGCCGTCGGCGCCAACGATAATATCTGCTTCAATATCAAACTCCTCGCCAAATTGTTTGGCTTTTACACCGTTGACTTTACCGTTTTCTTTCAGTACGTCAACGGCACAGGTGTTAAGCATGAGTTCTGCACCCGCTCTTATTGCACCACGCGCCAGTTCTTGATCAAAAATATCTCGATAAAGCACATAACCTGTTTCATCGCCCGCCATATCTGCAGCCAATTTTACCATTGCCCCATCTGGAGAAAATATACGAGCACCCTCCATGTTATTTGCGATCCATCTCCTTCCTTCTAAAACCTTAAAATCATCGACCTTTTTACTTATACCTTCGCCGCAAAGAACTGGAACGCCAACCTCTTGCCTTCGTTCTATAATGAGAACGTTTGCCCCTGATTCTGCAGCAAATCTTGCAGTCACGCTTCCCGCTGGACCACTACCAACCACGACAACATCATATTTCATTCTTAATACACCTCATTACTGATTGCTCCAACAGGACAAGTTTGAATGCAAATACCACAGTCAATGCAATTTTCTTTGCTTACAATTGCTTTACTAGAGCACATCGTGATTGCGTCTTGTGGGCATACTGAAATACATCCTCCACAAGCCAGGCATTTTCCTTTATCTACTAATGCTTTAGGCTTTCCCATATGACTCGCCTCTTGTAATTCCAGAAGCTATTACATGAGCTATTCGTATTGGTTCAGGTATTACACCTCGTATCGTCGAGAGATTTATTATTTCTTTTGCATCCTCAACAGCGATACCTACACATTTTACATAGATTGGGTTATGATTTGTTTCTACCGTATGCATTTCTCCTTTTTTTAAAGTCTCCCATCGTTCCTCCCAATCATTAAAATTCTTCTGTAAAGCAAGTTTGATTTTGTCAAAATCGGGTTTATCTCTTGTGATTGTAATTATTGGTAAGTTTGTAGATTCATATAATTCATTAATGTCGACTATATTGAATCCACCAAGAGCCACTCCATCAAGCATCACTACTTTTAATTGCTGTCTATGTTTTGTATTTTGTATCATTTCTTTGCATATAGCGGTGGCTTCGTTTCCATCGATTGCTACTCTGCTACTTAAAACGCATTCTAGGTATTCTCCCCCTCGCATTACTGCGCCAATTACTGTGCAATATTTATCATTAAATGTAAATGGGGAGTCATCGATTCCGAGAATTCTGATTTGTCTTTTCATCCAAGAAAACACAACATTCAAACTGCTAAATAATGTTTCGACAAAATCTAGTAAGCTATCCATTAATCCACTGAGAAGTTCTATCTCCTTCCTTCTAATAATATGATCTCCAGCATACTTTTGTCCTGACAAGCATTTGATAAAACCAAGAACCGTGTTTACTGGTATGTTGTATAATATGTGTCGTCTCCGCTTGCCGTGTCCTTCCTTAATCTTTTTTTATACAGTACTTCCGAAGGTAAAAAAATGAGAAAGAACGATGATTCAACAGGAGGGAAAAAGGCAAAATAACTATGCACTTTTTTGTGATTTATCAATGTAAAATCTGAGAAGGAACGGGTTTTATTGTCTAAAACCTCCAAAAATGTTAATATGTCAAAGAAGATATTTCATATC
>JAUWBM010000088.1 GCA_030601705.1 Thermoplasmatota archaeon
CACACTTTTCATTGCAAAATATTTGGAAGGAGGAGATTTCTAAATGATTTTTGAACTCATTATTTATATTCTTTTAGCGGTCGGAGTATTTTTCAACCTCCTTGCCGGATTTGGGTTACTTCGTTTCCCCGATGTATATACAAGACTACATGCTGGAACAAAATGTACAACATTCGGCTCAATTTTTCTCGTTGGAGCAGTAATCCTTATCGGCCTTAAAATGTGGTACACAGGCTCTACAGACGGCTCTGTTTTAGCAATCCATTCCATCTTTGCTTTAATTGCAATACTGCTTACGAATCCAACGGGCGCTCATGCTATTGCTCGTGCCGCACATCGAAGTGGAGTTGCGCCAGTGCGAGCAATTGTAGATGATTTACAAAATAAGACGGTGAAAAAAACTGTAAAAAAGAAGGAGGTCAAAAAATGACGTTTTTAGAGCTTCTCCATATTATTATCCCTATATTAATTGTTGCAGCTTCTGTAGTTGCTATTTTACTAAAAGACCTACTTGCCGCCGTTATTGCTGTCGCCGCTATGAGTTTATTGCTTTCTCTAGAGTTTTATATACTTCAAGCACCTGATGTGGCAATAGCACAGGCAGGGGTAGGAGCCTGTTTAACTACTGCGATTTTTGTTATTGCAATTAGAGCTACAAAACGGATGGAGGGGGAAATATAATGTCGACAAGAAATATTGCTGCAGTGATTGTTTTCTCCGTAGTTGCAGTGTTTTTTATTTTCACTGCTCTTCTCATGCATCCATTTGGCATGCCAGATGAATCAGATATGGACGACTACATTATTGGTAATACTCAAGAGGAAACCGGTGCAAATAACGGTGTTACAGCCGTCGTGTTTGATTATCGAGGTTTTGATACACTTGGTGAGGCAACGGTACTGTTTACTGCTGTAGCAGGCGTTATAATGATTTTTAGGAGGCTCAAAAATGACTGAAATGTCAAAGATTGTTAGGACTATTACTAGTATTGCCTTTCCCTTTGCTATGATATATGGGTTATATGTTATAGCTCATGGTCACCTTACTCCAGGGGGGGGCTTTCAAGGCGGTGCTATTGCAGCTTCAGCTTGCGCAATGATTCTTGTTGCCTTCGGTTCTAAATGGACGCTAAATAAAATAAAAGAAAAAGGGCTTTCAGTTTTTGAAAGCCTAGGGGCGATTGGATTTATTGCTCTTGCGTTATTAGGCCTTGTTTTTGGAGTTGCATTTTTCAATAATTTTTTAACTGGTTCAAATTTCTTATTTGGAACCATTCCAGCTACTGGCTCTGGGCTTGCAGATATCAACACGGGGGGTGTAATTCCATTAATGAACTTTGCAGTCGGTTTGAAAGTGATTGTCGGATTGTTTGTAATTGTTCTAGTTATGGCATATGCGTCTACTAGTTTTAAGGAGGATAAAAAATGATTTTCAATATTCCTTATATTGCAGTGGCTGCCTTAATTCTTTTAGGTTTATATGCACTTATTTTCAAAAGAAACTTGATCAAAATGGTCATTGGGATAACACTTATTGAAAGCGGGGTCAACCTGTTTTTAATAACCCTTGGATACAGAAAAGAAAGTATTGCGCCGATTTATACGAGTTCACCTGGAGGAGTTATGGCTTTTCCAGTTCCTCAGGCATTGACACTTACTAGCATTGTTATAGGCGTTGCTGTTATTGCGTTGATGTTGTCACTTGTGATGCATATCTATAGACATTATGGAACTTTGGATGTTAGAAAAGTAAGGAGGCTGAAGGAATGAATGTGCCGGATTATACTGTAGCACTAGTTGTGGCTGTTCCCCTTCTTGGCGCATTCTTAACCCCTCTTGTCGGCAGAATTAATGATAAACTAAGGAATATCTTTGTTATCATTGTTCTTGTTTTGAATGCGTTCCTTGTTTTTTTACTCGCATCGGATGTCCTTACTACTGGAATAAAAACATATGTTTTTGGCGCTAAAGACCTTACTTATCCAATTGTAAGGATATTATTTGAAGTAGACGCCATGAGTATTTTCATGGCAATCATCAGTTCAATATTGGTAACTGTGGCTGTAATATACTCATGGTCGTTCATGAAAGAAAATACGGGTCTAGACAAATATTACACCCTTATCTTACTTCTAACTGCTGGTATGCTTGGTATGGTTCTCACCGGCGATATGTTCAACTTCTTTGTATTTCTTGAAATATCGTCAATTGCCTCCTGTGCACTCATAGCTTTTTGGACGAATAAGGGTGAATCAGTTGAGGCCGGATTCAAATATATTGTAATTAGTGCAATGGGTGCACTGTTTGTCTTATTTGCAGTAGCATTGCTCTATGGTCAATACAATGCATTAAATATTGCAATACTTTCAAACGTGATACAATACACCTTTTTAGATAAAATCGCACTTGTTTTGTTGATAGTTGCTCTTGCAATGAAAGCAGGAATTGTACCTATGCATATGTGGCTTCCTGATTCGTATGGCAGTGCTCCTTCATCAATTTCAATCATACTAGTCAGCGCTACTTTAGCCAGTTTATACGGTGTGCTACGAGTTATTTTCACTTTATATGGTAATGTATTATCTGTAATAGCTAATTTCGATATTCCCGTGAATGTAATCATTGGATGGTTTATTGTAGCATTGGCGATTATTTCCATACTAATTGGGGTAATCATGGCACTAATTCAGACTGATTTCAAGCGATTAATCGCATATGGTGCAGTTGCAGAATTAGGATACATGTTTCTAGGGATTGGCACAGGCATCGTTGCTTTAGGAACTGCCTACGGTAAAACTGCATTAGATGGTGGAATTTTTCACATAATGAATGATGCATTAGACGTTGGTCTTTTATTTCTCGTTGCAGGTGCCATTTACTATGCAACAAAGGAAACATCACTTGATAAATTGGGTGGACTAGCAAGAAATATGAAATATACAACTGTATTTTTCATCATAGGGTTTCTTGCTGTTGCAGGTATGCCTCCATTAAATGGATTCGCATCTAAATTACTGATATATGAATCAACGTTTCAACTTAATCCTATACTAGCAATTGTAGCAATATTATGTAGTATATTATTACTAGCAGTGTTTGTTAAGGTATTTTATTCTGTTTTTATGGGACCACAACTGCCAAAGTTCAAGGATGTTAAAGAGGTTCCAAAGAGTATGCTATTTTCTATGGGAATTATTGCTTGTATCATCGTTATATTTGGTCTGTTCCCGGAGTTTATCATAAATAATCTTGTTGAACCAGCAGCAAATGCACTGATTGGATATTCAGAATATATATCTCAAGTTGTGGTAGGAGGTGTCTAAAATGTTCACGGTAGAGACGGGTAGCGGTTTTTGGAATCCAATTATCTGGGTTATTGTAATAGTTGTAACTTTTCTCTTGATTTATATTCTTAGAAGCTTAGGTAAAAAGGGATACAAAAAAGATACTGAACAGATCAAATCATTTCTTTCTGGAAACCCTGAGTATCCAAAAGAAAAAATGCACATCAAAGCTAGTAATCTTTACTGGGGTTTTACAACGAATCTCAAAGGATTATACACGCTTTTACGAAAAATGCATACAGGAAATACAAGTGATTATGTTCTCTGGTTTGTAATCATATTGGCTATTTTCTTAGTAATTGAGGTGGTTTAATGGATATTTTGGGACTTTCTGAGACTGTCTTACGACTTATTATTGGCACTATTGTTGTTGCGTTATTTGGAATAATCTTTGGTCTGTTGTACAAGGGTATCGATCGTAAAATATCGGCTCATATGCAAGGCCGTATTGGGCCACCGATTAGACAGCCCTTTAGAGATGTAAGAAAACTGTTTACAAAGGAGAATATTGTGCCTGAAAATGCTATACCATGGATATTTAATCTCGTGCCACTTTTAGGTTTGGTAGCTACAATATCAATTTTAATTTATTTGCCAATTGGTGGATTTTCCCCGATAATGTCATGGGGTGGAGATCTTATCCTAATTCTTTATCTGTTAATGTTTCCTTCACTTGCTATGGTTATAGGTGGTTTTTCGTCTGGTTCTCCTTATGCCATTGTTGGTGCCCAGAGAGAAATGGCAACGATGATTGCCTATGAGTTTCCCCTTGCTATTATTATAATAAGTATCGCTTGGAAATTAACCCAAATGGGAAGTGAAAACGTCTTTGCGTTATCTACTATTGCCGGGACGCCTGTATGGAATAATGTTACAGGACCATTGGGGTTTATTGGTTTTGCGATATTACTGCTTGCATTAGTTATTGTCACTCCAGCCGAACTTTCTAAGATACCATTTGATTCACCTGAAGCAGAAACTGAGATAGCTGGAGGACTTCTTGTCGAGTATTCTGGTAGAAATCTAGCGATGTTTTACCTTACCGATGGTGTGAAAACCGTGGTTATGGCATCGATAATAGTTGTGCTGTTCTTCCCATATAATCTTTCTGCTTTACCATTACTTGGTTTGGAAGGTGGAAGTTATGTTGCATATGCTATTGATATCTTCTTCTATCTGCTGAAAGTCTTTCTAGTAATACTTTTCTCTGTCACATTAATTCGTGTGGCAATTGCACGTTTAAAAATCGATCAAATAGTCTACACATATTGGGTTCCATTAACCCTGCTTAGCCTTGTGGGATTGATTTTTATAATGTGGGATGGCTGGATAATGAACCTGCTGGGGCTACTATAATTAATAACTCTCAATTTTTAGCATAATTCTATTAAATCAAATCTAAGTTTAAGGAAACGATATCAAATGTATAAAAACCCTGGAACCTCTGATAGGAATGTTGTTTTTTTCTTTTTTTTGATACCTACACTCATGTTAATTATTGGTTATTTTATATTTCCCTTTCCCCCATCATTATTAGCAAAACAACTTATTTATATTCCTCTGTTTCTTGGGATATTTCTCCTTGGAATTGGTTTTTTGTGCAAAGAAAAAAGTTTAGGAAGTAAAATAAAGATAGCAGGATGGATAGTGTTTTCGTTTTTCTGGGCGACCTCTCCAAGTTATCTATACTTTTCTGAAGGAGGAGATTTCTTTAATGCTGCAGTTTGCATTATTGGTGTATATATATTGATATATATGGGATATCACGAATGGCTGTCCATAAAGAGAAATGAACACATTTCTTGTCTAAATTGGATAGCTGGAGGTACTTTTTTAGCTGGCATTATCTATTTTACAGTAGATGCTGGTATTTTTCCAGAGCTAAAAACTGGATTAATAGAGATTGTTGCAACTCAAAGCAACTGGTTATTAAATCTCGTAGGAATCGAATCATATAGACAAGGTGTTATGATAGTTTACAACGAAACCCCCATCACCATAATCTTTGCATGTACTGCTATTCAATCAATCGTGTTGTTTGTTGGAATGATAGGGGCATTAAATAAGGTTGGTTTAAAACGAAAACTAATGGCGCTATCTGTTACTGTTATCCCAATATATTTTCTTAATCTTATAAGAAATGCCAGCGTAATTTTTCTAGTTGGGGGACAGATCACTTCTTTTGAGATGGCTCATAATGTTATCGCCAAGGCAGGATCGTTGATTGCACTGATTGTTTTGTTGTTCATTACATTCAAATTTTTACCTGAATTATATGATGAAATAATCTGTATAATAGATTTACCAAAAAGAAAAGGCCCTGTTGAAAACTTTTTTATTAAATTTCTGGGGAAAAAAGATAGATGAAAATTGCTAAGGGCGGCTTATCTTGGATTATACCTTCTTTTTCGGTTACTTTGTTTTTTATTATTATGACCATTCTTATTAACGGACAAATTAAATTTGCCATCTTTTTTGTTTCTATGGTGTTGCTATTGATTTCATTTATCTTGTTGATATTTTTCCGAGATCCTAAAAGAAAAATAGGAGAGGGCATTGTCGCTGCGGCAGATGGTGTGATACGAGAGATAACAAAAGAAGAGGATGAGGATGTTGGGAGATGTACAAAGATATCAACTTTTATGAATATTCATAATGTCCATGTTAATCGAATGCCTGTGAATGGGGTGATAAAAGACATAAATCATTATAACGGAACTCACATCCCTGCATTTAAAAAAGAATCGGAAAGAAACGAGAGGGTAATATTATTAATAGAAACAAATGTTGGAATAGTTAAAATCATCCAAATAGCTGGGACATTGGCACGCCGTATTGTTCCATATGTTAAAAAAGGAAATACTATCAAAAAAGGGGAAAAAATTGGAATAATTAGACTCGGTTCCCGGGTGGATATATATCTGCCAGCAAAAAAGATTAAATCTATTAATGTTAAGGTGAGGGATAAGATAAAAGCAGGAGAAGATACAATTGCAGAAATGTATGATTAAATTGTTGTCTATTGCTGATGTCATCAGTTTAATTAATGCCTGTTTTGGTTTTCTTGCTGTTCTCATACTTTTCTCTGATATATTTCCCTCAGATGAGATACGAATACGGTTATCATTTTCGTTTATACTCTTGGCATTACTTGCTGATGGTTTAGACGGAATCATAGCTCGAAGAACGCGAACAGGCGAATTAGGTGAATATTTAGAGGCAATGGCTGATATGATCTCGCTTGGTATTGCTCCTTCAGTTTTTGTTTATATAATGTATCATGATGTTGTTTCTCGTTATATTTATTATCAGAGTTACATTGTTGTTGTTCTTATCGTGTTTTTGTCATTGAGTATTATACGACTTGCTTCTTTTCATATAATGAAAGAAGAAAAATTCTTTGTCGGACTTCCCGCATCAGCTGGCACAATCTTTATACTAATATTGGCATTTCTTGAGATAGAATTTATTTACATGTTACTTTTTATTGTTATCATATCTTTTGCTATGATCTCAAATATACGCTTTCCTAAACCAGGATTTAAAGTCAATTCAGTAGCATCGGTACTAATAGTCCTAACAATAGTTTTGGGAAAAACCTATTACAATGTAGCTCCACTCTTACTTTTTTCTACTTTGGCATTCTATACTATTGTTGGCCCTTTTTATGTAAGAAAAAACACTTCATAGATTAACAATGGATTATCTTTCAAAACGTTTAGTATGGTAGAAGTTATTAACATGTATTAAGAGAACATACTCATAACTTTCAATGTCTCCGTTTTTAATTTTAACGATTCTCCCTCCATTACTCGATTTGTTGAGTGTCGATGAATCTGTCTGTACAAACACTGGCCACTCATAGAGATCGCTTGGATTTTCACCTACAGAATTGAAAATCTTGTTTTCGTGCGTATGTCCTGTAAGAACAAGAGTGACATTATTGTCAAGAGAGTAGTCTATAAACTCTTCTCGATTAAATGCTATGCAATTTTCATTGCCACTTGGAAGATCATCAGGTACAGCGAACAGCCCATAATCATCAATATCATTAACGGCTGGATGATGCATTATGATAATTTGATGCATCTTATTGTTGCCCAGTTCTTTTTCTAATAGATACATCTGATTGTTGGTAAGACCACTGCCTTCTGGTGTTGGATTCCAAATATTACGTTTTATCTCCCATCTGCTGTAATCATGGCCAGAATCCAATAAAACAAAATTTATGTTCCCATATTCAAACGCATAATCACACATCGGTGATAAGAAAGTATGATAGTATAATAGATTCTTAAATGGCGCGTAAAGCCTGAGCAGCCTATTTTCGTACCTATCATGATTGCCGGGGGTCGTAAAAACAGGAGAGTTACAAGTTACAATTATATCCTGAAGTTCTCTAAAGAAATTTCTATTACTCCTGACATTAAACCAATCCACAAGATCTCCAGACATTACAACGAAATCAGGTTGAATCTCCTCATTCATGTACTTAATTATACTCTCCAATTCCTTTTTTTCATTAACAAAATTGTAATTTTTTCCTATGTGAATGTCTGTTAACTGGACAAACGTACACTCAACTGGTTCCCCATCAATTATTTTTACTGCATGTGGCCATGTATAGTTATCTTTTGATGTTGTAATTGAAATGTTATAGAAACCACAAGGAACACTGTCTATGTCATAATTTGTTATGAGCTCATCTTCAACTTTATCTTCACCTGCATGTATCCATGTATAGAATATATCACTTTGATTGTCTAATACATATGTGAAAGATCCGTCTATGCTTTCTAATTTTGCATGTTGAATGTCAATGGTATCTTCTGAATTACGTCTTTCTTCCGAGAGAGCTACTGATAGTCCCTCTGATTCACCCTTGTTTATAATGCTTGGACATCCAATTGATGGAAATATGATATTTTCTGTATCAAAGCTAACACTTACGTTTTTAGTTTGTAATGGAAAAGATCCTGCTTTAAACCCCAATGTGTGATTTCCAACGACCACAGGATACCAACGTATTTTTTTAATATATATTGGCAATCTCCCAATCTTGACTAATACCTGATCTATTGACACATTTGCAGATTTCCATTCAATCCCGTTTGATTTAGCAATCAACCCTTCATAATCATCAGAAATGTCTAGCATTTCATCGAATCTTTCTCCAGTTGGATTTCCTTTTAAAGTAATTGATATTTCAATTGGTTTTCCCAAAGTTGGATATGGGTTTGAAAGAGAGATGTCTATGATATCGCCAGGAGATACATCTTCAGTTTGTAATTCATTATGGATTGTATTTTCTGATATATTCTTTTGAAACTCGATTCCTGCAACAGGATATAATGTAAAATTCAACAGTAAAAATAGTACTAAAATTCTGATCAACATCGGTTTTTTACTCATCATATGCTACCTTTACAATTAATAATTATGTTTTATATATTATAAATATTTTTATGAGCAATGGAAGAAATTTTAAGAGAACCCCCTCCAATTAAGTCCTTGGTAACTCTATTTTTAAGTAAATTTATCAAATCCAAACCTTTCTAAACAAAAATTGCATTACATATTGCCAATATGGACGATATACCCAAAATCGGCATAACTGGTATGCCTAGTGTTGGAAAAACACAAACGCTAATAAAAATAATCGAAAAAATTGAAAGTAGTGGATATACGATAGAAGGGATGATAACAGAGAATGTTATTGAAAATAAAAAACGCGTCGGATTCTATGTAGCAGATTGGCAAACTAAAGAAAAAGAAATTTTTGCACATCTTGATTTTGATCAAAAAGACAAAGTAGGAAAATATGGTGTTGACTTAAGCATCTTGGAGAAGATAGGCGTAAATGCAGTTGAAAAGGCAATTAATGATGAGGATGTAGACATCATTATAATCGATGAGATCGGAAAAATGGAGATGCTTTCAGAAAAATTCTGTGAAGTTGTTATTGATGCCTTGGATTCTGATAAGCCGATACTAGTTACCTTACATAAGAAGTCAAGAACGCCCTTATTACAGGATATTAGAAGAAGAGACGATATAAGAATTCTGGAAGTCACAGCAGTCAATAGAAATTTGCTTCCATATAAAATTGAAAAGATCATGGCAGAAAAATTACCACCGTTATTTTAATCATGATAGTACAAAAAGCCGAAATTGTAAAAGAAGGAACAACTGAATGTTTAGTTTTTAAAAAAAAAATTTCTAAAAAAGGACCTGGTTCAAAAGATAATGAACCATTTTATAACCCATCCATGGAGTCAAATCGGGATTTATCTATTGTAGTAAATCAATGGTTTGTAAATAATTGTAAAAAACATGCATGCCTGTTAGATGGACTTGGTGCCTCAGGAATTAGAGGGATACGACTTGCAAACGAGATTGATGGTGATTTTGCTGTCACCATTAATGATTGGAATGAACAGGCTTTTTCTTTGATTAAAAAAAATTTAGAGCTTAATAAACTGGAAAATGTCATTGATTCTAATAAAAATTTAAATGTGTTATTATTAGAAAATAAGTATCATTATATCGACATTGATCCTTTTGGATCTCCAGCACGTTTTGTAGATTCTGCAATTAGAAGTATTTATAACAATGGTATCATAGCATGTACTGCAACAGACACTGCACCGCTATGTGGCATCTATCCAAATGTATGTTGGAGGAGATATGGTGCACGGTCATTTCATTCCTATGTTATGCATGAGATTGGTCTGAGAATACTACTTGGCTTTATCTGCAGAGAGGCTGCTAAATATGATAAGGGTATTGAACCGATAGTTAGCTATTCTGCTGATTATTATTTTAGAGTGTATGTAAAGATTAGAAACGGAAAGGATTATGCCAATGAATCAATGGAGAATTTTTCTGTTATCAGTCCAAAAGAAAGTTTTATTTTTTCAGATAACAACGAACACGATATAGGCCCTCTATGGCTGGGAAAATTGCATAATAAAACTGCAATAAAAGAAATTAGAACGCTTTTATTTAAAAAAGAGTTGAATACAAAAAATTCTCTTTGGAAACTACTATCTCTCTTCGAAGAGGAAGCAAATGCTCCGTCTTTTTTTTATATAACAGACGATTTCGCCTCCTCCTTAAAAATGGCCACACCTAAATTGAAAAAGATCTTTGAAAAACTAACCAGTAGGGGATATGAGGTATTTAGAACTCATTTTTCCCCTACGGGTTTTAAAACGAATGCTTATTTGGACGAAATAAAGAAAGTGTTTAAGGAGAATATGATATGAAACTCGCATTTATTCTAATATTTATCAAATTGCAGTATAAATATTGATTTTGTTATATTCAGAGCAATAAAAACCTATTTTTTTCATTTATTTGTATATAAACTTTAAATATCTGATATGTATTAGAATTATTATCGGGAGGAATAAAAATTGAAAAATAAACTAATAGGTATATTTGTATGCATGCTCTTGATTACTAGTGTTTTAGCCATAGTACTAACTGCTGAAGAAGGATCATATATTAAAGAAAAAATTGTATCAATTGTTTTTTCAGAGCCGAATTTACAAGAAAAAGATCAATATATAACTCTGAACGTGGAAGAAGCACCTTCATGTTTAATGAAGCCAGGGGAACCTGTATTACCTGTTTACACTAAAATATTTAAGTTCCCTTTTGGAACGAAGATTGAGGGGGTAGAATGCAGACCTTCGCAGATCTATCAAAAAGTTATCTCTGGAGAGATACAACCTTCACCAATACCTGTTCCA
>JAUWBM010000182.1 GCA_030601705.1 Thermoplasmatota archaeon
CATTTTCTACATCTTCCGTTAAATTTTCAACTAACTTAACAGAGGTAATTGTTGCAATTCCGTTATAAGTATCATATGAACAAGGACCTCCTACACATCCACTCAACCCAGTACAGATGAGCAGAACAGCAATTCCGATTATTAAGAAATGTTTATTCATTTCATCCCTTCAAATCCTGAATTTCTTTTTGTATTGAATAAAATCTTTTATCTACTTCTTTCTGCTTTTTCTTTTTCTCTCTCTCTTTTTTCCGTTCTTTTATCCACTTCTCTCTGTTTTTTATATTTATATTTTTCTGAGTTTCTACTCATTTTTCCTCCTCCAAACTACAATTTCACAACCTTATAACTTATCGATTACAGCTTCTCTACAAGAATAATAGTATTTACAGTATTCATAACAGTTATGAACAACAGGTTGATTTTTAATTTTACAATAATGTCCATAGTATTTATGTTCGGTTAAATAACTGCAACATTTAACATCTCTCATTTTTTCCTCCTCCAAATCTATAAACTTAACTACTTTAGTAATGAGTTAATGAACCCTTATATATAGTAGCACCTGAAATCTTGTGAGTTAGCATAAATACATAATAGCCATCTGAAGGTGCAACAACAGTAAAAGTATCTCCTGGATTGATATATCCTTCAACATTAACTTCATTAAATGTGATTTCTGCATCTGGTTGTGGTTGTCCAGATTCATTCAATAAAATCATTTCTACATCTTTTGTTTCCACTGGAGGTCCCTCAACACCAGATACTAGCCAGATGACTGTGTTTGCAAAATCATCCTGACTAAATTTATTCATAGAAATCGTAGATGTAGAAGGCTGATATGCTAACCCACAAAATGCAAATATTAACTGCACTCCAAACAAAGCCCCTACAAATCCCTTAGGATTTTTTGATATTGTTATTAATTCCCCTGAGGTGTAACCATTAAAAGTGAACGGGAAGAACGTCATGCACCTTATGTTCACCGCTTCAAACGTGATGACATCTCCACCTGTGGTTAGATTGTCAATTCTGCCAAAGATGAAGGTGGATACAAACTCAACTGGAACGTCTTTTACAAGTACAGTTTCAGTATCACTAGTATATCCGTCCTTGGTTGCGGTAATCTCATAGTATGTATCTTCTCCAACGAGTGGTGCAATAAAGTATGCCCTCCCGTCTGAATCTGTGAGTTTTAATTCATCGTTGAACTCAACAGTTGCAAGCGGTACTACTGGACCTCCAATTGATGTCACAAAAACATTGAACAGTTCTCCTTCATTCACTTCTGAAGGTGCAGTAATATTCAGTATATAGTACAGTTCAAAATGATGCATCAAAGGATGCAAATCTTGTTCTCCAGCACTTCCTTCTATATCATAAGGAGTATCACCTATGCCATCTCCATCTGCATCTATGCCTGAATAATCATCATAGTAATTATAATCCCAAAGATTGCTTCCGTCACTAACATCTTCGGCATTAACTCCATTAGATATAAAGTTGTTATGGTGGATATAAATATTAGTTGTCTCAGTGTAAGTATTCATCCCATAATCAGTATTGTTCCTAAAAGTGCAACCGTAAACCTCTAAACCATCTGTTCCTTTATCAAAGATACCTCTGGTATTATTGTGTCCTAAGCAATTCTTAATTACTACGTTAGAAGCATATTCTCTTGGGTAGAAACCATAATTAGTATTCCAACAAGAGGTGACATTATCTATGATGGAATTACTTGCACTTACATATACTCCAATAGATTGTGAGTTTTGGGTGGTAAGGTTAGTTATGACTATGTTATTAGCTGGGTATAATGCTTGTAAACAATAAGTAAGTCCCGTTCCATCAATGATAGTATTATCCCTATCTTCTCCATGTAATTCTATTGTCTTAGTAATATTTACCCATTCATTGTAAGTTCCATTATAAACATACACCGTTCCGCTTTCATTAACAGCGTCAACACCATACTGTATCTTATTAAAATGGTCATATCCCCAACCAGGTGTTGTTTCATTGTAATCGTCATCTACGTAAACAACAACAGGACTGTCACCTGGATTAGTATACAAATTTAATATCTCACTATCGTTTAAAGAGCGGTTATACATTCGAACCTCATCTATGATGCCATGAAAAATTTCAGTAGAATGTCTTCCCACATACATTGAAAAAACAGGTCCGAGTGAGGTGGTATGACCCATAGACCAACCAGAATAGGTCCCATTAATATATAGTTTCAAAACATCTCCTACCTTTACCCAAACTATAAAAGCCCATTCACTGACTTCAACTGTTATTCCAGTATCATGCCAGTTACCATCATTTGTGTATACGTATAAAGTATTACCATATTGACCAGATATTAATCTGGATGGTGGACTGGTAACATCTAATTGTATATGTCCATCAATTCCGCCAGTGAATGAATATGGATAAATCCAGTAGCTTTCAGTAAATTCACCAACTCCAAAATCCAATACACTTGAAGGGTCGCCCATATCAACATAATCATCTAATCCATCAAATTCAAGTGCATAATCGGATATACCAGTTATCCAAGTAGCATCATAGACCGTTCCATTATTCCCAAATCCCGAATAGTCATATGCAATACTTCCGTTACCCTCGTCAAAACTCCAATAACCAATTAACCCATCCGTTATCTCATTTCGGCTAGATTCATTAAAACTAGGCTTAATATTATAACTCATATTTGATGATACAACACTCGCTCCAATAAACAAAACAATTATTCCAAGAACAAGTCCTTTCCTAAACTTACTTTTTCGCATATTTTTCCTCCCCAGAAAACTAACTGGAATAGTTGTTATCAATTAATTTAATTTAAATGTTTTGTAGGGAATAAAAAGAGAAGAAGAGAGGTTAATTTTTAGTGTTGATTTATAGCCCTAGTAGTTGTCTTAATATAGGAAATGCATGTGGAAACCGTTCAAACAGCCACTGTAGTAGATTAAAGTTAAAATTGAAAGGTTTGTTCTTCGGCATCGTGACTTCCAATGTTCCCCAGTCGCTCTCAGCACCATGAATATCTTTAGCTTTAGCTTTAATTGTATATTCTCCTTTCTCACTCCACGAATGTTTTACCTTTACCTCTGTACCAGATGGGTTATACTCAGTCCACTCAGTATCGTTGTCCCCCCAATCTATGAAATACATGACGGAATCACCATCGGAGTCTGTTGAGTTAAATATATACTCATAATCCTTTCCTGCTTTCCCACTTGTTTCACCATCTATGTCAGGTGCATCTGGAGCCTCGTTTCCAATTCTTATCGTATGATATGACCAAGTACTATTGCCCCAGATATCTTTGGATTGGGCTCCAATTCTGTATGTTCCATTTTCAGACCATTCACATCTCACGATGACTTCTTCACCTGACTCGTAAGGTCCACTCCAATTATAGATAACGCCACTCCAGTTAATCCTAAGCCATATGTTATCATTTTCTGGGTCATTAGTTACAAAACTGAAGTTATATTCTACTCCAGGTTCTCCT
>JAUWBM010000188.1 GCA_030601705.1 Thermoplasmatota archaeon
TTACTAATTCGAATGACACAAGCATGAAAACTATAATAATTGTTTTTCATATGAATCTATACCCCATAATTCATGGTAATCAAGCAAGGGTTGCAGAATTTATCGGCGGCATACGTGAATTAGGTTATTCAGTTGTTCTCATAGTGAATCAAAATAACTATGGTGTTTCTCCTCGTGGCAGGCAATTGAAAAAAGTAATTTCTGAAATGAAAAAAAGAGTGGATATATTGATTCCTTTAGATGCATCTGTGTTTGAAGGGGGCAATCCAAATGAGTTTGATGTGGCTCCGTATGCAGATGCAGTTCAGAAAGCAGTTTCTAAGTATAAGCCAATTGCTGTCATAGCAGAATATATTTGGATGGCTCCTGTTCTGGATAAAGTGAATAGTGCTATAAAAATGATTGATATCCATGACATAATGCATATTCGTAAATCAATGTATGCTAAGCAAGGTGTGAATCCTTGGGTTATGTGTACGAAAAAAGAAGAGACTGACTTATTAAAAAAAGCAGATGTTATAATAAGCATACAGAAGAATGAAGTAAAAATTCTCAAGAAAATTCTGCCTGGAAAAAAGGTAATCTGTGTTGCGCATTATCAAAATATAAAACTAAAATCTAAGCACAACCAATCTAAGAATCTTAACGACATTATTACGATCATCGGCTCAGACAACCCATCAAACAGATATAGCATAAGTCAATTCATAGAAAAGGCTTGGCCGTTAATCTTAGAGATGTGCCCGAAAGCAGAATTGCATGTATATGGTAGATTAGCTGATAAGCTTCCTGATAATATTGCAGGTGTTAAGAAGAAAGGATTTGTCAAGAATACTGAAAAAGCATATAATGAAGCTAAGGTTGTTGTCAACCCTACCTTAATAGGCACAGGTCTAAAAATAAAAACAGTCGAGGCTTTGTCTTACGGAAAAGCCTTAGTAACAACATCATTAGGCGCAGATGGCATTGAAGAAGGAGCGGGAACGAGCTTTATTTTGGAAGACAACCTAAAAAAATTCGCTAAGAATGTCATTGAGTTACTTAAGGATAAGAAAGCTCGAACCCTGCTTGAAAGAAATGCATTGCAATTTGCAAACACTGAATTCTCCAGAGAATCTGTTTTTGGTGAATTAATCAAAGTATTACATTCATAATTTTCTTAATCAAGATATTTGCGAACCTTCTGCCACACATCTCCTGGAGGCACTTTTGTATTTGACTGAAACGCCATGTACAAAAATTCATTTGTAGGGGTTTTTAAGGGAGGATAAAAAGGCGTTGAGCAACGAGATAATTTGTTGACTTTTTGTTTAATTTGTTCAAGTTTCTTCCTCGGGCCTCTAGAGCCGGCTACAATGGCATAATTAGAAATCCCTAAAGATATCGGTTTATGTGATAAACCGAAACAGCTATGTGATGTTGTCCCTGCTGTGGCGGGGATCTTTTGATAGTATAGATTGATGATATACTTAGACCACCATTTTTCAATCCCTTTTTATCCTCCCCAAAACCCATGGGATTGGTTTTTTAAAGCGATAAACGTTATGAAAACTGTAAGTCAAAGGAGACAATTTGCTGTGAGTATATTATCTGCCATTGGAAATACTCCGCTTGTAGAATTGACTAATCTGAATGATAACTTAAAAGTAAGAATTTTTGGTAAACTTGAGGGAGCAAACCCCAGCGGTTCAATTAAAGATAGACCAGCCTACTACATGATTAAGAAAGCAGAGGAATTAGGGGAGTTGGCCCGTGATAAAATTATACTTGAACCGACATCTGGGAATACTGGAATATCTTTGGCTATGATAGGAGCTGCAAAGGGATACCATGTTGCCTTAGTCATGCCAGAATGTGTTAGCGTGGAAAGACGACGTATATTGGAGGCGTTTGGTGCAGAGGTTATACTTACCCCAGGATGTGATGGTACTGATGGTGCAATTCGGAGATCACATGAGTTAATAAGGGAGGATCCTGAAAGGTATTTTATGCCTAATCAGTTTGAAAATGAAAGTAATGCTCTGGCACATTATGAGACAACAGGACCTGAGATTTTTACTCAGACCAATGGACAGGTAGATATTTTTGTTGCTGGCATGGGGACAACAGGAACTCTGATGGGTGTAGGTAGGTATTTGAAGGAACAAAAACCTAGTATCAGAATTGTTGGCGTTGAACCTACAAAAGGACACGCTATCCAGGGACTTAAAAATATGGACGAAGCCATTGTTCCGAAGATATATCGCCCTGAAGTTTTAGATGAGAAGATTATGATTGATGACGACAAGGCTTTTGAAATGACACGGCTGCTTGTCACCAAAGAAGGGGTTTTTGTTGGTATGTCCAGTGGAGCCGCAGTGGCAGGAGCTTTACAGATAGCGAAGAAGATAAATTCTGGTACAATCGTTGTAATTCTACCTGACCGAGGAGACCGTTACTTGAGTACTACACTATTCAGGTCAATATGTGCAAAATGTCCTCCATGATCTTCATCAAGTTTTGTGCTTTATTTGCTTTGTCTCCTGCAAAATAGTCCTCTGAATCCCTTTTTATCCTCCCACAAAACCCTAAACCAAAGGAAAATATTATGCTGAGTTAAATTCTAATTGGTTCCTTTGGTTTTATTGCAACTATTGTTTTAATATTCAGGCAGCTTATACCTTGATTAGATTCAACTAGTAAAAACCCATCATTATGGTCAACATCTTTAACTGTTCCAGTAACCACATGCGCTCTTTCCTCATCAGACTCTTTAGTAACAATTTTACAATATTTACCTATAAGTCTATCCATGGTATTTTTTTTCATTCTAAAACAATGTTAGTGTTTGGCAATATCTGTATATAAATCCATCGTGCCAAAATGTCAAAATGAAAGAAACTTCTTTTTCAACCCCTTTTTATCTCCCCTCAAAACCTCTAGGATAGGTTTTATAAAGAGGTATATAATTGGAGATATGAGGAAATTTCATGAAAATAAAAATAGTTGTTGTTTGTGCTACTATAGCTCTATTTATCCTGACAAGTGGATGTGT
>JAUWBM010000048.1 GCA_030601705.1 Thermoplasmatota archaeon
TGCAATTTAAAGACCGAGAAATTATATGGTATTTTCAGTGAGAATATGGGTCCAGAACAGTACATCACAACTGCAAAGGCTATTGGTAGAGAAATAGAGAGTGGGGTCGACGGTATTATCATCGGTCACGGTACAGATACCATGCATCATACCGGAGCGATACTATCATTCATGGTTCAGAAACCACCAGTACCTATAGTATTAGTGGGTTCACAGAGGTCGTCGGACAGACCTTCAAGTGATGCTGCGCTTAACTTAATCAACGCCACAAGGACTGCGGCATATTGCGATATTGCTGAGGTAATGGTATGTATGTTTGGACCAACGAGTGATCAATATAATTTACTACATCGGGGCACACGCGTTCGGAAAATGCACAGTAGCTATAGAAGTACGTTCAGAACTATCGGTGATATACCATTAGCAACTGTAACCACCACGGAATTTAAATATTTAAGAAAAGATTATAATAAACGCAGAAAAGATCGAGATGTGATAATAGACACAGCATTTGAAGAGAAAGTAGCAATTGTTTACTATTACCCAAATATGTTGCCAGATATGATCGAATCACTTATTGACCATAAATATAAAGGTATAGTAATAGCTGGTACGGGGTTAGGTCATGTAAATAAACCATTGTACAAACCTTTAAAGCGTGCAATTGACGAAGGAATCGCAGTATACATGACGGTTCAGACATTGTGGGGCTATGTTCAGATGTATGTTTATGATACGGGACGTGATTTATTAAAGATTGGTGTGGTACCTGCAGAGAATATGTTGCCCGAGGTTGCATACATGAAACTATGCTGGGCGTTAGGCCATACCAGTAATTTAGAAGAAGTAAAAAAGATAATGCTAACACCAATTGCAGGCGAAATTACTGAGAGAGAACCCCATAACGGCTACATCATTCTACAAGGCGGTATACCTGAGGTTGATAAGTTTATCAGTAAATATATGAGATAAGAGAAAACCCTCGTATGATATCCATGTTCTTATGAACTTATTAACTCTTTAGTTTATTTTTGTATTGATACGAAATTCACAGAGTAGAAAAAAAATATTTTGGGGTATAAGTCAATATATCTCTAGTATTTTCTGTGATATTTAGGTGTATTGGTAGAAACCTCAAAATATCTTTGGAATAAGGGGTCAAATACCAAGTTTAACTTGGGTTAAATATATTTTTCAAGAATTAATGCATATATTCAACTAATTTACTTTACACTATTGGATATGTAGGGGTTTATTTTTACCGACACTAGATTACTGGGACGTCCCATACCAACTTTTATAAAATACCTATTGTTCTCTTTGATGGAGGTTCCCATGGTTGTAAATATTGATCGATTATTTTCAAAGCGGGCTACACGTTTCAGAGCTTCTGAAATACGTGAACTTCTAAAAATAACTCAGATTCCTGGAATGATATCCTTTGCAGGTGGATTACCCAATCCATTAGCATTTCCTGTTGACATTATCCATGAGTGTATAGAAAAAACCTTTCAAAAGAACATCAAAGAGGCACTTCAGTATGGTACCACAGAGGGTTTAACGTCACTTAGAGGCGTTCTTGCTGAGCGGATGAAAAAGAATAATCATATTAATTGTGAGTTGCATGATATTCTGATTACAGGCGGGGCGCAACAAGCTCTATCGCTTGTTGCACTCTGTTTTTTAGATCCTGGTGACACATATTTGACAAGTGTACCCGCGTATCTTGGTGCTATTCAGGCGTTTTCCGCATTTGAAGCAAATTGTGAGTCAATCCCCATGAACGATGAAGGTATTGATACTGATTCACTACGTAGAAATCTTGAAAGACTACGTCGAACGGGAGTAAATCCAAAATTTATTTACACGGTTCCAACTTTTCAGAATCCCTCTGGAGAAACAATGGCACTGGGTCATAGGAAAGAGCTCCTAGATGTCGCTTCAGAATATGACTTTCTAATCATTGAAGACGATCCATATGGTGAACTTATATTTGAGGGGGATTTCATTCCACCGATCAAATCTTTCGATACAAAAGGTCGTGTTGTTTATGTCAGTACTTTTTCTAAAATTCTTGCTCCTGGTTTCAGATTAGGGTGGGTTATCGCATCAAAGGAAATACTTGATAAGCTTATACTAGCTAAGCAGGCAACTGATCTTTGCACAAATATTTTTTCTCAGTATATCGCTTATGAATATATAAACGGCGGATATCTTGATAAACATGTTCAACAGATAAAGAAATTATACAAAAGGAAACGTGATGTGATGTTGAAAGCGCTTAAAGAGTACTTTCCATCAGAGATTAAATGGACGATGCCAAAAGGAGGTATGTTTATTTGGATAACACTTCCGAAAAGTATTGATACAAGATTGATGTTTCAAAAGGCGATAGCTAAAAAAGTTGCATATGTTGTCGGTGAGGCTTTTTTTCCTGAAGGGGGGAACTATAATTCAATGCGTTTAAACTTCTCTTATTCTGAAGATGATCTCATAAAGGAAGGAATAAAGCGCCTGGCAGAAGTAATTAAAGACGAGTTAGCAACAGCATATCAACAGGACACATTTCCTCCCGAGGGCGTATAATCGGGAAGCAACGATCCCGCGCCCTTAGGGATATTGAGCACTTGATTCGAGTATTGTTAAGGTGGTTTTTAAACCGCAATTTAGATTATCTTTTTTTGAGATGGCCCATGATATTTCATATAACCGCCGATGCATCATAAACTATTAAAAAAACTCTAGGATACAGATTACAACTAAGGCTTATCAAGATGTGTTCAAATGTACAAGATACTTGAAAAAAAAGTAATGTCAGAAACTGTAAAATTAATGAAGATAAAAGCACCGATTGTAGCCAAGAAGGCTCAGGCAGGTCAGTTTATCATTCTCAGGATAGATGACAAAGGAGAGCGTATTCCTTTAACTATAGCTGATTTCGATAGAAAAAAGGGAACCATTACAATCATTTTCATGGAGGTCGGTAAAACAACAAAACAACTTGGAACACTAAAAGTTGGCGACTCCCTTGAAAACTTTGCAGGTCCCCTTGGCATGCCTTCAGAAATCAAGAAATATGGTACTGTTGTATGCATTGGTGGGGGAGTAGGAATAGCTCCATTGTACCCTATTGTTAAAGCTCTAAAGGAAGCGGGAAATCACGTTGTTTCCATACTTGGGGCTCGAAACGAAAAACTGCTTTTACTGGAGAAGGAAATAGAATCTTTTAGCGATGAGTTTTATATCGCTACCGATGACGGCTCAAAAGGCCACAAAGGCTTTGTGAGTGATGTTCTACAGGAACAGATTGATAAAAAAGAAAAAATCGACATGGTTATGGCGATAGGTCCCGTAATCATGATGAAGGTTGTAGCTGATCTTACGAGAAAATATGACATTAAGACGCTTGTAAGCCTAAATCCAATCATGGTTGACGGAACGGGTATGTGTGGCGGTTGCAGAGTATCCATAGGAGGCGAAACAAAATTTGCTTGTGTGGACGGCCCTGAGTTTGATGGACATCTAGTAGATTTTGAAAATTTAATGCTTAGAAATCGAAGATTTATCAAAGAAGAAGAGGAGTCATGTAGACTGGCGGGTGTGTAATATGGCTGTGAGAAAAACAAAACATGAAATGCCAGAGCAATCTCCAAAAAAGCGAATTAAAAATTTCAAAGAAGTTCCCTATGGATATGACAAAGAAACGTCAATTGAAGAGGCGAAACGATGTCTGCAGTGTAAAAACAAACCATGTATGGATGGATGTCCCGTCGAAATCGATATTCCTGGTTTTATAAAATGTATTGCTGAGGGAGATTTTGATAAGGCTGCGGAAGTAGTCAAGGATAAAAACAGTCTTCCTGCTGTTTCAGGTAGAGTGTGCCCATATGAGAATCAGTGTGAAGGAGTGTGTACCCTTAAAAAAATCGGAGAACCTGTCGCCATCGGTAGATTAGAACGTTTTATTGCCGATTATGAACGCGAGAAAGGTGCGAAAATCCCAAAGAAAGCCAAATCTACAGGTAAAAAAGTTGCAATTGTTGGTTCTGGACCTGCGGGTCTTACTTGTGCTGGCGATCTGGCAAAGATGGGGCATGCAGTGACTGTTTTTGAGGCGTTACATGCACCTGGGGGCGTTCTCATGTATGGAATACCCGAGTTCCGTCTCCCAAAAAAGATTGTAAATTCAGAGGTCAACTACATCAAAAAACTAGGTGTAGAGGTAAGATATGATATGGTTATTGGAAAAACAATTACAGTTGACGAGCTTTTTGAGGAGTATGATGCAGTATTTATCGGTACCGGTGCAGGACTTCCTCGTTGGCTAAAGATACCTGGTGAAAATCTTGATGGCGTATATTCGGCAAACGAGTTTCTTACTCGTGTAAATATGATGGGGGCTTACAGATTCCCTGAGTGCGATACACCTGTTAAAATTGGAAAAATCGTGGCGACGTTTGGTGCAGGAAACGTTGCAATGGATTGTGCAAGAACCTCTCTGAGATTAGGTGCAGAGAAATCATATATCATCTATCGTAGATCAGATGTTGAAATGCCTGCTCGGAATGAGGAAATTGAACATGCAAGAGAGGAGGGGGTTGTCTTTAAACTTTTGACAAATCCCGTGAAATTTATTGGGGATGATAAAGGACTTCTTACACAGGTTGAATGTATTAAAATGAAACTTGGAGAGCCTGACGATTCGGGAAGAAGGCGTCCGATTCCAATTCCGGATTCTGAGGAAACAATCAAGATTGATACAGCACTTGTTGCCATCGGGCAAAGCCCAAATCCTCTTATCCCCCAGACTGTGAAAGGATTAAAAATGGGAAAATGGAGAAATATTGACACTGATGAAGATGGAAGAACCTCAATCCCCGGGCTCTTTGCTGGTGGCGATATTGCAACTGGTGCTGCAACGGTAATTCTGGCAATGGGTGCTGGAAAACGTTCTGCACGAGCAATAAACAAATATATAAAATCTAAAAAATAACGTTTTAATAGAATGCTTGCTTCTAAAAAGAGAATAACAGTCAGTTAATATGCTTAGAATGGTTTGTTTTATTTTAAATCATTAACATAAGCTAGAATATCTCATATTACTTTATTTACAATGATTATTGACAATTTTTGACAAAAATCCAATAAAGTCTGAGCTCACACAATAAGACTATCTTTATTAACCTTTGGATTGTGGCAAGAATTGAATTTGGTGAGACCTTCTATGTGCGAAGATGGAAGATCTCTATTTTCCAAATGATATATTCCCTACCAGTTAGATCATTCCATAGGATGGAATTGCCAATAGAAGACATCTCTGATTTCTAACACAACTTGATTAGCGGTAGCTATGTAAAAATTTCCTTATTTCCACTTGAAAACAGGAAATTCAGTTGATAATTTCATAATTCAACCTTATGTTTAATTTTCTGAATTTGAAAATGATATTCTGATTGATTTCTCTCCTTAATAGTTGCGGAGGTACTGGACAAGGGATAGCATTTATATAGTATGTCCTCTATGTGAATATAAAGGGAGGTACAAAATGAAAAATAATATTTGGAAGAAGGGAATAGTTGCGGCAGCAATTGTTATGTTTATTGGGACATGTACCGTACCAAGTATCAGTGGGAATATCAATCGATTTAATGATAAATTAGATTCGATGGAACATGTTGTAGATACGATTGATGATTGGTCTATGGATGCACAGAGTACAACAGGGCCAATACCTCCGTTTAGTTGTGACATGGGATTGAATCCGAGTTCATTAAGTGGTCAGATAATTATTGCTGGAGTACCGACTTATCTTTGGAGACATGGCTGTGGACCAACAGCTACTGGTATGGTTATTGGTTACTGGGATGGACATGGCTATGATGATCTCATTCAGGGTGATGCCTCTACACAGACTAATGCCGTCAACCAAGCCATAGCTTCAGGAGGAGATTCCTCTAACCCTAATCCACCTGGTTCCGAACAACATTATGAGGATTATGCACGTCCAGAAGATTCTTACCCTAACCTAATTGATGATGATTACATCACTCAGAGTCGAACGCCACACCATAGTGACTGCATCGCCGATTATATGAAAACCTCGAGAAGTACAGAGAACAATTATTATGGATGGAGTTGGTTTTCTCAAGTTGATGATTCTTTATTAGGTTATATTAATTGGGCGAATCCTGAATATGACGTATTAGCAAATAATCTGCAATGGGGCGAATTAACATGGGAAAACTTCTGCAGGGAAATAGATGCAAATCGACCAGTTATATTACTGGTAGATACGGATGGGAATGGTAATACTGACCATTTTATTACAGCTATTGGTTACGACGACAGTCAAAATTATGCTTGCTATAATACGTGGGATACGAATGTTCACTGGTTTGATTTTTCCGAAATGGCAAGTGGTAACCCTTGGGGCATTTATGGTGCAACGTTTTGTGCTATTAGCAAAGGTACATTTTATTTTGGTTTAATATGGGGGAATTACACCTCAAAAGCGAGATCAGGCTTGAGTATTACTGCTGACTGTAATCAGGATGACCTAAAAGTATTTGGATTTGGAAAACGGATAAACGGAAATCTTATGGTTTTTGAAAAAAATTTTACTAAAATCGCTATTGATGTTTTTTTGGGATTCGGTATATCTGGATATATGTTTGGAGGAGTTATAAACGGTAAGATTTATTAAAAGATAAAGAGGCTTTCCATCTTTTTCTTTTTTAATCTCTTAAAATAATCCCTGCCAATTTTGTTTTTAGCCAGAAGAATCTATGACAGATGGTAGGATTTATATAACACATCATTGATAGATATATTATGGGAGGTTAGAAAATAACCAAAATAGTTGGAATATTTGTATGTATACTATTGATGATGGCACCTGTTTTTACTATTGCAATGCCCACAAGTTTAGAAAAATCAAGTTCAGGTATTAATTGGCAGAGTGGTAGCACGACACTGATAACAGAATCTTTAGCTGGTCGTGTAATTGAGGTTGACAGTTCAGGATCTATTGTTTGGCAAAAAACTGGATTGAATGCTCCCAAGGATGCAGAAAGACTTGGTAATGGCAACACACTGATAACAGAGAGTGGAATGGGCCGTGTAATTGAGGTTGACAATGGTGGTAATATTTTATGGCAAAAAACTGGATTGAATGATCCTATAGATGCAGAAAGACTATCCAATGGCAACACACTGATAACAGAGCATATCGGCAAAAAAGTAATCGAAGTTGACAGTGCTGGAAATGAAGTATGGAATAAAACTGACTTGTACGCACCTAAAGATGCAGAGAGACTGGATAATGGCAATATACTAATTGTAGAATACACAGGTGGTCGGATAATTGAGGTTGATAATAGCGGTAATATTGTATGGATGAAAACCGGGCTGGATGGGCCTGTCGATGTGGAGATATTGGATACCGGCATGCTCATAACAGAATACTTAGGTGGTCGGGTATTTGAGGGTGGTGTCTGGGAAATAACGGGATTGGATGGGCCTGCTGATGCAGAGAGACTGGATAATGGCAATACACTAATTGTAGAATACACAGGTGGTCGGATAATTGAGGTTGATAATAGCGGTAATATTGTCTGGGAAAAAACTGGTTTATTGGGACCGATTGATGCGGAGAGATTGAATAATGAACCACCAAATGCACCAACCATTGATGGTCCAAAAAATGGTAAGGTTGGAGTTGAATATAAATGGACTTTTATTTCCACGGACCCTGAAGAAGATAACATCACGTATTACATTGATTGGGCTGATGAATGTGGAGGAGCAGAATGGCATGGTCCGTATCCCTCTGGAGAAGAAGTTACTATTGCTCATACCTACACATACGAAAATACATTTACTATCAATACGCTAGCTGTTGATGAAAATGGTGCAGAGAGCAACTGGACTTATTTTGAGGTCACCATGCCAAAGAACAAACCCTTCAATTTCAACTTTAACCTGCTTAGTTGGTTGTTTGAGCGGTTTCCAAATGCGTTTCCGATACTCAGGCACCTGCTGGGATTATAACTGGGCATGTGGTCCATATCTAGTAATAATCTTGGCACAATACTCATTTAAATATTATTTTCTTAAAAATGATATTAATGGAGAATTATAATAATATATCCTTATAAATATGACTCTTATAGAAATCTATATAAAATGATTTTGTTTCACATTCAAAAATAAGGGTATCTTATTAAATGAAATATGTTATAAAATGCTTGGAATGTGGATCAACATTTTCTCAAGAAGAATATGTTATCAAATGTCCAAATGGATGTAATTCCCTCTTAAGAGCAGAATATGCAAAAAAACAAATAACAAAGAAAAATCTGCCAGGAATATGGAAATATATTGATTGGTTACCTGTAAAAAATGTTGATAAAAAACTATTAGTTGAAGCAGGCTCAACGACTTATAAAAGTGAAAAACTTGCTAAAAAATTAAAACTAAATAACCTAATAATTAGCTATAATGGTTTTTGGCCTGAGAAAAATGCTCAACAAATAACTTGTTCTTTTAAAGATCTAGAAGCTCAAACTGTTTTACAAAGAATAACTGAGACAGATGCAAATGGAAAAACATTAGTCGTTGCAACAGATGGCAATACCGGAAAAGCGTTCATACATTTTTCATCAATTCTGGGTTATCCATTGCTTGTAATGGCAAAAGAAAAAAGAAGAAAAGAAAAACTTTGGACAGTAAAACCTCCTAAAAGACATATTAAGGTTATTTCTCTTGCTGAAGGTAATGATTATTATGATGTTATTTGTCTTTCAGAAAAAATCTCAAATCAAGATGGTTATATTGCAGAGGGTGGCACTAGAAATATTGCTAGAAGAGATGGTATGAGTACTGTTATGTTAGATGGTGCCCATTATTTAGGTAAATTGCCTGATCATTATTTTCAGGCTCTTGGCTCTGGTCCTGGTGCAGTTGCTGCTTATGAGGCTTCGTTAAGACTTTTAGGTGATGGTAGATTTGGAGATAAACTTCCAAAGATTCATGGTTGTCAGAACTTTCCTTTTGTACCTATGTATGATGCTTGGCAGAGAAAATCAAAAGATATAGATCCTAGATTTCAAGATAAGTCTGCAAAGAAATTAATTGACCAAGTATTATGCACTGCACTTGCCAATAGACATCCTGCTTATTCAATTAAGGGTGGTATTTATGATGTTTTAACCCATACTAATGGTGAGTTTTACAGTGTTAAAAATGATGAAATACGTTTTGCTTGTCAATTGTTTGAACAAACTGAAGGTATTGATATTGAGGAACCGGCTGGTGTGGCCCTTGCAGGTCTTATTCAAGCTGTTAAACAGGGAAAGGTTGGTAAAGAGGAATGCATTCTTTTGAATATTAGTGGGGCTGGTTTTAAAAGACTCAAAAATACTATGAAAATTTATGAGATGCCTTCATCTTTGGTGGTAAAAAATCCAGAAAAAGAATCGGAAGAAGTTCTAAATATTGTTAAAGGTTGGTTTTAGATATGGAAGTATATAAAAAATTCCTTGCAGAAGCAAATAAAAAATACTCTGATGCAGATGTAGAAACAATACTTAAATGGACAAAACAAACTTTTGGTGAAAGCTTTGCTTTTATGACTGCTTTTGGCTATAGCGGTATAGCTATTCTTCATCATGCACTAAAAATAATGCCGGATATGAAAGTTTATTTTGTTGATACCGGTTTTCACTTCCCTGAGACATTAGAATTCTGCAAATATATTACAGATAAATGGAATCTTAATCTTGAAGTTATAAAACCTGATATTACAAAAGGGCAACTGATTAAAAAGATAGGTGAGAATCCATACGATGTAAACGCAGATCTATGTTGTCACTATTTAAAAGTTGAGCCTTTGCTAAGAGTTTTACATAATCATTCAGCATGGCTAAGTGGGATTAGAAGAGATCAATCAATAACACGAGGTGGAGTTGAAGTAATTGATATTGATGGACGAGGATGCATCAAGATATGCCCAATGGCTAAATGGACAAAAGGACAAACATGGGATTACATAAAGAAAAATAATCTGCCGTATAGTCCGTTGCATGACAAAGGATATCCTAGTATTGGCTGTGCACCTTGTACTAAACCAGTACAAGCAGGTGGAGATGAAAGAGATGGCCGATGGCCAGATATGCAAAAATTAGAATGTGGAATACATCTATTTGACGATGACAAAGAGGACTAACTTTACTCTAGTATTCAGGTTCCTCATTTTGATATTTGCCCTTGTTTAATTTAGAAAGAATAATTGGAGGCGGTTTAATAGGATTATCCGCACCTATTACTTTTTTAACTTCTTTTATTTCAAATTGAAAAGTATCGCCAAATACTTTTTCATATTCTTTTAAAATTTCTTTAAAAAGGATATCAATAGATGGTGGTTTATCTCTTAGTTCTTCATTGATAACAACTAGAATATCTATTTTCTCAAGCGTCTGTTGAACAACTTGATATTGTAGTATTTTATCTGTTTTTAGAGTTCTCATAGCTGCGTCTACACTACGGATAAAAAATACAGGAGTTACATATACTCCATCTGGTAAATGAATACGATGGCTTTGTTTTCCATCAATATGTTTTACAAGCTGTGTCGTGTGAACACCGCAGGGACATTTTTCATACAATGGTGTAAGAATATCTTCTACACCTGTATATCGAATAAAAGGCGTTCCTTTTCCAAATAAACGTGTTAAAGCTACATGTCCAGGTTCGCCTGATGCTACAGGGTCTCCATTATCATCAAGAAACTCAAGATATATATGATCAGAAAAAACATGATAGTTACCTTCTCCACATTGAATAGCAGAAACTCCCATTTCTACAGAACTATAGACATCATATACTTTACAATTAAAACCATCTTCAATTACTGATTTTATATAAGGATCTAACATTCCTCCAGATGTAGAAATGACTTTAGGGTTTATATTTTTACAATAACCTTTTTTTTTTAATTTGGCTATTGTGCTTAAATCACCCGGGGGCCCAAGAATATAATCAGGTTTAATTTGATTTAATTGTTCAATTTTTTTATCTAAATCTTTTAAAATATAGCTCATCTGTGGGGATCTAGCAATAGATGGAAAAAATGGTTTTAAATAATTTAAAACTCCAACTTTAACAGCATGATCGTATCTCCCTGGTGAAGTATGTGCACCCATTCCAACTATTACGTCTTTTTTCCAATTAATACCAATAAATTTATGTGATCTAATAGTAAAAAATAAATCCTTAAGTAAACCAAAAGTATCTCTATAAAATGAAAGAGGCTTACTTGTTGCACCAGATGTATTTATCCTCCAAAGTTTATCTTTGTTCGCATTTTTTGGAATGATTTCATCTGGAAATCCGTTTCGTATATCATTTTTTGAAACAGTTGGAAATTTGTGTAAATCATTTATACCTTTTATATCTCTTGGATGAATATTTGCCTCTTTGTATAACTTATTATACAAGGGAACCGTATAAGCATATTTCACAGCTTTTTTGAATGCTTTATCTTGAAAACGTTTCATCTTCTCCGGTGAAATACGCCAAATTCTATCAATGTCATACATATAACTTTTAAGTGCTTTAATTGAAAATACTGGATTTAAAAAAGGATTAACCATGATATTAACCTCTGCAATTAAATTTAAAATTTTACATATCTGTTCTCATTATCTATCCAACGATGGTTTTTAAATATTGTTCTTGTTTTTTTATAACTCTCTTGCCTTTTGAAACAATGCATCACTAATATTAAACCAGGAGAAAAGTTCGATAAGTCGGAATTTGAATGTAAATTGATTTATCATGAATATAACACCTGTATTCTCATTAGCGCGGTAATACATGAAAGCTGTGCCACCTGGTACTTCACCAGTATGTCCCTCAAGCCTGTTCTCTCCAGATTCATCGCCTTGTATCGATGAAGATGGAACGGTGTATATCGGTTCACAAAGTTTAGGGCATAGTTATATCCATGCGTTTGGACCTGTAGAATCAAACAGTCCACCAAATGCTCCTACAATTTCAGGTGAAACAAATGGGGAAGCAGGTGTTGGATATTGGTATACTTTTGTAGCTGTTGACCCAGATAATAATCCGGTTACCTTTTACATTGACTGGGGGGATGGTAGTGAAGGATGGAAAGTAGAAGGTGCTTCTGGAGGAAAGTATTACTATCCCCATACATGGTCTAAAAAAGGAAACTATACAATAAGAGTAAAAGCAAAAGATACGCGGGGTGAAGAAAGCGACTGGGCGACACTGGAAGTAACTATGCCAAAGAACAAAGCCTTCAATTTCAACTTTAATCTGCTTAGTTGGTTGTTTGAACGGTTTCCAAATGCGTTTCCGATACTTAAGAAAGTATTTTCATATATCTGGATGATTTAGGAGAAATCCTATTAATTTCTTTCTTGCTAACGGTCCTTTCTTTTGTAATAATCCCTTATACTTCTAGGTATCTCCCTTTCCGAAAAGTATTGATTCTTTTTGTAATAATCATTTATGCTTCTTTGTACCTCATGTTCAGAAGAGTATTGATATTTTCGTTTTTTAGATGACATTCCTCCAATAAATATTCCTATACCTAAACCCCCAATGCCGCCAATAATAGTAAAAATGATGAAATAGTTTGAATATCTAATGATTCCACGTTCCCATATCGAAATATTCATTTCAGGAATTCCGATGTATCGCGACGAATGTCCCCCACAAGTACTCGTGAAACCTAATGCCCCAGCTATTAAATCACTGTATTTGTAATAAACAATTGCAGAATTAAATGAAGATCCGTTTACAAGGCTCTGAGCATATTCATAGTAACTCACGGCTAGTATGGGTTCTATGCCGCGATCTCTACTTTCGCTTATACTGGCACTTGCACTTTCACGTGCTCTCTCTACTTTATCTTCGGTAATTCCATCAACAAGTTCTAAGGCAAGATTTGCTTTCACTAGCGACTCCAGCGCTTCGAACAAGGCAGCAGCAGGATAACTCTTTTCTTTATCATCTCTTGCAGCTTCTAATAAATCCTCCGCTTCATTAAGATAACTAGACGATTTTCCCATTTCTTGAAGAATAACACTTGAATAAACGATAGCTTGTTGGGCATCTTCGATATATTCTCCCGCGAGGTCTCTAATTGCGGACGCATTAATCTCCCCAGTGTCATTGAATGAGGAGGCGATCCCAATCCACCATTCGACACTATTACTTCTCTCCATGGCATAAGCAATTTTGTATAACGCCGTTAAATAATCACTAGTTTGGTAGCTATGATTGGCATCTGAAATATGTACTTCTGCTTCAGATGCACGTTTTTGAGCCGCACCTATACATTGAAGCGATATCATTCCATTTATCTCCGCATTCTTTGCTAGCTCACTTTTATCGTTAAGAAGATTCCTTGTTTCGGTAAGATAAAATTTCACATAACCGTCTTTATCATCTGTACCGAAATATTCACAAGCATAAAACACAAAATGCGAGTCAATCAAAGATTGAAACGAATTACTGGTACTTGTGTAGTATAACTCTTGTTCATACCAATCTTGCGATTCTTGTAAATTCTGCTCTGCATTATTAAGAATATCTGTTACTTGATTCTTGTAATAAAATGGATAGCGATTAGGGATATTTGAATTATCCAAAGCATTACTTGCGTTTTTATATGACTCACTTGCTTCGTGTAACAGACTTGTTGCAAGCGGTTTCATTGAATCTATGTAATCCTCTGTAGTTATACTATATTCTGATTCAACTACTGGAAAATCCCATCCTGTAAGATATAAAAGAACATCGTTTATATCTTCAACTTCTACAACCTCCATGCCGTAGTTTTCCAATGCATACTCTGAGACGTTCCGGGTGACCTGACGGGTTATAATTTGTGTCCAACCATCTTCTGAAATGGTCTCTGTTATAATATCTATGTACGTGCCCTGACCTTTTGGAATTAAAAAACGTGTTGCTCCGACATAGTAGGCCGCATCAATTTTCTGAATAATTCCACCAATAGGACCGATACTTCCATCAGGGTTTATCATTCCGGTCATTACCACTTTATTATCTATTGTCCAATTTTCTAACAATGATACGACCGCAGCCGTCATAATTGCTCCAGCAGAAGGTCCGCCTATAATTGGCGAAGAGGTTCTTACGACAAAGAAGTAGTCATAGTTGGATGGACTGATGTTACATCTTTCATCATTTCTCACGAGTGCGTTGGCAACTTTTACAGCAAGACGCGCTGAACCTTGCATATCTATTTGCGTAAGAGGCAATGTATCCACAAATACCCTTCCACTCCCGTTATTTTGAATGGTTACGGTTATGGTAGAGATAACGCCCACATATCCATTTGTAGTCTGAGCTACGGCGGGTGCATACACGGTGACATTACGGTATTGAAGGGACACATTGTCTCCTTGTATCTCACCAGGTATTACAGCTACTGAAAGCTGAGAAAAGGAGGAGCATATAATTAAGATCCCTAATATTATCATCAAGATTTTTTTCATCATAATTTTTCCTTCTTATGACTTGGGTTTAATATAAGATTATGTACTAAAAACTTACTAATGCTCATTAAAAATATCCCTCAAAATTATTAATTTCTTTTTACTTTTTTAATCATTTATCTCTAGATTACCCCGATATTCTTAAGTAGAGTAACTAGATAACCTTCCACATTCGGGACCATTCACATCAACAATTTATACAAGCGAATATGTTAGAAAATGGAGGTAAAATAAATGGTTCAACTACACGAGATGATATTAAGAGATGCCCACCAATCCATGTTGGCCACGAGAATGAGAACAGAAGATATGCTACCCATTGCCGAGAAAGTCGATCAAGTAGGGTTCTTTTCTCTTGAAGTATGGGGCGGTGCAACATTTGATGTATCAATTCGGTATTTAAACCAAGATCCCTGGGAGCGACTACGGCAGCTCAAAAAGGCTATGCCAAATACTCCTTTACAGATGCTTGAACGAGCGATGAACATTGTCGCGTATCGGAATTTCCCAGATGACGTTGTTAAAAAATTCATTTACCTTGCGAAAAAAAATGGATGCGATTACTTCCGCATTTTTGATGCATTAAATGATCTACGGAATATGGAGACACCAATGAAGGCTGTGAAAGAAAATGGCGGACACGTTCAAGCATGTCTGAGCTATACTATTTCTCCTGTTCACAGCGTCGATTATTTTATTACTAGATTCAAACAATTGGAAAAAATGGGTGCAGATTCTCTCTGTGTCAAAGATATGGCGGGTATGATATCGCCACAACGTGCATATGATATAGTGAAGGGATGTAAAGATGCTGGCGTGAAACTCCCCATGGATCTTCATTCTCATTGCACGAGTGGAATGACAGGTATGGCCTATCAACGTGCTGTTGAGGCAGGAATTGATATTTTAGATACAGCCATATCTCCAATATCTGGTGGTACCGCAGCACCAGCAACAGAAAGTATTGTTGCAGCCCTCCACGGAACTGAATGGGATACTCATTATGATTTGAAGTTACTTATTGAAATTAGGAAATATTTCCTTGAAATTTGGGGAAAATATCGGCATCTACATCGGTTCGATGCATTGAAGATCGATCCTAGTGTAACGCTTCATCAAGTTCCTGGTGGAATGCTTTCTAATCTCATTTTTCAGTTAGAAGAACAAGGTGCTCGTGACAAATATCGAGAGATTCTTGATGAAACCGCACGTGTAAGAGAAGAACTTGGATACCCTCCGCTTGTTACACCAACCAGTCAAGTAGTAGGCGTTCAGGCAGTGATGAACGTGCTTCACGGAAGATATAAGGTTATTACAAAAGAAACAAAAGATTACTGTAAAGGAATGTACGGTAAACCTCCTGCACCGATCAAACCAGAAATCATGAAAACAGTGCTTGGACCACAATGGAAAGATGAGGTTATTGATTGTAGACCATCTGATCTTTTAGAACCAATGTGGGAGAAACGCAAATCGGAACTCAAAGAGCATGGTGTCAAAATGACGGACGAAAATGTCATGACGTATACGATCTATCCTCAGGTGGGCTTGAAGTTTCTAAAGGGCGAGGCCGTTGCAGAGTTTTATTCAGATGAGTTGCCACTTCCAATTGATCATGTGTTAACCAGAGGTATGGTAAGACAATCATTCCCTGAATTGAAACAGATTTGGCTTGAAACAGAACCGCCAGAGAATCGAGCTGGTCCTGCTCAGATACCAACAGAATTTGAAGTAGAGGTTGACGGAGAACCTTTTGAAGTAAAAGTCACTCCTACAGGTGGCTATCTTGTTGCAGGAGCTGAAGATGTAGCCCCTCAAGGTAAACCCAAAGATATCGAAGGCGGAGTTAAATCAAGCATGCAAGGTACTATCCTTAAAATTAAGGTTAAAACCGGTGACAAAGTAAAGGAGGGAGAGATCATCGCAACCATTGAAGCAATGAAGATGGAGCAAGAGATTAAATCAGAGACTGCAGGGGAAGTTAAAGAGATCTTTGTCAAAGAGGGGGACTCTGTGAGCAATGGAGATCTCCTTATGCAGATTCTTTAAAACCATCTAGAGAGGTAAAATCATGCTGAATAAGGTTATGATTGCAAACCGTGGAGAAATAGCCATTCGTATCATGAGAGCATGCAAAGAATTTGGAATAGCTACCGTTGCTGTTTATTCAGATGCGGATAAACATGCGTTGTTTGTAAAATATGCAGATGAGAAATATAATATCGGTCCAGGACCGGCTAGCCAAAGTTATCTTAACAAAGAAAAAATCATTGATGCGGCTCTGAAATCCAACACGGAAGGCATTCACCCCGGCTATGGTTTTATGGCAGAAAACGCTGATTTTGCAGAATTGTGTCATAAAAATGGCATTGAATTTATTGGCCCACCTGTTTCGGCGATGAAGTTGATGGGTTCAAAAATCGATTCCAAACAGTCCATGATTGATGCAGGGGTACATGTTGTGCCGGGGGTAACTGAAGCCATCTCTGATCATGAGCGAGCAAAAGATATTGCACAGGATATTGGTTATCCTGTTATGTTAAAAGCCTCGGCAGGCGGCGGTGGTATTGGCATCCAGATGGTTGAAAATGAGAAGAAAATAGAGAAAGCATTGGCAACGGTCCGTCAACTTGCAAAGAATTCATTTGGTGATGACTCGGTTTTCATTGAAAAGTTTATCAAAGATCCGCGTCACATAGAATTTCAGATAATTGGGGATAAGAAAGGCCATATAATTCATTGTTACGAACGTGAGTGTAGTGTACAACGACGTCATCAGAAACTCGTTGAAGAGACTCCATCTTGCGCGTTGACACCCGAACTTCGCAAGGAAATGGGTGAGCAAGCATTGCTTGTAGCAAAAACTGCTGGATACTATAATGCGGGTACCTGTGAATTTATGTTCAAGGATGGGGATTATTATTTCCTTGAAATGAATACCAGATTGCAGGTTGAACATCCAATTACTGAGGCTATTACAGGTGTTGATCTTGCTCGCGAGCAGTTGCGTATTGCTTCAGGATTTGAACTTGAATATGATCAGGAGGATATTCAGCCACGGGGACATGCGATTGAATGCCGGGTGAATGCTGAAGATCCACTGGACAACTTTACGCCGGCTCCAGGTAAAATAACCAGATATGCTGAGCCAAGTGGTCCAGGCATTCGGATAGACTCTGGTGTCTATCAGGGATTCACTATCCCTCCATTTTATGATTCTATGATTGCCAAACTCATCATATGGGCTGAAGACAGACCACGGGCCATTGAACGAACTAAGAGAGCCCTGTGGGAATTTCAGATAGGTGGCGTTCGACACAATATTCCCTTCCATCAAGTGGTCATGAATAACGAACAGTGGATATCAGGAAAATACGATACAAGCTTTATTCCTCGACACAAGATTCTTGACCAAGTCGTTGAATATGTAAAAAAGATGAAGGGGCAATCTTTAACCCCAAGAACTGCCGCAGCAATGGCTGCAGTGCAAGCAGTTATTATAGCGACAAATAGTTTAAAACAACGTAAATAAGTTAAAAACAATACCCAAAAATATGAAAGATACTACGTTCATAGAAAGAACATTAAATTTTTCTAAGAATTTAGACATTGATTTTGTAAAAAAAATTATTGTTTTTGATGAAATTCCATCTACCAATAGTGAAGCAAAGAAACTTGCACGAAAAGGTGAAGAGGAAGGCACAGTAGTAATTGCCCAAATACAAAAAAAGGGGAGGGGCAGGTTTGATAGATTGTGGGAATCGCCTGAAGGAGGATTATATCTTTCGATCATTCTAAGACCTGATTGTTCACCCAACAAAGCAACATTACTTCCTTTGATAGCATCCCTAGCGGTTTCCAAGACGATTAACAGTTATGATTTTTCTGCAAAAATAAAATGGCCTAACGACGTTCGAGTAAATGAAAAAAAAATAGCAGGCATTTTGTTAGAATCAGAAGCACATGAAAATAGATTGGAATACGTCGTTTTAGGGATTGGTATAAATCTAAATACAGATACAAATCTTTTATCTGAGGAGATTAGATCGATTTCAACCTCTCTATCAGAAGAGATTGGTACCTCTGTTGATTATCATAGTTTTGTTAAAAAACTGTTATTTAATTTTGATAAATATTACAAACTTTTCCTTGATAAAAAATATGATTATATTATAAAAGAATGGAAAAACCAATCTGATACTGTTGGAAGAAGAGTGAGAATTACTACATCTTCCGAACAGATAATCGGAAAAGCATGTGATATCGATCAATCAGGTTTTTTGATTGTTATCAGAGATTCTGGCGAACGTAAAAAAGTTGCAAGTGGCGATTGTACTTATATTGAAAATTAGCTTTGTTTTTTAGAAATTCTTGCCTTTCCCTAATTTTATATGACATATCGGCTACATCCCTAAATGACATGCTCGACTTCACATCATGATGAATATTTTGCATTAAACCACAGCAATCAGAGACGCATTCAGCTGAAATTTTGATAAAATTCACACAATTTCAGCTGAAATAACCTATCTTTTTAATAAC
>JAUWBM010000016.1 GCA_030601705.1 Thermoplasmatota archaeon
CTCAACAAGTACCGTAAAAAACGGTTGGATATTGCCAAAGGCAACGTCTACATCCTCATCCGACTCCCATCTGTTGTATATCGTATAGAAATCGTTTTCACAAGATTTGGCTAGTTCTATGATCTCATCTATGGTTTCCACTGGAAGTTCCTTGATAACTTCCTTGCCCTCTATTTGACAGAAAAGTTTCGCTGTTTCTGTTTCCCCTGCATCTAAGGCTATAGTAGCCGGTCCTAAATTATCCTTGTTAGCAATCATGGCTGACGATGGCATTACAAAAGCTATGACAACAATAATCGCTACAGCCGCCTGCACAATCTTTTTGCTTTTATTTTTCATATTATTATTCCTCTCATGTTTTTCCGAGTAATATATTAATATGTCACCATTAGTATATAAACTTTTCTTAAAAAATACCTCAAGTAAAAAATAGAGGGAAAATATAAATAACGAAATGTGATGTACGAAGTAAGGCGAACTCAGTGAGGAAAGGTAAAGTAAAGAGGAGAGTCTACCGTCAGAATGTAAAGTGCCCTATGTGTAGCCATGTATTCAAAACAAGAAGGAAAAGTTTCAGGATTAGTTGTGGTTATTGTGGCACGCAGTTCAAAAGGGTAGAAAATATTGTCAAGGGTGGAGGTGAAATAAGTAGTGTAAAGAAGAGGAAATATCGTCAAACAGTGAAATGCCCTTGGTGTAATCACATTTTCAGAACGAGAACAAGAGCGCCTCTGATCACTTGCAATCGATGTGTCTCACGATTTAAGAGAAAAGAAAATATCATTAAAAGGAATGGCGAATAAACAGGCTGTTAAAAAACGTGAGATATTCAGTGTTATTCTTAAAAACACCCATACTCATGTATCCCCAAGGTGGGTTTTGCTGTTATATGCTGTCTCTGTGAATACTTTTTTAGGAAAAAACGATAATATCTGTTTTTACCCAAAATATTGATTTTAAGCGATTCCTAGCTGCTCGCGTACTTTTTTAGTCATCTGGCTATGTATCTCATAGTCGATCTTCTTGCCCTTTTTCCTGAACACCATGCAGTAACAAGCGTCCGCCTCTTTGATATCGTCCAGAACCTCTGGACATGGGCAGACTGTGCGCCAACATGGGAGACAGGGGCAAACTTCGCCATTTCCTGCGCAAACCTCGGCCTTAAGATCAATATCAATATCGGGATTGAGCTCTATATTATGCTCTTTTGCAAATTTTTTCCATTTCTCAAGAATGACTTTTTTATCTTCACTCATCATTTTTTACGCTCCATCTATCAAAAATATGAATAGAGTGTTTCTCACTGCCATAGAAGATTTTTTACCACCATTAAGACAAGCGAAAGGAGAAAAATGGAGCAGATACAGTGAATTACCCTCTATGCTTTTAGTGAACACCCTACCATATTTATTTTATGATTATTTCACGATGTCGTCTGCTGAGTCAACGGCTTTTCCGCCGATGGTGAGAACTTTTTTCGTGAGGTCTTTTGCAAACTTTATTGTCATGGTTTACCTCCATTTCTTGTAGTTGTTTTTTCAATTTCTGATAATCTTCTAATGGTCCAAGGGACATCTTTTCACCCTATTCCACTTTCTTAACAGTCTGAGCAATCCATTTCTCTGGCCGATAACGATACCACGCTATGAGTACAAAACCATCTGGTAACAGATTTTCAATAACATTCTCTCTTGTGTTGTCATCGACTTTTACATCCGTTGAATTGACTACGAAAAATACAAAGCCTTTCATTTCCGTAACCTTTGAAAGCGCCTTTTTACTCCTTTTTTTCAAAGATTTCTCCAGCTTGTCTTTGATTTTTTCCATATCTGGCGTCCACTGGTGTTTTTCATACTTTAAACCTTTGGGTTTACGGATTGACAACCGATCAGAATAAACATCAATAACTGGTTCAACCTCTTCTATTTCTGGCTCTGGCTTATCTTTGTTTTTTTCGATATACTCTTCTTGTCTTTCGTCAATATCTGCATAGGCTTCTGGATCATTAACTTCGTCAGATGCATACTCTATACCGTTAACGGTAGCGTCAACAGGTTCAACCTTATCAAACTCTGTAGGCTTGACTATCTCTTTTATGGCTTCTAGAGGTTCTATAGTCTCTGGTTCTACGGTTTTTTCTATTTCTGTCCTTGGCTTTAACTCTTTTTCAGTATCTGGTTCCTCTTCTTGGTCTTCTAATATTACCTGTCGTTCATGATCATCATCCCGAATGAGGGGAGCAATCCAGTATTCAACCTGAAGATTGTTATTATTGGCAGTGATCCGTATAGGCGTATTTGGGCTTGTTTCTATAGTAATGTTATCAAAACATTTTTTGTACTCGTTTATCTGCTTGATTAAAATGTCACTTCTGAAAATAGTGTAATTGTTGTCAGCAGCATTAAAATAGTCTACTATTAACGCTTCTGTGTCTTGCATGATAACCGATCTATTTTCTTTGTCGTGGTCCTCATCGTCATCTTGGTTTTCGAGAATAAGGCTATCGCGTGTTGTTGAAATGTATGTATGCTCATAGTTTTTGTTTGATATAATGCCTTTGAGACTGTCGTAAAAGATTTTGGTGTTTACAGATACCTTATTTTTTAAATCTACTTTCGGGGGTTTTTCACTGCTCCAGCCGGCCATGTCAAGAAGGCCCATGCCCCGCGTTAGATTACCCTCTTTACCGAGCAACCTGTTAACATCAGCATCATAATCAAACGCGAGAACATCGTCCTTTTTGAAGAGGCGCAGATACTCCTTAATTTTCTGCAGGTCTATACCTATCTCCAGTTTGCTATCTACATCATACTCTTCACACGCGGTTTTTGGAATATTTGTAATAACCATTTCATAATTAGCGGGATCCACCGAAAAAATGCATATTCCATTTTCGGAAAATTCTATCTTAATCTCTTTAACCAGATGTCGATGTATGTCTACAGCCTTCAATAATATATTTTGTTTTATTTTTATATTCATATTTAATGCGCCTCGATGATAAAATGACTTTCTAGATAGTCAATGATGCTCTGTTTTTCCTTAATCCTTGCCTCTAATTTGACTCTCTCTTGTTTCAGCTGTTTAAGCAATCGCTCCCTTTCTTGTCTTGTTAACCTGTCGTAGTATTTTACCAGCCTATCTTTATTGTTCATTTTTTCCAACTCCATATACTCAATTTCCACTTTCTATGCCTCCCGTAGTGAGTAAAACTCTTCTTTGTTAAAGATGATGCTATCTAAACATCTGACTTCTATTACCTCACCAGCGTTTTTTAGCATTTCAAAAATATGTTTATCTTCTGCAGATGGTTGCAAATCTCCTGAAGGGTGATTATGTGCAATAATTACAGAGTCACTGTTATATTTTAAAGCTATCCTGAAAATAGTTTTAGGATCAATACAGCAAGTATTTAGGCCCCCTTTGAAGACTGTTTCACTATGTACGATCTGTTTTTTTGTATTCAAGCAGAATAATATAAGATTCTCCTGTTCATAGTCTACATCAATGTTCTTAATATTTTTAAAGAGATCACCAGGTAGAGTTATTTTATCAACTGGTTCTTTTAATACATACACCTGTTTCATTTTTATTACCTCTAAAAAATAAAAGATAGGGGTTTAATGCCCAAACATCGAGTCAGTTTCATAGTATGTTTTGTCTTTCTCGTGTCTCCAGAACGTACCCAGCCTTTTACCTGTTGATAGTTTACCATCACAACAGAAAGGATAAGACCCTCTCAATTGTATTTCATCACCTCTATTTTCTATTTTCATCCTGAACAGATCGCCGTATCCTTGTGTCTTTGGCCTTTGTATGTTACATTGCTGTGTATGGCCTACCGTATCAATTGCAGCACATTGACAAATTGCTGTTTTACCAGATGGGCTTATTTCCCTGACTACGACAAAGTTGTAATTCGTTTGATCGTATCCCCAGCTCGTGTAAAAGATGTCACCTATTTTTATTCCATCATTCATATTTATCCATCTCCCAAATTTCTTTCTTTTTTCTTTCTTTTTATATTTTTGGAGATTGTCAAGAACCTTTTTAGGCAACCTTGGCCAAAAATCAGATACGATCCATATATCCGTAAATCCCTTTAACCTCGGATATCGTTTGAACCTCTTCAATATCCGTACATATCCCTGCTATTACCAGCCTATTTTCTTTTTTATTTTCACTTATCTTTTTTTCCACTGATTATCACCATGTTATCTTTTGTCAATGCTTGCATATAAATGTTTGCTGTAAAAATACCGAAATGACAAAATATCAAAATAGATCAGGAAGAAAAATTCAAAAATTATTGGTGATAATCAGTGAATTGTATTCCTCCTGATCCAATTTTATAATCTAAAAAGAGAATTTAATAATTTCGTTAATCAAAATTTCTAAAAAAATTTTTTTTCAAAATTTTATTTTGATATTTTATCAAATATTCTATCTATATTATTAGATTTCGGTTAAGGGCATAAACCGAAATAAATTATAAAAGATGATGCTCTTTTATGATTTGTTTATTTTTAATAAGATATACAAAAAAACAAATTAAAATTAAACTATAAAAAGTTTAATAAAAAAATAAAAATTAAAAATTATTTTTTAAAACGGTTTTTAAGCTCGAAACTTCATCATTAAATGGTTTATCATTAATACAGAGTGGAAAATCACTCATAGACCAAATTACGAAAGCCTACGTAGCTTTAGACTTGTAGTACTTTTGTGGATTATTTCAAACTACATTGAATTTTGGCACAGCACTAAGATAGGCTTTTTTCATATCCTTTTTGTCGATATGATGGTAGATGTCTATCGCCTCGCCTCTGATATCCCCTCGCAGCTCTTTCACATACTCACGTGGCATCCCGTTTCTAAGAAGGTGCGTAGTATAGAAGTGTCTAAAATTATGGCATGAGAAATGATCCTCCAACCTATCTGAATTTGGATCATAGTATCCAAGTTTTTTAGCCCATTTGACAATATCTTCATAAACGCTGTTTCTACCTATTGATCTTCCATAATCATTGACGAAGAGAGATGTAACCCCATTGTTTACCAACTTTTCTCTTCTTTTCAACCATTTCTTCAGAATAATTTCTGTTTCCTCATCGAAAAAAACAGTTCTGTTACTTCTTTTATGAAAGGGTTTAAGGGTTATGCTTTTCTCATTGAAATTTATATCTCTAAGCTCAATTTTTAACAGTTCCCCTCTACGAATCCCTGTTTTTGCTAGTAAAATGGCAATTGCTTTTGGACGCATCGGTATGATGCTGTTTATAAAGTGGGACATCTCTTCTACACTTATCAATTTTCTAACAGCAGGGGTACTATTTTTCTTATATCTTCTTATGTAACGTTTTCTAAAAGGCAATATGATATTTTTACTTACATAACCTTTGTATGTGAGGAAGTCATAAAAACTAGATAACGCAGTAAAATAGTGTTCAATTCTCCTTTGCGAGTTACCTCGTTCTTCTTTTAAATATTTGAGAAAATCTTCAAGAGATTCGTTACCAATCTGTAAAATATTGATTTTGTTTTTTTGAAGGTAATTGCAAAATATTTTCAACTCTGACATATAATTTCTTATTGACTCATCCGTCATATCTCTAAGTTTGCAATCATCTTTAAATCGCTTAACAAGATTTATGGTATCTATCTTTTCCATCTCCACCCACCACGAATTTTTTCAACAACACCATAATCTTGCAGATGCTCTATCTGTTTGGATATTGCCTTCAATGTTTCTGCATCATGTGGATCTATGTGCAGTAGATCTATGATTTCATCTTCAGCGATGGAACTTTTTTGTTTAAACAACTCTATAAGATTCTGCTGGTATTCTCTTACTCCCTCGAATTTACCATTTTCAATAAAGGTTTTGTTTTTATACTTCACTAATTGATTTTCGTATCTATCGGTAAGGAGATTAAGCATATCTACTTTTTTTGATAGTTCTATATTCTCATGTCTTAATCTTTCGTTTTGCTCTGTTAGATTCTGTAGATTTTTTGATAGTTCATCTTTAGAGCTAAAACCTTCCTTACGTTGGATATATTCTTCAACGACTTCAATAATAAAATTAGAAACCGATAATCCTTCTTGTTTTGCTATTTCAAACCACTTATCCTTCATCTCCTGGATTGGAGGATAAATTGTAATTGACCTTTTTCTTGTGGTTTTTGTTTTATCCAATGCCATAGTATCATATAGGGTATCTCCTTATGACTATATAAAATTTGTTAACAAAAAAATGCGGGCGCCGGGATTTGAACCCGAGTTATAAGCTTGGCAAGCTTAAGTGATACCAGGCTACACCACACCCGCATCGTAAAATTAAAAACCAAGAAGCAATAATCCCTTAAAAAGTATTACGATTGATTTGTTTCTCTGTTTGTTTTTATCCATTCTAGGCCATTGTAAAGCTTGTCTGGAAAAATATTTAAATAATATATACGTTATAATAAATGTATAAAATGAAAAAAGCTACTGTATTACTAATCATTTTTTTACTTTTAAACACCTCTATAGTAGCTATAGGTATAGAATCGCTTTCTCCAAATAGATCACTTCTGAAAAAACAAATTGATAGTTTATGTCCACTATCAAAAATTAGCCGCAACAACAAAATTCAAAATTATCAAGAAAAATTATATAAATCTTTTCAAAACAAAGTAAATAATCTTGTAGGTGACTTTGTTTTTTCTCCTGAAGATATTGAGCTAAAAGACGATGCATTTCACGGGGCAGATACATTGCATTTTACAGAATGGTGGTATTTTGATGCGGTATTTGATAATGGATATACTGCGCAGATAGGCATAAGAGTTTTAAGTGTTATTAACCCGGGTCTTGTTTTTGTAAGACTTGATTTATATAAAGAAGGGGGCTTGAAATCACATGAACTAAAAAGATATTTTATCTGGGATTTCTATGCATCTGAAGAGGTGCCCCTGATAAAATTGAAGGGGAAACAAGTGATGGAATGCCATATCAATGAAACAACAGGAGATTGGGTGTATGATCTTTCTTTGGAGCTCGATAAATCATCCGTTGAGTTGCGTTTCATTGGCTGTACAAAAGGCTGGAAAGGAAGTACTCCAGGAGGTATGTGGGCAGTCATACTACCAAGGGCAGATGTAAGTGGTACAATTAAGTTAAAAAACGAAGAAATCAACGTAAGTGGTATGGGATATCATGATCATAACTGGGAAATAACAGCATTTACCGGTATAAATTTTGGATGGTTTTGGGGAAAAGTGAATTCCAATAGCTATACGATGACATGGTCGGAAATAATGATGACAAGATTTTGGGGTCAGCCATTACTTGTAATAAACAAGAAAAACGATGGTTATATGAACATCGAACCAAAAGACATCCAGTTTTGTGCTAAGGATGTTCGCATAGAAAACGGAATGCTCGTACCCTACTCATTTGTTCTTGAGGTGCAGAAAGAGGATGTTTCTCTTCAAATTAACATGGATGTTATAGCTACACATCATGTTCGATGGGCAGGCATTATAAATTACTGGAGATATCATATAAGATGCACAGGTTCGATAACTGTTGACTCTCAAACAGAAACCATTGACGAAATACAGTTAGCAGAATATATTAGATTCAGATAAAAACTTGGAGTTTATAGTTTAATTATTTTCACCTTCTTTTCAGTGGTTTGCTCAGATGTCTTCTAGCGCATACTGGTACCTCGTAAAATCCAGTTTGAATTGTTCGTTTCTTTTCACGTACAATTGGTTTATCACTCTTTGTACCGCATATTTTACATTTGTATCCCTGATCCTTGCCCTTTGATTTCATATGCTTTCCACAATTTGAGCATACAGGATTCTCTATCTTTTCAACAATTGTTGTGAGATGTTCTGTACGGATCTTTTCAATGTTTACTGTTAACGGTTGCTTCCTAATACCACCATATACTTCTACAACATCTCCCATACAAAGTTTTCTTACAACATCTCTAAATTCTTTTGTTGGTTCATAGGCAGCACAATCAATTGTTCCAGTAGGATCTTTAACGGTAAAAATGACATGACCGCCGTCTATTGTGTAAGGATTTTGAACGACTGAACCTTTTACTATAACTGATTGGTATGATTGAATATCTGCAATATTTTTTTTCTGCAGATGATCATCGGTTCCTTGATTGGTTTCAAAAATTAACCAGCTGTCAATTGGCTCTGATTCAACTATCGAAGAAGCTTTCACCAAATCTTTTGCATCTTCTCCCCGAATTCCATAAAGAATGGGGCAGGGAGAGTTTGGTACTAATCTATTGTGTTTGTTTTCATAATCGTAATTGTCAAAGGTAGTTTTACAGGACGTATCCATCTTTTTAACAGACTTTGAATCCACATCCCGTTTAGTGCCCCATCTTCTTCGTTGCCTGTAAGAGATAAGCTCATATGTTTTATCTAACAAAGGCGACCAGGCAATAGCAGATGTTGCACCAATAAGCCCCCTACAATTTTTATATCCTTTAAAATCCGCATCTATTGAGTTTAAAAACGACTTTATTTCGTCAACAGTAACAATCTGAGTAACTGATTTTGTATACGTTTCACCACCTGGCTGTTCTTTTAGGATAACAAAACCAGGGTTTGTATTTTCATCTTCTGTTCTTGCATTTTCCTCTACAATTTCTTTAACAATATTTTTTATTTTTTTACGGTCCGACTTCTCAATATCATGTGTTAATTCAAGAGAAGATACAACGTCTTTACCATCAATCTCTCCGATCTTTACTTTTTTTTTCCCTCTTTTACCCACCTGTATTGAAATTGCACCATTTCCTCTTGTTTTCCAGGGTATATTGGGATTTAATCGTACAAGATGAGGATATCCGATAATATCATATTTTTCCAATAATTTTTTAATTATAGCTCTCGCTACATAGGTAGTGCATCCACCTTTTGTTGAATCAGTGTCATCAATGCCTATCCAGATTATTTCACCAAAAACATTATTATATAAGATATACTTTAAGTTTCATCTAAAATGGAAAGAACAGAGTTGCTTAGTAGTATCAGAGATGTCCTAACTAGCGCAGGATTTTATGCTTCAGATTTACACTCTATGCGTCTAACTGGTTTTGATATAGTTGCAAGAAGAGATGACTCACTGCTTATAATCAAAGTTTTAACCAATGTTGATTCCTTATCAGAAGGTGTAGCAAGCGAACTAAAGACATTATCTTCACTTCTGAAAGGTTGCCCATTGCTAATCGGTGAAAAGAACGGATGTGGTATTCTTGAAGATGATGTCGCGTATTTTAGGTTTGGCATTCAAGCTATTACACTAGGTACACTCAAAAACTATTTACTTGAAGGGATGACTGTTAAAGTATATGCAGCACCTGGCGGACTTTATGTACATCTTGATGAGAAGAAGCTTCACAGGCTTAGGCAAGAAAAAAACATTTCTTTAGGAGCATTTGCAAGATACGTTAGCGTATCTCGAAGAACAGTACGAATGTATGAAGAAGGCATGAATTCCAGAATTGAAGTTGCCAACAGGATAGAAGAACTTTTAGAAAGTTCCATCACTATTCCTATAAATCTTTTAAAAAATTCATTTATTGACGGTAAAATCACTTCTACCTATCACAGTGAAACAGAAAATATTAAAGCGTTTCAAAGAGAGATTTTTTCCCTGCTTCAAAATGTTGGCTATAAGATAATTCCAATGGATAGATGTCCATTTGAGGCTCTAAGTAAGGATAGGGAAAAAATACTATTAACTTGTGTACACAAATATAATAAAAAATTGCTCAAAAAGGCCCAAGTTGTGAGCAGCATATCTAAAGTAACAGAAAAATTGGCTGTTGTTTTTACAGATAAAGATGTCGATAAAAGAAATGTGGAAGGCACTCCGATTATCGTAAAGAAGGAATTAAAAAAGATAAAAGATCCAGAAGAAGTTTTTGATTTGATTATTGAAAGGATTTAGTCAGATTGAATAGGTGTTAAGTTAACCAAACTTTTATAAATAAGGTTATTATTCCCGAGAACTACATTATCCTATGGAGTAATTAAAGTTATAGCTTATTGTTGATTCAAATGGCAGATAAGAAATTAGTTGAATTAGTTCAGAATGCTTTGGATGCGTCCAAAAAGCTCGATAGAAAATTCAAACAAAATATTGACTTAGTCATAAATCTAAAAAACGTTAAACTCGAAGAGGCAAAAAATAGGATAGATGAAGAAATCATTCTTCCACACGGCAGAGGAAAAGAATCAAAAATAGCGATTTTTGCAAGCGGTGAGCTTGCACTAAAAGCAAAGGGAAAAGTGGATCTTATAATCAAACCCGAAGAAATTGAAGATCTTGCCAAGGATAAAAAGAAATTTAAAAAAATAACAGATGAATATGATTTTTTTATTGCAGAAGCACCACTTATGCCCACTATCGGTAAAACACTAGGTATTATTCTGGGTCCAAGGGGAAAGATGCCAAGACCGGTACCTCCACATATTGACATTACAGGCATTGTAAAAAATCTGAGACAAACGATAAGGATACGTTCTAAGGCAAACAAAACATTTCATGCAATCGCTGGTAAAGAAGAAATGGATAAAGAGCAAATCGCAGAAAATATTGATGCAATCATTAAACGATTAGAATCAAAATTAGAACGAGGACGAATGAATATCGGCTCCATTCATGTAAAGACAACGATGGGACCTTCGGTGCGGATAATTTAAGGTGTAATGATATGGCTCATGTAGCAAAATGGAAGTTTGGCGAAGTAGAGCAGATTACCAATCTTTTGATAAATAAAAAAATAGTTGGAATAGCAGAGATTGGAGGCATACCCGCCCCACAGCTTCAAAAAATGAGAGAGAATATTCGGGACAAAGCCCAAATTCGTTGTGCAAAAAATTCTCTGATATTAAGAGCTTTAGATGATGCGGGTAAAAAAGTTAAAGGAATGAACGGATTGAAAAACGAAATCAAAGGCCAAGCTGCAATAATAGCTACAGATATGAATCCTTTTAAACTCTCTAAAGAGATGAAATCAACAAGAACAATGGCACCTGCAAAAGGCGGGGAAACTGCAACACATGATATAGAAGTAAAAATGGGAGACACCCCTTTCAAGCCAGGGCCAGTTGTAGGAGAGTTGCAAAAAGTGGGCATTCCTGCAGCCATTCAAGAAGGAAAGGTTGTCATTAAGTCAGATAAGGTAATTGTACCCGCTGGAGAAAAGATACCCGCGAATGTCGCACAAATGCTTACAAGACTTGAAATATTTCCAATTGAAATTGGCATGAATCTTAATGCAGTCTTTGCGGATGGAACTATTTACAAGCCCGATGTTTTAGATATTGATATGGATAAATTTATGATGCAACTACAACAAGCATCATCAAATGCATTTAGCCTTGCTATAGAAACTGCTTGGCCCAACAAATCAACAATTAAACATCTATTGCTCAAAGCACATAGCAATGCTCATGCACTTGCCTTGGAGAAAAATATATACACAAAAGATACTATAAAACAACTGCTTTCAAAGGCAAATGTATCGATGCTTTCAATAGCATCGCATGCAAAAGATGCATTAGACGATGATTTAAAGAAAAAGTTAACGTAGGAGGAAAAGAAATGGAATATGTATATAGTGCAATGCTTCTTCACTCCGCAGGCCAAAAGATTACTGAAGAGAATGTAAAGAAAGTTCTCACTGCAGCTGGTGCAAAGCCGGATAATGCAAGAATTAAGGCATTGGTAGCGTCTCTTGATGGTGTAAACATCGAAGAGGCGATCAAAACAGCCGCAGTTCCAGTAGTCGCAGCTGCAGCACCTGCACAAGCTGCTGAGGCACCTGCCGAAGAGAAGAAGGAAGAGAAAAAGAAAGAAAAGAAAGAAGAAGTATCTGAAGAAGAAGCTGCAGCAGGACTTAGTGCGTTATTCGACTAAATGTAGAGGGTTGGTAACTCCAAAAGAACAACCTTCTTCTTAGTTTTTTTACAATATGGAAATAACGTTGACAAAAATAGAAGTGGGGGACGGGATGCATTGGATAGGAGGAATGTAACTTTAGTGGAAAGCAGATACCTAAAGCAGCCTCCCCAACTTCTTTGCTATGTCCCCCGTTTCTAAATATCTTTTTTAAATAAATAGTTTTCTATTACATTTTTCCTTCTGTTGAAATTTAAAAATAACAGGAGTAACAAAACTCTTTGAGTTGTGGTAAGAAATTTATGTTAATTCTGTTGAAACCTTGTGGTAACTTAGCTATAACCGCCGACCATGAGACTTGGATCGCCGAGAAGTAAGAACTCCTCAATTGTGAAATAATCTCTCCAAACATTATTTATGTAATCATTTTGTGCATAGGTCAGCATCTCTCCTGCAGTAACTCCTTCTTCATATGCCTTGAAGAAATGTACATCCAAATAACCAGCTCCAGCATACACTCCATCTTTGTCTACCCAGGTATATGCGGTTCGAGTAGCACCTATTGTTGCTATTGCACCTCCGTCCTCTTTCTTTAGAAAACACCATGCAAAGCAAGGATAGAAAACTGAGGGGTCATACTCTAGTTTTGTAAAGATAAGCAGGAATTTTATTAATCTGGGAGAGTAATCTTCTAGATCAGTAATGTTAAAATCAAGTTTTGCAGTAAGACAGGCATCAAAGAAAACTACAGGCAACTTGTGATTGTTTCTCATGCCTTTTAGAAACGGCGTGTAATAAATAATCAACCTGTTCATGATAGCATTGGGATGATAGGTGCCCCACCCATGTTCAAATCCATGACCTGCATAGCTGACAAAACCTGCTCCTTTTGATATTGCTCTGTTAAACGTAACAGCGTTTAAATTACGTCTAGATGCCCATAGTTTGACATGTATGAAATCTGGTAGCTGTTGTGCAACTTTTGTATTTGTAATCTCCCCCTCATATACAAATGGTGGCGCTCCATTAGCTAGAGGGAATGTGTCTCCACCGACAAGTATTATTTTTTTGAACCAGATTTGATCATATGCTTCTCTTTCATAATTTATTATTTTATTGACAACAATATCTAATTCGTTTTCATTTGCACAAGATATTCGACCAATGTGTACGTCGGCATATAAATCAATATCATCAATATTGATAAACTTAGGCGGAAAACCACCCTCAGAAGATACCTCCCCAAAAAGGTTATTCTCATTTGCATCCCAGCTGCAGAAACTATAATTTTCATCATATATATCGGCATAGTAGAGATCTGAGAGCAGGTCGGGCTCCCACGGTGAAGCATAGGTTGTTCTTATGGGTAGTTTTTTAACGTCTCCAACTAAAAGTACGTAGTGTGTATCCCATTCTTCAACAGCATATTTAACAAAATATTTGATTTTTTCAGCCCTGTCTCTTCCGGGATAACTTTCATAGATGTCGTCCAATATCGCAAGATTTGTTTCTACACCGTAACCATTCTTATGGTAAATCAAAGGCTCAAGATTATCGGAAAATTCTAAGGGAGCTATGATAACAAGATCGCATATATCGGAATTTGTTGTTATTAATTCTGGTTCTTTATATGTTATGCTTACCCCTACTTGTCTAACATATTGAATGAAATTTTCTAAAGGAAGATATCTGGCAGGATAAACATGTAGAGAAAGAAATAGCACATGATCATTATTCTTATTGAGACCCGCTCCAGTAGTAAAACTACACCACTCACTTGGATACGGTTCAGAACTGGCGTATACTTCTTGATTTAACGTTGCTTCCACAGCGACTATTGTACCATCTGTCTTTTGTTTAGATGGCACTGGTTTTACTTGTTTTTTAACATCCATAGTTTTAACATCCGAAGACGTGACTTTTACATTTGTAATTTTTGTCCCAAGCGGAAATTCATACGTTTTTGAAAAAAACGGCATCATTGGTGCTTCATCATAAGTTAAAACAGAATTTGTCTCTTTAATGTATATTTCCACAAATTCTTCATTTTCTCTAATAATTGGTTCCGAGAAATTTTGAATGAATTCTATAGTTTCTGATTTAGATTCAAAAGTATCGCTAGCTGATGTATCAGAAATACCTGGTGCAATTCCCATTCCGATAAAAAGTAGAATTATTCCAACAGCAAGTTTTCGTTTATTCATATTTTTGATCCCCCAAGATTGGTTAATGTCAATCAATATTAGTTTGCTATTGCATAGGGCAAACTTATTATTTAAGACTTTTTATATATTAAGTCTAAAACACTATTTTATTTTTTTCAATAAATACTTTTTATCTTTACAAAGATCTATGGAAAAATCTGCCACTGCAGTCAACTTATGAGAAGTGGTTTTGCCAAACGCTATCACCTCTGTCCTACAACCTAGGCTTTTTGCATGTTCTAACAAATCGGAGAAATCTCCATCTCCACTTACCAATACAATCGTATCGAGTTTTGGCGCTAGCCTCATCACATCCATAGCAATTCCCACATCCCAATCTCCTTTTTTGGCTCCTCCATAGAAGATCTGAAGCTCCTTTGATTTTACTTCAAAGCCCATTTCGATCAATGCATCATAGAACGTGTTTTCATCCTTCACATCTGCTTTTATAACATAGGCAATGGCTCTAATGAGTCTCCTGTTGGCTATAGCATCTTTTAAAATTGTCTTGAAATTTACTTTACAGTTGTATAAATTCTTTGCAGAATAATACATGTTTTGTACGTCAACAAACACGCCAATTCTCTGACTTATATGTCTTGATTTTGTCATATATTTATCTCATAACATCTATCTCTATAAAAACAATAGCAACGAATTAAAGAAAAATAAAAGTTTAACAGATCCTTCTGGATAAAATCCCTTTTTTGAATTTAGATGCAAAGCCGTGTTTTTATATAAGTTTTAATAAAGTATTAAATCTCATATAACATTTCTAGATGGAGAAGGACTTTATGGATTATGATAAAAAAGAACACTTGAAATTCATTGATCGTAGAAGAAAAATTATCTGTTACAAATTCATATTTAAAGAATTTTTAGCAAGGTGCATAAAATTTTCCAATCATCATTTAACAAATTATCGAAAGAAAATCATTTTAGAAGAACTTAAAATTGCGAAAATTTCATCAGAAGATGAAGTGCTGTTTATTGGATGCGGTTTGCTTCCGACTACACCGATGCTGATTATAGAGGAAACACCCGCTAAAAAAATTACTGCTATAGACAATAGTAGCATAATAGCACGACTTGGGGAATCCTATATCAATAAAAAAGGGCTATCTGATCGAATTAGAATTGAATACGCTGATGGAGTAAATTATCCTGTTGAAAACTTCGATGTAATTTTTATAGCTACAAATGTATGGCCAATAGCACCAATTCTTAGACACCTATCCTTTCATATGAAAAATAACGCTAGGCTCATATGTAGAGATATAAAAAACGATATAAAAAACGTTCTAACATACGAAAGTTTATATGAATCACTCTCTATCGAATCTTTTTCACAGCATCCTTCTGGACCTGATTATAAATCATTATTGCTAATAAAAAATGATAATTTCCAAAAAATATAAGTTATAAGAACTGTTTCATGTTTTGAGGATGCATCTAATGGCAGATGTTGTAGAAGAGTTTGGTTTAAATGCAGGTAGGGTGTGGACGGCACTTAACTCGTACGGATCTCTTACAGATACCCAATTAATGGAAGATACCAGCCTTAGAACACATGAGTTATATGCAGCAATTGGATGGTTGGCACGAGAAAACAAGATATGTAAAAACGGAGAGTTGTATAAACTCGATGATACTAATTTAACTGGTAAAATTGGAAGAGATGCTGGTAAAATATGGCAACTCCTTGTTACAGAAGATAAAGTTGATACACTTTATGTCTCAAAGTTGACAAAAATGAATGAGAAAGATACCTACTCTGCTTTAGGATGGTTAGCTAGAGAAGGCAAGATTCAGATAAAGAAATGAAAACAAAATTAAGTGAAATAGTATTGCGATATCTGTCACAGATTCTTCTGGTTAAAAACAAATCTTATACTCCTAATAAATGTCTAAGTATTAGAAACATATGCGGATGATTTTCTAAGAATCTTAGGAATAACAGGTTCATGTTGAATGCTTTGTTTCTCGGTGTTGCAAGAGAGACATCTATTATGTCGTAGTCGTTTCCATTTTCAGTATTTATTAGTAATAAATATCCGCTGAAGCCGCCATTCTGTTCATCTGGTGCCACAACAGTAACCCCCACAATCTCTATTCCATCTTCAGGTTTTAGATCTTCGCCACTCAATTTTGTAAACGTCCAATTACCCCAAGAAGGCCAAGTTAAAATCGTCCAGTCAAGCAGAGAACCAGGTTTGCCGATGTTTTCAACAGTAAAGAAACCAGTAACAATTTCTCCTGGCTTTACGCCAGACCAACTCAATGTTCCATTGCACTCTAAATCAGGTATGTGTGCCTTTTCGGTTGTGAAATGCCAGACAGGACCCCAGGTTGATGCACTATGATTATCCTTAGCGATGATTCGCCAGTAATAATGCGTACTATATTCCATTGTACCTGGATTATAGGTTGTTCCCGTTTGGTTTTCGGATACCAGTTCGTCAGGCGTCGGGTCATTCGCTTCGAAATATACATCATAGGTGAGGTCGTCACCCTCTGGGTCACTACAGTTCCAGCTGAGATTGGCATCAACGTTAACATCGGTGGAACCGTTCTCTGGGTCGGGGTTACTCGGACTATTTGGAGGTAGATTAAAATTTTTGTAAATTTTAACTTCGTCAATCATCCCATCAAAATATTTTGTTGAATTACAAGCTCTCCTGCCTATTTTGGCTCTTTCAAACTCGTTGCTATAAAAAGGGCACACCCAATCTGTTACACTGACATCGAGTTCACCATCAACGTAAATTTCTATAGTTGGTTTTGATATATTACCACGAAATATGACTTCAACATAATGCCATAAACCATCGTTGTAAGCACCATTAGATGATACTGAAATTCCACAGGTTTGATAAGCCCACACCTGCATCACTAAGTTACCGTCAGAATTTAATTCAAGATAAGCCTCGGGATCGTTACCAATAGAATTACTCATACCATAAATGATACCAATATCAGTTGATGTCGAATTAATCCATACTGAAATTTTATAGTTATCAGTTTTATTGAACCCTAGATTTTCTGAATAATTATCCAAACCAATATAATCATCTACTCCATCAAAATCCAGTGCGTAACCCGTAAGATGGGTAATCCATGTAGCCCCATAAATCGTTCCATTATAATTATTTCCAGAATAATCATGTGTAATGTTACCGCTGCCTTCATCAAAACTCCAATTAGCTAATAATCCATTATTCAAAAAGGGAAAATTAGTGGGAGCTTCTTCATTTGATTGATTGCTCATTTTTCCAATATATCCGCTTATGCTCGATGTAACACTCAGTCCGATAAATAATAGTATTATTCCAAAGACTATACCCCTTCTAAACAAATTTGTTTGCATTTTATTTACCTCTTTCATCATTACATCTTTATATATACAATAATATGATATATAAATGTTTACAGAGAAAAACACCCAACAGGTGAATGCTATGAGCTATAGCAATTACCCAACCTTCGATGTAAACGACATGGCATTAACCAATAACACTGTTTTGAAAACTGCAAAAAGTATGGCACACAACCTCGCTAGAGGTCGCAAAAACCGCCACAACGCAGTCTTGTCTCGAATCTGGTTGGTATTTCTATTGAAAATGGAGGAAGGTAACGTTGAAAAAAACAATAACTTTGGCTTTATAGATATTTCATAACTGAAAAAATATGTAAAAAATAAAAGCTTTCTCAGAGATAGGCTTTAAATATTAAAAGCTATATACTGCTTCACTTTTACCTAAACAGGTGAACCATGGGCAAAGGAATAAATGCAGCAAGAAAACTCAAAAAAGACAGAAAAAAGCAATTATGGAGCGATAGGTATTACAAGAGAAGGGTTTTACGTTTAAAAGAGAAATCGGATCCTCTTGGTGGAGTCGCTCAAGCGAAAGGTATTGTTATTGAAAAAGTGGGTATAGAAGCAAAACAGCCTAATTCTGCTATTAGAAAGTGTGTTAAGATACAACTTATAAGGAATGGTAGGCAAATCACTGCATTTGCTCCTGGAGATAATGCAATTGGTTTTATCGATGAGCACGATGAAGTTGTAGTAGAAGGAATTGGCGGCAGAATGGGAAGAAGTTATGGAGATATTCCGGGCGTACGATTTAAGGTGATAAAAGTAAACGATGTGTGCTTACAGGAATTAGTAAGAAAGAAGATTGAGAAACCAATGAGACGATAAACATGACCGATAAAAAAGACGTGAAAGAAAATACAGAATTTTTCCCGATGTTAGAAAAGTACAGTGCAAGTACTGTTAAAATTGAAGACAGAGGTTTAGAAAAATATATAAAGCTAGATACCAAGGACTTATTCCTTGGAGCTCCACATGCAAATCGATTGTTCGGTAAGTCTAAGGTCTCTATTATTGAAAGACTTATTAACAATTTAATGAGGACCGAAGTATACACGGGTAAAAAAACAAAATCTTACAAAGTAGTAAGGGCAGCATTTGAAATTATCGAAAAAAGAACGAAAGGGAATCCTTTACAGGCTTTTATAGATGCACTTCAAAATGCGGCACCAAAAGAAGAGATCACAAGACTGCGTTTTGGTGGTATCTCAGTTCCTAAAGCAGTTGACATTGCACCACAGAGACGGTTGGATACTGCAATACGAAACATTTGCCAAGGAGCTCTTAATGCGAGTCACAAGAATAAAAAAAGCATTGAATTGTGTCTTGCTGATGAGATACTAAAAGCGAGCAAAAACGATCCTGCCTCTTTTTCAATAGCAAAGAAAAATGACATGGAACGTATTGCTCGATCAGCCCGATAAAATTTTAGAATTTTGTAGAGGAAATTAGTATGGGAAGGAAAGAAGAGAATATAGCAAAAGCAATGAATCTGATGAATAAATTAGATTATATTCGTAACATTGGTATAGCTGCACATATTGATCATGGAAAAACGACGCTTTCGGATAACCTGCTTGCTGGTTGCGGAATGATGAGTGAGGAACTTGCGGGTAAACAGCTCGTTCTTGATTATGATGAACAGGAGCAAGCTAGAGGCATTACAATCAATACCGCATCTGCTTCTATGGTACATAATTTTGAAGGTAATGAATATCTTATTAATCTTTTAGATACACCAGGTCACGTAGATTTTGGTGGTGATGTAACACGTGCTATGCGTGCTGTTGACGGATGCATCGTAGTAGTATGTGCCGTAGAAGGAGCTATGCCGCAAACAGAGACTGTCATTAGACAAGCGCTACGTGAGAATGTTAAACCAGTTTTATTTATCAATAAGGTTGACAGATTGATTAATGAACTTCGTGTAACACCAGAAGAAATGCAACAACGTTTCATCAAGATAATAAATAGATTTAATGAACTTCTTAGCAAACTTGTGCCAGAGGAGTTCAAAGATAAATGGAACGTAAAGGTAGAAGATGGTAGTGTTGCATTTGGTTCTGCTTACTATAACTGGGCAATTTCTGCACCATACATGAAAACGACAGGATTGAGCTTTAAAGACATTTATGAGTATTGTAAGAAAGAAGAGCAAAAAACCCTTGCAAAGAAAACACCAATCCATGAAGTCATGCTAGATATGGTCATTGATCATCTTCCATCTCCAAAAGAAGCACAGGAATATAGGATACCTATCATATGGAAAGGGGAACATGAGAGCAATCTGGGTAAAAGCATGATTAATTGTAAAGAGAATGGACCGTTAGCGGTAATGATTACAAAGATAATTTTAGATCCCCACGCAGGAGAAGTAGCAGTAGGGAGAGTATACAGCGGAAAGGTAACACGAGGACAAGAAGTTTACGTAGCTGGGATGCCTAACAGAAATCGCATACAGCAAGTCAACGTTATGGTTGGAAGCGATCGGATACCTGTTGAATACGTAAGTGCAGGAAACATTGTTGCTGCAACAGGAATAAAAGATGCAATTGCCGGGAGCACTGTTTCAGACGACCCTGAAACAGAACCTTTTGAACGGATTGTTCATATTTCAGAACCAGTGGTTACTGTTGCTGTTGAGGCTAAAAGCATGAAAGATCTCCCGAAACTTGTTGAAGTTTTGAAATTGGTCTCTAAAGCAGATCCAAGTATACAAGTTCAAATCAATCAGGAAACAGGTGAAAACCTGATGTCCGGAATGGGCGAACTTCACCTTGAAATCACTGAATATAGAATAAAAAATGATTATGGAGTTGACATTGTCTCCTCAGAGCCCATTGTAGTGTACAGAGAAACTGTCAGCAAAAAGAGTCTACAAAAATTCGAAGGAAAATCACCAAACAAACATAATCGATTCTACATAAAAGTTGAACCGCTTTCTACAAATATTGTAAAGGCAATTTACAACAACGAAATACCACAAAATGTTAAAAAACACAAAAAAGAAGTTGTAAAAACACTCCAGGATCTTGGAATGGATAAAGTTGTTGCAAAAGGTGCTTTCAGTATACAGGGTATGAATATTATGACAGATGTAACCAAAGGGATTCAGCATCTTTTCGAAACGAGAGAACTAATCAAAGAAGCGTTTGTAGAAGTAATGAAAAGTGGACCAACTGTCTCTGAGCCTTGCCAAGGGATACTGATAAAATTGGTCGATGCAAAGCTTCACGAGGATGCAATTCACAGGGGACCCGCACAAGTTATTCCTGCTGTAAGAAACGCTATTTATGGCTCAATAACAGTTTCTCAGCCGACAATACTTGAACCATTTCAGAAAGTTTTTATCAGCACACCACAAGAACTCATGGGCGATGCATCAAGAGAGCTAAATCAGAGAAGAGCGGAAGTAAAAGATATGAAAACAGAAGATGATAGCGTAAACATCGAGGCAAAAGCGCCAGTTGCAGAAATGTTTGGATTTGCTTCTGCGATACGATCCGCAACAGGTGGACGTGTTTTATGGAGCACTGAAAACATGGGATTTGAACCCATGCCAAGACAACTCCAAGGGGATGTAGTAAGACAGATAAGAGAAAGAAAAGGTTTGAAACCAGAGCCTTATCCGCCAGAATATTACATGGATTAAACTTCATAAAAATTTAAAAATCGTTATATAGGAAACATAGTTACTCTCCTTAATGGTAGCTATGAAGAGAGGAAACATCCCAATTAATCAGAACTTTGAACTAGAATACCGATATTATGACAAAGATGTAACCTACAAGTATTTCAACAGAAAATTTGAGATATATCTGTTAGAAAAGAAAGCCCTGAAGAAAAATTACATTTTACACATGGATAACTGTGACATAAGCCCTGGAAAATGGTCTCCACATGTGCATAAAGCATCAAACGTAAGCAAGAAATTGTATTTTGGAGTTTCAACTCTCAATTGGAACGATATAAAAAATAATTTTTTAGATTGCATAATAGGGGAAATGGGGGAAGAACATAAAGAGGATGCGAAAAAGGCTGTTGGAAAACTCTTCTCTCCAAAACTGTAAAAGATTGAGTGTTTTAAGTACGATTTTTCAGATATTTCTATTTTTGGTTATTACTCTGTAACCCTATATTTTCCATGAATCGGTTCATAAATTTGTCCATTGCGTTTTAATCTATCTAGAGCATCCTCTACTTTACTAGATTCTATCCCTTCTATCTCTGCCTCACTAACTATATCGCTTCTGGCTGCATTGTCGTCTTCTGACGCGTTACACAATTTTTGTATAATGTCTATGATTGAACGCATTCTATTCTGCTGGGTATGACTTATTCCAGTTGCAATAATGTCGATATCAAATTTACCAGTCTCTCGATCCATACCCACTCTTCTAAGATATTGATCGATAATAGAAATTGCTCTTTCCGCATCTTTGACGGTAACCTCCTCACTTAGTCTTACACGTGCGCTTGCCTCTGATAATCGGACGAAAGCTTCTAATTGCCGTGGAGTGAAAGGTACAGAATCCTCGGACGCGCTTCTGAAATCCACGTAATAATTTTTCAACACCTCTGATGCATCATCGGTCATGACTGGGAAAACGTTCCTCTTTGCATATGCCACGTATTTACGGACGAATTCAGGTGTAAATATTGGCATAATGTTTTTCATTAAACCATCTTGTTCTTCTTTGGTGTGTTTTGACTTCTTAGATCTTAATATATTCTCACTGACTTCTCCCGCTTTATGAGTACGTAAAATATGTGTTGCAAGAGCGGTATCAGTTTCTCTATTTGGTTTATCAATAATGGAAAAAATAAGATCAAAACGTGAAAGCAATGCGGGTGGCATATTAATCTGTTCATGCATAGGTATGAATTCATCAAACCGGCCAAGTTTTGGATTTGCCGCTGCAAGTATTGCACATCGTGCTTTTAACGTCGCGTTTATGCCTGCTTTTGCGACAGAAATCTCCTGTTGTTCCATTGCCTGATGCATTGAGCTTCTGTCAGTCTCCTCCATCTTATCTATTTCATCAATACATGCAATGCCCATATCAGCTAAAACTAGCGCTCCTGCTTCTAACGTCCATCGCCCTTCACCAAATTCGTCTCTCACCGCCGCAGCAGTGAGGCCAGCTGCTGATGACGCCTTTCCCGAAGCATAAATACTCCTTGGTGCAAGTTTAGACATATAGGTAAGTATCTGTGATTTTGCGGTACCAGGATCACCGACCAGTAGTACATGGATGTCGCCTCTGATATAGGTGCCATCAGGCATTTTCTTAGATAAACCACTAAATAATACTAAGACCAACGCCTCTTTTTCCACGTTCATCCCATAGATAGTGGGGGCTATACTCTGTCTCATTTTGTTATAAATATCAGGGTCTTTACTTATTTTCAGAATCTCCTCTTCATCTTCTGGTGTAACCTCTACTTCTTCAAATGCAAGCTCTTGTCGTTCAGTACTATAGGCATCCACGACTTTATTAAACGACGTCAATCGAAGGGGTCCTCTTCGTCTCTGCTGAGAATGAAGAATACCATTAACAATGACTCTATCCCCCGGTGCTAGCATTCCAACAAGATCATCCTCAAGATAAGCACTTATTCTTTCAGGTTGAGCACCACCTCTGAGCCCCTCGGGGTTTTCTTGGATTTCTATTTTTTGAGAATCAATAAATGTTGAGAGATCCGTTAGAAGCTTAAACGAGGATATCCGTCCACAGCCCCCTTGATCCTCATAACACTCCGAGGGTTCTTTTAAAATATCTTCCTCCTGATCAATTTTTATAATTGCCCCACACTTTTGGCATTGAAATACTGCAACCTGAAGCTTAGGGCGTACCTCAGTAACTTTTTTCACCAAGCCTTCAATCGCAGTATATTTTCCTAAATGATTTGCACGAATCTTTCTAATAAGTATTTTCTGAGTATCGGGAAGATTATCAACTCTAAACTGGAGCTGTAATTTATGTTCAGCAGCGACATCAATATTTTTGAGTGCCTCTTTAGCATTAAAGAGGGTTTTGTATGGCTGATTAATGAGCATTTCTGTCAATGTTGGATATACTTTATCGATATCCCAATAATCTACAATTAAACTACGATTTTCTGGATATTCTAAGGCGATAGTCTCAATTTCAGATTTACAATTCTCTTCAAAAAAACTCTGCCATGAAGCTACTAAACTCTCATCCTTCAACAACCGTGCCGTATGAATTCCCCCTTCTCTGGTAAATGTATATCGTATTTAAATTTTAGCGGGTGTAGAAACTTCGCAAGTGGGTGCACGTTTCATACTAATGATTACCCGTTTGTATTCTCAACCCCGTTAACCCTTTGAGCATCAGCAGTTTGTGGTAAAGGCTGCTCACTTCCGTGCCTCACCCGATTTCCACAGCAAAGATGTACATATAACCCTCCGATCATATGCAGTCATCACCTCCGATCCCAATGGACAAGGTTTCATCGTCAACAAACGGATCAATAGATGATCGTTACACCGCCTATTGAATTCGACTCCAGCGTATCGGCGATTTCTGGTAACAGGGAACGCCTAACTCCCCAGTCTATTCTACACCTATCGCCATTTTACCATGATCTACGAATGATTATCCTCTGATATTTAAACAATTGGAAGAATATGTATGTGAGACATATAGCCAGGAATGCTATATCACGAACTATGGCGAGCCATGCTTGTGATATCTGATCACCGCCATACAATTGCGATGCAAGTTTACCCGCAGTGTATGAATCAATGATTAGTAGGTAGATAGATATAGCAGTTATTATGAAAACTACTATGTTTATATAGAATGACCATTTGTTCCATGTTTTTTTATCTATTTGATGAATTTGAGCTTCGTTCATAGAATCATCCTGAATAATTGCATTATGAAATTGATATATGAACGTTGTGTTTAAAATTAACTTCAGAAAAAATCAACAATTTTTTTCTGAACAACTTTATCGCTCTCGAATAAAGAATCTATGGATTTTTCAACCAGCGTTATTCGCTGACGGGCATATGTAGGGAGATTGTATTTTTCAACAATTTTTTTTGAAATATCTAAATATTTTTTTACTGACATTTCATGAACAGTAAGTGTTAATTTTCCATCACACTTTGTACATGAACCCTTAAGAGGGATCCTCCTATATGTTGTATTGCATATTGGGCAACGAACCGATTGTTTACTAAATGCCCTTAGATTGCCAAGTACATCTGGCAGAAAATGCCTTTCAATTACCTTATAAGCAACATCTGCTTCGTCTACTGCACGTATCTTTGCTGCTAGGCTTAGTTGCGCGTTCATTTTATCCATCATACTTTTCAATGTCTTGTATTGAGATTCTTTTGGTCCAACAGAAATATCATCAGTATCATGGGTAAAACCAAACTGTTCGTACTGTAGATCAGTACCAATCCTAGCAGAAACAAGACCCATGGCTGATTCCAAGTTTTTTGAATGTTCATGTTTTAATGTGGCCTCATAGAAATCAAGAGGATACCGTGCAAGAGTGTCGATATTATGTGCCTCTTTATCTACTTCAGCAGGATCGATACGAGTAGTAAGAATGAGAGGCAAGTCCATTCTACCTCCTCTCTTATCTGGAATGTATGAATGGGAGAAGTTCAAAAGTGCATCCATGAGTAGCATTAATCCATCTTCGTCGCCATCGGCGTTGCGACGTTTTGTTGCATGGAAAAACGGATGTGCATAGCATACTTGAGTATCGGTAAACCCTATTATCCTTGCAATGGCTCCAGCAGATGTATGTGGTGCCAAACCTACTGTCAAATGCCCGGTTAAGCCCTGCAGTTTTCTAATTTTGTAAAAACGATCCAGTCCATAAAATTTTGCAAGAAGATCATCTATAAATTTTGAAATTTGCATAAAGTATTCTGCACAGGATTTTGAAATTATTACATCTTGAACTTTCAATTCACAGATTTGCTCATCGTATTCTAGGTCATTTCCAAGATGATCTTTTGTATATCCCAATTCCTTTAATCTTTTCAAGGAAATTCCTATTTCCTTTGGTTTGAAATGCGTGAGCGGAGCATCTGTCATATCAAAACGTATAGTACCATCTTTGAAAACATGTACATTGTGCTTTGCTCTAAGAATCCCTTTTTCCAAGGGTTCTGGAGTTTTATGTTTTGAAATAGTACCTATTACACCTTTTATTGTCTCCGGAAGAATGTGTTCTTTTATGTTATCTTTTGCAAGACGCAGTTCTTCTGAAATATCGATTGTGCAGGTTTCTATTCTACCTTTCATAACTTCTGTATGTGTGCCACAGGTACAGAGGAGTTTATAGGTTGTTTTGTTACATTTAGGGCATTTTCTCTTTCCTGCTTCGACTTCTATCTTTTCCTTCTCAGCAGCAGTTCTGAACAACCGCTGGTTTCCACCATAATTTCCTAATGGAAATAAGACGTGTGGTGGAGGTTTCATTTTTCTGGGGGCTGCTTTCTCAGGTCGCCCCATACGTGTTCCAATACGAAACAACGCACGAGCTCTAATTGTTATTCCAGAAAGTTTAGAAGCCAAAGAAAGTGTATCTTCTCCACCTCTAAGCAATTCATATCTGCTTGTTTCGACGATATTTCCATCTTTGATATTTAAACCACAACATCTAATTAACGGATAGGAATATTTATCCAAAATAAGATTTCCTTCTCTTTGTTTATGACATGCACCAAGCTCTATCAAAATATTCTTTATCTCTGAGTCTTGAGGAAGAACAAGCTTCAAATCCTCATCCAAAACAGTCTTTCCGTATTCTTTAACATATCTAGATAGCTTAACCAGATCATCTTTGTCTATATCATGCCAAAAGAGATTGAAATTCGGGTGAAGCGGTACAGAATATCTCTCTGCCAAATCAAAAGCCTCTCCATAAGATGGATTTTGTAAATCAACTTCTCTTCCAAAATCTTCATTGATCTTTTTCTGAAGATTTGTATCTGCCTCTTTAATTCCAGCAAATGTATGTTCATAATGTGGGCAAGCAACTGATTTTTGAAGATCTTGAACCCACCATTCGTATACATAGGAGGAATCGGGAAGTAGGGTATTATTTTCAATGAATTCTCCAAATGGAATAAGAATCTCGCCAAGATCAATTATTTTTTTTACATCTTTCCTAACATTTTCTACATTATTGATTTGAATTAAATCTCCATTTTGTAGTAATACAATAGGGCCTTCTATTTGATCACATGGTGTGCCTATTGTACCTTTACCCGGACGTTCGGTTTTCATTTGCGTTCCAACAGTTATAAAACCGTCAAGTAGGTACATAGCAGCGGGATTAATTGCTGTAGATGCTAATCCTGCAGTTCGGGCTCTCCCATATCGCAATCGAAATCCACCCTTTTTAGACGGATGAGAAAGAACCGGCCTTCCTGCTATTACCTCACCGATATATTTGGATGAGGGAGCGATTATTGGAATTTCGCCGTTTTCCTTATTTTTCTCGTCACCTTTGTTTATAAAAGTATCAAGAAACTCCCATCCTGTGAGTTTCAGTTTTTTAACGTGCTTGAAAATTTTAGGTGCTTTTAAACAGAGTCCTTCTGCTATAACTAGACAAGCACCGCCTCTCAAGCGATTTGTTCCAACCCTGGGTAAATCTCTATATCCAGTGACCTCCACATCTTCTGTTCCTTCACCATTGATGCATATGGGACAATTCGTTGCCACCAGGTCTATTTCATCAACTGAAGGTAAATATTGTAGATGTTGAGCTCTTTTGTACAGGGGAATTTCTTCTTTATATCGCTCTATCTCTCCAGATGTTGGAATATATCTCTCGATTTTTAGTTCTCTTCTGACAACATCGGCAATAAGAACACTCATGGCCTGTCCAGTACCGCCTGCACTTCTAATGGGGCCCGAGAAATAAAGATCCACATAATTTGTACCGTCTTTGTTTGTTCCTAACTTTACATCTGCTATACCTTCCAAGGGTGCAACTAAAACGCCTTCAGTAAGTATAGCAAGTCCTGTTCGTATAGCTTGGTTTAGGGCATCTTCAACTTTTTTAAATTTGTAGGTTTTTCCATTAACAATTTGTCTGGCAATTTCTAAGGAAACAAGTTCCCGATTGCCGATCTTTTTGGTAGTCTGGCGAATTTTTGTAGCTATTTCTTTTGGCCCAACAAGTTGCTCAACTCGTGCAGCCAAATCTAGAGCTTGCGGTATCTCAACGGTAAATTCAGGATCGAGACCTTTTTTTCTTGCATTGCTTGCAATATCGTAACATCTGTCTAATTCTTTCTGCAACTGGCTAAAATATTCACGCATACTTGAACTAACTGCAATATTTTTAGATAAATCCCCATCCATATTCTCTCACTCTAAAAATAAACAATTCTATAATACACAAAATGTGTTTAAAGTTTTGTATTATCGTAAAAGCTCCACAAGAAATAAAGGGGTTATTTTATAATTTTTGACATTTAGAAATCATGAATTTTTTCGGTCGAAATCCATTGTTGTTGCATTTCCTGTTTTAAGATTCACTATAGGCAATTTTGCTGAGTCAGGGATAAAGTTTAGCATTTTTTGATACGAAGTCTGTGCTTGCCAGCTTGAGGCATTTATTAATGTCACCCCTCGATAATTATCAATATTTGATATATGAACATGACCAGTAACAAAAATATCTGGAACTTTGTCGATTATCATATAATCAGTGTGTTCAGGAGCAAGTGGTGTATAACCTCCATACGCAGGTGCTAGATGACGTTTTTTTAGCATGACTTTCATCACTTCGGTAGGTTCATTGTAATTCAAATATTGAATATTCGTTGAAAAGTCTAGAAGGCTTTGACCATGGTACGATAGTATTTCTACACCATGTAAAGAGAGATAGCAAGGATTGCCTACAAATACAAACTCCCGTCCTGAAAAAAGATCTCGAATTTCTTTTTCAAATGTTGGCTGAGGTTCTGCTGGTCTAACTGCATCGTGGTTGCCTGGCTGAAGAACTACTGAAATATGATCTGGGATAAACTCCAACTGTTTAGCTAGTGCTTTATACTGTTCGTATATATTACTTATTGAAAGTTCTTTTTCTTGGTTAGGATAGATACCTATTCCATCAACTAGATCCCCCGGTAAAATCAGGTATTTTATTTTACTAGCTACATCCTTTTGTCTTGAGTTACCCAAGCTGCCATTTATCCATTTGAGAAAGGCATTCCACTCATCTTCCATGAACATATTACTACCCATATGGATATCAGAAAGAAATGCAACACATACGGGAACTTCTGCTCTATTTTTGTCATGTTGTAGCTTTATGTCTGGAAAAACAATATTTTGAACGATTATCAGATCACCGTTTTTACTGATTTTACCGACTACACCTATAATCTCATCTACAACAACTTCATTTGCCAGATGACTGACTTCCTTGTGATCTTTTAAAGCCATTAGCGTAGCGGTGCCAGTTTTATCCTCGATTTCAATTAGCCTATGTCCATTAACTGTAGTTTTAACACTTTTTACGATTCCAACCAATTGAACATCGGACAAGCTTTTTTTGATTCGATTTATGGGAATAGTATTTATCATTTCCCTTCTCTGGTTACAAAGTATCTTGCGCAAAACATTATATCTATATCTAAATAATTTTACAAAATCTTGAGTTGTACCTTTACAGGTACTGTTTCCTGTTACATCCTCCAATATTTCAATTTCAGACTCATACTCTTTTGATACGGGCTTCCATCCTTTTACAGCTTTTATTTCTAAGGTCCGAGGAGTCTTTTTTTCAGTACCTCCGATATCTGATTCCAACTGATCTTCTGTGTCTGTGTCATCATATTCGTCATTATTTGGAATTTCTTCTATCAGTACGTTGCTGTTGTACATTTCAGAAAGAATCTTGTTTTGTATTTCTTTTTTATCTAATAGATTATTATCTAGCGTTGGTATTTCTTCAATCTTGGTAGATTCTTCTATATATCTTATATTTTCAACTGTTAAAATTAGAGGATATTCCTTAAGATTTTCAATCAGAAACGATGCGAATTCATTAGGATCTTCTTTAGATGAAATGTATTTTAGTGCATCTGGTTGAATAAATGTACTGTGCTCAGAGAATAACTTAAGAATTGATTTCATTTTGTAGCCTACAAAAATATTTCAAATAGCCGTATGCGATATCATGTTTTTAGAATTATGGTTTAACATTCAAGTTGACTGAATTTATAGCAGATAAAGCTTAATATTGAAAGTATTAATATGATAAATTGATTAGGTGCCTGACATGACACAGATATCTGAGGCGAAAAAGGGAAAAATAACTGAGCAAATCAAAAATGTCGCTAAAAATGAAAACATAGATGCAGAAATAATCAGAAGGAGGGTTGCTTCAGGTAAGATTGTTATTCCTTTCAATCCAATTCATTCTCCAAACTCCTTGGGCATAGGAAAAAGATTAAGAGTAAAGGTAAATGCAAATATTGGAACTTCTAGGGAACATTGTGATATCAACGAAGAAATCGAGAAGGCAAAGGTTTCTATGGAATCGGGTGCCCACGCCGTTATGGATCTATCAACAGGGGGAGATCTTGATAAGATCCGTACATCTCTCCTTAAAACAACGAGCGTCCCGTTTGGTACAGTCCCTATCTATCAGGCAGGAATTGAGGCTATCGGGAAACATGGTGCCATTGTTGACATAACTGAAGATGATATGTTTAATATAATTGAACATCAAGCAAAACAAGGTGTTGATTTTGCAGTCGTACATGTTGGCGTAACCAAAGTAAGTGTGGAACGACTAAGAAAACAAAAACGTCTTATACCCATGGTTTCACGAGGGGGGTCATTTCACATGGCGTGGATATTACATAATGAGCAAGAAAATCCACTGTACAAGAACTTTGACTATCTACTTGAAATTGCAAGTAAATATGATTTAACACTCAGTCTTGGAGATGGCATGAGATCTGGAGCTATATATGATTCTAACGATCGAGCAAAATTCCAAGAATTACTTATTATAGGAGAACTTATCGAGCGAGCACGGGAAAAAGGTGTTCAAGCCATGGTGGAAGGACCTGGACATATGCCTCTAAATGATATTCAATCAAACATACAGGTAATGAAAACAGTAACAAATGAAGCCCCCTATTTTGTTCTTGGTCCTTTGGTTACCGATATTGCACCAGGATATGATCATTTTGTTGGAGGCATAGGTGGAGCAATTGCAGGCTTCGCTGGAGCTGACTTCCTCTGCTATCTTACACCCGCAGAGCATCTTTCTCTTCCCGATAAAGATGATGTGAGAGAAGGAGTTATTGCGACAAGGATAGCAGCACACGCCGCAGATCTTGCAAGAGGGATTGATAGAGACATAGATTTTAACTTTAGTAAAGCTCGTGAAGAGCTAAACTGGGAGAAAATGTTTGATCTTTGCATAGATCCAAAAAAGGCAAAGGAATATAGAGAAAAGAGATTACCTCTAGAAGATACAAATGCATGTTCTATGTGCGGAAAACTCTGTGCAATTGAAATGGTTAAAAAACACTTGAAAAAGGATTAAAACATCTTTTTTCCTTCTTTGGTGCTCAGATATATAAACAGCTATTTTGATTACGCACCACTATGATTCCTGAAGGTTTAGAGATCCTAGTAATTCCGATATTTATTGTTGGGGTTGTTCTTCTCTACAAAGGTTCTGATATATTAGTGAATGGAACAGCAAAGACTGCAGCAAGATTGGGAATTTCCTCTTTAATCATTTCATTAATAGTTGTGGCGTTTGGAACCTCTGCACCTGAATTTGCAATTTCTGTTGGTGCTGCTATTCAAAACGAGGCAGATATTTCAGTAGGAAATATCATTGGTTCATGTATTGCCAATCTTCTCCTCGTGCTTGGGATAAGTGCAATAATACGACCTATCTCTGTTAATAAAAGCATTTTCAAACGTGAAATGTTAATTATGCTTGGTGCCACGATAATACTTTTTGCGTTCTCTTTTTCCGGTCTTTTGGACAGATATCATTTAATTGGAGGAGTTATTTTTCTTTTTTTGTTTGTTGCATTTATAGCTTATTTTCTCAGACGCGCAAAAAAAGAACGGGACAATGAAAAAAAATACAACCATGGTTCTATTCAAAAAAATATTCTTTTCATTATCTTTGGTATTACGGGAGTTGTTGCTGGAGCTTATTTGTTAATTGAATCTGCAATAACTATTGCTGATTCTCTTGGGATTGATAAAATTATAATAGCACTTTCAATGGTTGCTATTGGTACATCCATTCCAGAGCTGGTGGTTTCTGCAATGGCTGCATATAAAAAAGAGTCAGATATTGCTGTCGGTAATGTTCTTGGATCAAATGTGTTTAACATCCTTTTGATCCTGGGTGCAAGTGCATTGTTTATACCGTTGAATGCAATTTTTTCATTAGATCATCTTTTAATTCTTCTAGCAGTAACTCTTATCATGTTTCCGATACTTTACACAGGTCATGTTATTTCAAGAAGGGAAGGAGTGTTTATGCTTGTACTCTATTCCTTTTTTATTTGGTATATTTTCTTCATATAGTGGAGGATTAAATCAAACTCTATAAATAGGACTCTCATATTCATACGAGATGATGGAGAAAAAAAAGCTCTCTTATGGGAAAGATCTTTTTCCTGTTATTTTAATGGGCGGTCTTTTTGTTCTGATTCATGGCCTTGCGTTGCTTGTTACTGGACCTTTTAGAGATGCAGGGATGCAAGCTTTTGAGGACTCAGGTGATCCGATGAACCTTGTGATCTTCTTTACCATCATCATTGCAATGACTCTTGTTATTCTACTCATTGCAAAATATTGGAAGAAACAGCTAATTCAGTTTATTATTTTAGGTGCGGTGGGTTATACTTCTTTTTACGTGTTTTTTCCACTTCTCGCTCTTATTGTTTCTGGATGGTGGCCTCTTATTCTTTCAATTGCTTTTGCTGTAATTCTTACCGTAACTCTGTTTAAATATCCTGAATGGTACATTATAGATGCCTGCGGGGTTATTGTTGGAGCTGGGGCTATTGCAATATTTGGGATATCCCTCGATGTTTTTTTAGTACTGATTTTACTTATAGTACTTGCTATTTATGACGCAATATCCGTGTATAAGACTAAACATATGATTGATCTTGCGGATACGGTGATGGATCTTAAACTACCTGTTTTGCTGGTGGTACCAAAGGTCAGACATTATTCTTTAATCAAGGAGACAAAGAGTTTAAAAGAAAAACTCAAAAATGGTGAAGAGCGAGAGGCTTTTTTCATGGGACTAGGGGATGTTGTAATGCCAGGAATCTTAGTAGCTGCTATTTATCATAATATTAGTGATGGCTTACCAATAACATTGTCAATAATACTTGGCACTCTTGTTGGGTTTGTGATACTTATGATCTTTGTTATGAAAGGCAAGCCTCAGGCAGGACTGCCATGTCTTTGTGGTGGTGCAATTTTAGGTTATATAGTATCCAGCTATGTGTTATATGGAGAATTAGTTGGACTCAGCTTTGCCTTTTAAAATTAATATTTGGTTCTAAAATGATTCTCTTCACACCAGATTTTACCGTCAGAGTGATTTAAAGGTTTATTACAGTGAGGGCAGGTAATTTTTTCCAAAAAATGTTCAAGCCAAATTTCTCTTACTTGCATTACTGTCTCATTTTCTATTCTTTTTAGAATTTCTTTTTGTTCTTTGGTTGTTGCTAGCTTTTCTAAGTTTGAGAAATCGATATTACGTGGTTTTTGGGAATAAACGGGATCGTAATATGTAGAATGATCAACCGCAGTTGTTGATTTAAACTCTTCTTTAACTCTACTCTTTATTAGAGCTGCTGATAAAATAACACCGCTTATAAAACCACCAATGTGTGCCAGATAGGCAATGCTTGGGTCACCTCCTATGAACACATAGACGCTCTGAATGCCAATAAAGATAATTCCTGCAAATAATATGGGAATTTTCATTATAAAAAAACCAACTGGAAAAAACACCTTATCTCTAGGATAGGCATACGCATATGCCCCTAAAACACCAGATATTGCTCCAGACGCTCCAATAAGGCCAATCCTTGGATCAAAATGAATAGGGGACGGCAAGAAAGGAACCAATAATGAATGAAACAGAGCTGCGCAGACACCTGTTGCAAGATAAATCCCTAGAAATTTATTTCTCCCGATCCGTCCTTCGAAATGGGGCGCTATAAGAACAAACATCAATGTATTGAAGATTATGTGGAAAAAATCAGAGGTACTATGAAGAAACATTGAAGTAAACAAAGTATATATCTGAGGGAAAAAATCTAGTGAGAGATAAATCGGCCTAAATGCTAAATCATTGATTATTTCCCGTGTAAAAGCAAGGGAAAGGACAAATACAATAAAATTTGTTATAATGATTGCATATATCATCATCCATTTTTTATAATATGCAAAAACAATCGTTCCAATCATTATGCAAATAGCAATTATAGAGACTAACTCTAATTGTAGTATTACTATGTCCATTTTCTTTTTCTCCAGTCACTTGCTACTAACGCAAATGTCACACCGTATATAAGTACAATAAGTAATGGATTTTTATAATCTGCTAAAGAGAAACCAGAATCTTTCGCTGTTGGCGGGCCAAGTTCCCAATCATAAAAAAATACTTCTGCATAATATGTTGCAATCTCTTCGTTTTCTATAATTATTCCTGCTTCTCGGTTTCTAGTAACAGAGTTTTCATTCCAATTAATGCTG
>JAUWBM010000176.1 GCA_030601705.1 Thermoplasmatota archaeon
CTACGTCGTGACCTTTTTTGCTAAGAATGCCTTGTAAGTGTTCTATGCATTTTTTTCCATTCCCATATTTCGATTCATATGCAATATAAACCTTCATCTAAATTCCCAAGTGCCTAAACATCTTTTTCTTTAAAAAACCAACTGGATTTTGTGGGAGGATAAAAAGGAGTTGAAACGGTGTTTTTGTGGGATTTAATGGATAATAAGACGTAGATAATCTTTTATTGCCATTTCCTTTTTTAGATATTGGTAGCCAGGGCTGTTCTGTAAAGAAGAAAATTAGAGGGAAGAGTTAATAATGAGGGCATTAACGAAATTTCTATTAATAATCATTGACGAACTTTTGATTGGTTGTTTTTTGATTTTTCTATTGTACCATTTTGATGTGGATATTTGGGTGTTTGGGTTGGTAATTGTGATTCTTGCTTCTTTAATCACATTTATAGCGTATATTTTTTTACCTCACCTTAAAAAACCAGTTACAGGTGCTGAAGGGATGATTGGAATGACTGGAGTAGTAATGGAAACATTGAATCCAGAAGGTATGGTGAGAATAAGAGGAGAACTTTGGAGCGCAGAATCTACTGATAGCATGATCGATGGGGGAGAAAAAATTGTAGTGGAAAAAGTAAATGGCTTGAACCTACTAGTTAAGAAACTAAAAAAAGATAATTAGTTTCTGCCAATCTAAAAACCAACCCCCAGGTTTTGTGGGAGGATAAAAAAGTATTTCAAAAATTAGTTGTGCCTAGAGGAAGGTTTTTCGATGAATACTGGGTATCCACCGATATTCTTCAGTTAGAACTTCCGAAAGATATTGCTATCATCGTCTGTTCTCTCTAAGCATATTAATATTTGTAACTAATATTATATAAACCTTTCGTTAAAAATAGCTGAAAATAAGAAAAACATACTCTTTGTTTTTTGATTTTGTGGGGAAGATAAAAAGGGATTGAAAATAATATTCTAAGAAGGTATAATCATCACCAAAATTCCCATCATCTCTTATTTTTTATCTCTTACCGCTGTCTCACATTTTTAACAAATACAAATAACATTAGAGCACATAAAGAGAGACATAGCGCAAAGACAAACGTTGCTTCAGGAGATATAACATCCCAAAGCAAACCAGCTAAAAGCCCACCAGGAAGTGCAATAAGACCTATGGATGCATGAAACGTTCCAAGAGCTGTTGCCTTTAAATCAGCTGGTGCCAAATCAACAATAAACGCACGTTGCACGCCGTCAATCATCGCATAAAATACTCCATATACGATGAATACCATTAAAAGAGCATATAACTGAGAGGTAAAAAAGAGGGCGATAGCTGTGAAAGCAAACAATGTATATCCCATCATGAGGATAGGTTTCCTGCCGATTTTGTCAGAGAGGATTCCAGCGGGGATGATACATAGAGTGTATACGATATAGAACAGGACATACAGGAAGATTGCTGTATCATTGCCTAGTCCAATAGTTCGTGCTTTTAACAAAAGGAATGCGTACCCAAAATGTCCAAATGCAAACACAGTTGAAACTAAGATAAAGAGTTTTAAATTACCGGGCAACCCTTTCAAGCTAACCTTAAAAGACATAGTATTTTGCTTATTTGTTTCTCTTGACTTGATTTTTTCTTTGATTAATAATACGAACAGCACCGCTATAAATCCAGGTATAAACGCTATCAGAAATATGTCCCTAAAACCAAGTATCGGGAGAAGGATGAAAGCAAGAAATGCACCAGATATCGATCCGATGCCGTCCATTGCTCTGTGGAAACCATAGGCTTTTCCTCTCACATGGACATCAGCAGACTCTGCAATAATAGCATCACGAGGAGCGGTTCGAATGCCCTTACCAATCCGTTCAAATACTCTTACAAATAAAACCAATGGCCATGAAGATACAAATGCAAACAAGGGTTTTGTAATCGTTGACAAACCATAGCCAGCAAGAACAAATGGTTTCCGTCTTTTGATTCTATCAGACCAATATCCGGAGAATACTTTCAGCAAAGCAGCAGTGGTCTCTGCTGCCCCCTCAACCAAACCAACAACCCATGCACCAGCACCAAGAGATATTAAATACAAGGGAATCAACGGGAACACCATCTGGCTGCTTAGATCAGTAAATAAACTAACAAAGCCAACAATGATAAGGTTTCGTGTAAGCCCTTTTAAAAAAGATTTTTTATTCATTTAGTATGACCTCATCGTAGAGCTCTTTGATTTTCTCTCGTGCTTGTTCTAACACATTTTTTCCTTGAGGTGTTGCTCTATAATAGATGCGGCGTTTACCGTTTACTATTTCATTATGATTGGTAAGAAGACGGTCTTGATTCATCTTATGAAGGATTGGATAGATGGTTCCTGGACTTACTGTGTAACCGTGTCGTTTTAGTTCCCTGATGATGTCAATACCGCAGATTTGTTCCTCAGTTGCGTGATATAGGACATGTATCCGTATGAAGCCGTTATAGAGGTTCTTCATCATAATATCGAAATTCGATATCGGATTTCGATATATAATATTTTGGTAATATGGAATTAAAGAAATGGGGATGCTATCTATCTGATGTGGTACTGTGCGTCCTCTATAAACATTGGACTAGCTAGTCAAGCTTCAAACCCTTCAACCATTATTTTAATACCATTTCTACAAAAATAATTGCCTTCAATGAATGTCAAAAGATAGGTTATCCGATCAATTTCAACGCCAGTAAAATCAATAGGGCGGGAGAAAAGAAAAAGGAACATCTGTTCAATCGCCGCTCCAATGCGAGTGACTTTTTCTCCCGTTTTCCAATAATATTATTTATTGGCGAGTTGAGGTTATAAAAATAACACGTACCAACCAAGAATTAACAAGGTGTGATGGTTGTCGTCTTCGAAGATTCAACAGTACGAGCAAATGCGAAGATTTTAATTGGATGAGTCATCTAAGCTTTCGGATAATATACGCCTTGCAATTATGGCAAACACCCTGAGATATCTCATTCATTGTGGCCATTTTTCTTCCGCATGCCCAGCAACTGAAGGTTTCATACTGCGTCGTTTTTTTCATAGAGACTATGCAGTTAGCGCAGATGCCGTCTTTTATCTCATCAATTGTGGTTAATTGTTTTCCACATTTATCACAAAAGAGGATTTTATCTTCCACCTTTTTTTAATAACTTTGTAATATTTGTTACTTTAAAAATATATCTTTACTGCTGTAAATGCATCACGTCATATCTAATATCCATTAGTGCACAAATTCCAGTTACCGCCGTAAAGTTACCACCATACTCTTAACATTACACGTTTTAACAATAGGCGATTTATAGTTCTGGTGTTTTTAGCATTGGTGTAAAAGGGTTAGTATGTAATCTGAAGACAAAATTAATGACCCAAAACTTATCTACTTAACACTTGACCTCGATTTCAAAGGAGTATCATTAAGGAAAATCTGTGACCGCCTCAAACAATTCTACGACCTAAAAGTAGTTCACACTGTAAAGAAAGACTTATTAACCTTAAAAAATAGTAGTTTTATTATAAAAATAATAATACTTGAGTATGAGTGTATGGTATCATGGAAAACAATACAGCTGCAATACTGACAATAGCTCTACTGCTTTTATCCAGTCTTATAGTAATACCTGTTTCCAGTGAGGATCCTTCTGCAGCATCGGAGAAAACTTATCAAATTTCAAATAAAATTGAGATAAGTAATGTGGATTTGGTAACACTTACAGACACGTCTATTATTGTGACTTGGGCTACTAATGTAAATAGTAGTACCTATATCGACTATGGCTTTCACCC
>JAUWBM010000116.1 GCA_030601705.1 Thermoplasmatota archaeon
CTGTTAGTGATTTTGATATGAATACGCTTTCGTTATATGGTGAAGAGTCATCATAAACATAGATGGCGTCACCTTCTGTTGCAGCATCAACCGCATCTTGAATAGTGGAATAGTTACCAGGGCCACTACCTCCTACATGGAGTGTATCTCCTAATGAAGTTGATATTGGAGTTCTCTCCACTATTACAGTTCCTGATACAGATAAAACAGTCGTTATCAACAGCATACAAACAAAAATACCTAATAGTTTCTTTTTCATTTCTATCCTCCCGATATAAAACCAATTAATCCTATATATTTAAGTTTTATGTAAGATATTTGATAAAACAAGTTGTTTTTACGTAAAAATGTCAACAAAATCCTCATGTTTCCGCTGTCAAAATCCTCCAAAAATGTTAAAATACGAGAAGAGGATTACAAAAGTGGATGCGCAGAGAATTGAAAAATCTTTTATTGATAATAATAGTTCCAACAATCGCCTGGGGAACAACGGCTTATTTGCTTTATAACTATTGGCGCATGATAATCCAAAAAGTGAGTGAGTTATCAAGGAGCGATATGGTTTTTCCATTTTGGGTGATTCTCTTGATTTTGTTGATAGGTTATATCGCCTCAATGTTGATTCTTTATACATTAGTGAAAAAGGAAGAAATTGAGATAATGCTACAGGTAAAAGGTGAATACTTCCAAAAGCATCCCAAGGAAAAATAATACTCCGTAAATAATCACTTGAGCCTGCCCGAGTATTCACATTTTTCAGAATTTTTTTCACTGAAATGGTATTTTGCCCCTGAAAACCCCATTTTTTGGTAATAAATGACCATCCAAGCAATCGTGCTTTATTTCTCGGACAGGCTCTAGACATAAAATAATAACATAGGTAGCGAAAGTGAGGGAATAACGGATGGGATGCACCTTCTTGGAGGAGGAAATAAAAGTATGCCTCGTTAGAAAGCGTTTCCCCCACTCTCAATATATAATATTTGTAAGCTGGACTATATAAATCTTTTTAAGGGGGGAGATGTTGTGAAGTTGTAGTTTGGTGGAAATATAATGGGTTGGGAGAATAATGATGATGTGAGGGGGGACGAGGATGAAAGGAAAATTGATATCTTAGCAGAAGTTCTTGAAAAAAATATTAAAGATAAAGAAGGAGAACTAGAAAAAGAAAAAAAGAACTAGAAGAAGATAAAGAATCTAGGGAAGACGAGGAGGAAAGTATGATATATGTGGAAAAAATTAGGGTACCGGCAACAATAGCAGGTTTTATCGTATTGGGTACTGGAATTGCAGTGCTATTAAAAGCAATATGGACGACATCCCTATTGGGTGAGACGACTTGGTATGTTCTACTATTTGTTGGAATATTGTTAATTATAATAGGAATAGTTGCTGTTTCTCGCTCAACCATCTCTTCATAGTTGTTATAAAATCATAACTTGAGAGATAAAGGCATTGTTTTTAGGTGATAAAAACGGATTACTCTACAGCATCTATCCCTCAATATTATTATAGAATCTATCTTTTATAAAATTATTTGCTGACTATTTACTGCTTTCCACAATAAACAATTTCAACAGGGGTTTTTCGATATAATATACTGATTCTATGAGGTGATTATTACCAGATATGGACCACATGCCCAACTATAATCCCATCAGATGTCGCAGAATTGGAAACATCCGTGGATGGTTCTGTAGAAACTGTAAAAACCACCAGTTCTGTGTTTGTTGGTTCTTCGGCATAGTGACTTTTAATGTTCCCCAGTCGCTCTCTTCGCCAAGGGTATCGTTTACTTTTGCTCGTATCGTATAGATTCCTCTTTTAGACCATGTATGACTACGTGTTACTTCCTCGTCTGAATTATATGGTCCAATCCATTCTTCTATGTTGCCATCTCCCCATTCAATCCAGTAATATACATTATCTCCCTCCGGGTCTGTTGTAGTAAACTTGTATTCATATTTTACTCCTGGGCTACCACTTGTAGGTCCATCTATATCAGGTGCATCTGGAGCCTGGTTTCCAATTCTTACCGGGAATGGATCTGACCAATCACTCTCAGCGCCATAAGCATCTTTGGCTTTGGCCGTTATCTCATATTTATCTTCTGAGTACCATACATGAGTGACGGTTGCTTCTTCACCGGACGGATATGGTCCAAACCAGTTATCAAAGGTGCCATCTCCCCAGTCGACGTAGTAATATATGTCATTTTCTTCAAAATCATTTGCTACAAATGTGTATTCATATTCTACCCCTACATCTCCAAATTGAGGACCAGTTATCTCTGGCGCATCTGGAGCCTGGTTTCCAATTCTTACCGGATATGGATCTGACCAAAAACTATCATCCCAAATGTCTTTGGATTTGGCTGTAATCTCATATAATCCGTCTTCAGACCATTCATGGCTCACGAAGACTTCTTCACCTGACGCATAAGATCCAATCCAATCTTCAACGGTACCATCGCCCCAGTCAATGTAAAGCCATATGTCATCTCCCTCTGGGTCTTCGGTTACAAAGGTGTAGTCATACTCTACTCCAGGTTCTCCATCTGTTGGACCAGATATGTTCGGTGGATTTTGTTTATTTCCCTTTGGATATTTGATAATTTTATATTCATCAATCACTCCATCAAAATGTATTGTTGCATCATAAGCTCTCCTACCTATTTTGGCTTTTTTAAACTCATTGGCAGAGAAAGAGCACACCCAATCTGTCACACTGCCATCAAGTTCATTATCAACGTAAAGTTCTATAGTTGGTTTACATGTAGTACCATGAAAAAAGATTTCAAGATAATGCCATTCGCCATCGTTGTAAGTACCATCTGTGCATACTGAAATTCCACAATAATCAACCCATACCCTGAATAATAAAGAACCATTAGAACATAAGTTAATACGATGCTCTGGACTTGATGTACCCCCAGAATCACTCATACAATAAATGAGACCATCATCAGTTGATTCCGATAAAAACCATACTGAAAATATTACATCATCGGTTTTATTGAACCCCAGATTTTGTGCATAAGCGTCCACACTAACATAATCACTTACTCCGTCATAATCCAGTGCGTGACCCGAATGACCATTAGCCCGCCATGTAGCCCCATAAATTGTCCCATCATACTCATGTCCAGAAGAATCATACGCAGTGTCACCGCTGCCTTCATCAAATTTCCAATAAGCTAATACATAATCATTATTCAAGGGAAAATTAGTAGGAGCTTCTTCAGTTGGTTGATCGCTCATTTTTCCAATATATCCGCTTATACTCGATGTAACACTCATTCCAATTAATAATAAGATTATTCCGCAAACCAAGTTTCTTCTAATTAAACTTTTTTGCATATTCTGCCCCCTTCTCTAAATTATAAACAGTTGATGTAATTTAAATGTTTGGTATAAAATAAAAACAGAAGGACAAATACCCGTGTTACTGTACTGATTTCATTTCAATATTAGAATAACTCACTACGTCATTTTGTAGAATCAAAAAACAAAATACACTCAGCATCCAACCTAAATGAAAATGTTTATCATAACTAGCAGATTAAGCCTATTTTCTCATTAATGATTCAGCAGTTGTTTTAACAATGGAAAGTGATTCACAAGTCTATCTAAAAACCTTATGAATAACGAGCTTGAGTAACATTAGTTTAGATTATAATATTCTTTAGTTATTAGGTCAATAGCCGCCTTTTCACCTTCCATACCCTCATCATATCCTGGAAAACCGTAATCTCCTAACGTTGGATCTAAAACAACGCAACTTATTCCATTAATATAATAATTTGTAATATTTTCCTCGCCAAATAACTCATAAAATGATGGTCTAAAATAAAACTCCAAATCTACACTGACATTTGCATCTTGCGAACCTTCGTTAACAAGTATAATTCCACTATATTTATCTAAATATTCAATAGTACCAATGATACTTATTAGATCTTTCTTTTCCCACTCAGAATAATGAGTAATATTCATACCCTGACTTAAATTATAAAGAGCAATTTGGTAATTCTGTGATGGAACCACATACATATGCAACGAATGATTTGAGTCTATTCTATAATCAATATTCAGATAATCGATATACTCTCCAAATGACTGCTCCTCGTCTCCACCATAATACCATATATGTAAACTACTGATGTCAAAGTTATCTTCGTAAGTTTGTATAATACTCTCCCCCCAATCCTTCTCAACCTGGCTCATTAATGATTGTTCAACATAATCCCAAAGCTTCTCGGAGTCAACATTATATGCCAACGAATAGACATGATCCTCTGTTAAAACCAAATAAGTTTTAATACCTATGTTCTCCAACAATGAACTAATTAAGATGGATAAATCCTCACAATCCCCTTCTTTCAACTGGATAGTTTCTTGAGGTGTTTGTATAGATCCAATATCTCCAGAATCATTTACACAATTATAGTTCTCCACAATATGCCTATATATAGCATTAATCTGGCACTCTCGATCTTCAGAGCCACAATCAGTGATTAGTGAATTAGCATAGTCTCTCAGCTCCGCATCATCTGTAACAATTTTCTCGATATACGGCTCTGCCCTCTGGACTGTTGGGTCAATGTCATCATAATAAACAATTTCATTACCTATGCCACTAACATTCGAAGTGAATGTATGATTTCTTGAAACTCTTACGATATTATTATCGCCTGAAAGGGTAATTTCAACGAGAGTTGTATTCTGACTTACAGTAATATCACAACTGATACCAGAGACTATGAGTATTATTGATTTATCTGGCTCAGTTATGATTTGTGTTACGTTATTGTCAGATATTGTAATAGTCTTTGTTTCCTCCCAACTCGTATTGTCATATGGATAATAATCGGCATTGTCCCCTACACCATCACCATCAGTATCTTTCCATTCACTTGAATTAAGCGGAAAAGCATCTGAATTGTCACCATAACCATCATTATCACTGTCTATCCACTCTGAAGAATTATAAGGAAATTCATCAACTTTGTCATTGTAGCCATCGCCATCTGTATCTATCTCTTCGGTAACCTCCTGTTCATTACATCCACTAAGCCCGACACAGATAATCAAAACAGCAACGCCAATTACCAATAGATGTTTATCCATATTCTACTCTCCTCAAATCTACAATTTCATAATATCTTTTCGTTTATAAACCCTAGTCTAAAGAAAGGAGAAATGGGGTATCGGCATTTAACCTTTGATATAAATGCCGCAGGAGGGGATCGAACCCTCGACATCACGGTCTTCAGCCGTGCACTCTCCCAAACTGAGTTACCGCGGCATAAAAATTTGTTAAAAAATTAATCAAGCGATTTTATTAGCTCATTAATCGTCCCATTCATTTCTTTTAATTTATTTTTTAGTTGAGGGATGGCCTTAGCTATAGCGTCTGTTGTAACAGCCCCCTGAGGAGAAGGCTCTATTAATCCTTCCTGCTCCAGTATTCTCAAGGAATATCTAACCATATGTTGAGGGTGTTTTGTAAGTTCTGATAATTTGATTATTCCAGCAGGTTCATTTTTCTGGAGAACCTTAAGTACGTGAACGTGCCTTTTTAATATATCTAACTCAGTCGTAATTACACTTGTTAAAACAAATCTTCTTCTCTTTTCATTTTCCATTAAAATACCCCTTACTACTTGTATACTTGTTAACACATGTAATAGAATTCATATATTTAAAATCTATTCAACTTGACTTAGCGATTTTTGTAGGTTATTATCGTAAACTTGATTAAAAAGAATGCTCTTATCCATTGTGATCTATAATGTATCTTGTTACAAAATGGTTTGGCACATTTCTTTGTGATAAGAAGGGAATAAAAAAAGAAATTCTTTTTCCAAAAGATGAAAAGGAATTAGTAAAAAGATTAAGAAAAATAGAAAAAAATAACATACTGCCTGAAGAAAAGAAAATTGCAAAAGATGTTAAAGTAATAGTATGCGAAAAGCGATTGCAAAAAATTGGGGAATATACTGATTTGGACCCATTTTTAAAAGGAATAAAGATTGAACCTAAAGACTATGGTTTTTCTCAAGATTTGTTCCATAAAATCTCAATAGCATTGGCTCAAAATAAGGTTGAGGAACGATTAAAGTCAGAAGATTTGCAAATAATCCAAATGGTAAATGCACTTGATGATCTTATTCAGACGTCTAATTTGCTTTCTGAGCGTCTAAATTGTTGGTCGGTTATTCCAACACCGGAAGAGAAAATTAAACCTCTTGAAAATACATTGTTTACAGTGGATGAGGAAATAAAAAGATTGGAAAAACAAATAGACGTTGACATGAATAAAATTGCTCCCAATACAAGTAAAATAGTTGGGCCTTTGATAGGTGCAAGATTAATATCACTTGCAGGAGGAATACAAAAACTTGCAGTTCTGCCTGCTTCTACGGTTCAAATTTTAGGGGCTGAAAAAGCACTTTTTAGATTTAAGAAAGAGGGGGGCAAACCGCCTAAACACGGAGTGATATTTCAGCACCCGCTATTAAACAGGTCTCCAAAAGCAGAAAGAGGAAAAATCGCACGTTTGCTGGCAACAAAAACTGCAATAGCTGTAAAAGCAGACGTATTCACGAAGAGAGACATCTCAAATGATCTAATAGAAGGTCTAGATAAAAGGTTAAAAGAAATCAGAAATAAGTAAAAATATAAGGTAGTTGTTGTTTTCTTGTTTAAATGAATGCTTTGCTAGGAGAGACAAAAGAGATATGAGTGATCTAAGAACTGTTCTGAGAGATATTGGTGGCATATTTATAATTATAGGAGTTATAACCCTATTTGCATTAATTGTCCCTCTATACTTTAATGAGGGATATGGAATAGGCCCCATACTCATTACCGCAGCAGTATTTTTTGGAGTTGGGACTCCCCTATACTGGATATTTAAAAATGCTGATCCTTCTAATTTCAAAAGTGCAATGGTTACCGCAGCTTTAGGATGGCTGTTAATCTCACTTATCGGCTGTATTCCATTTATTTTAATAGGGTTTGATAAAACAAATCCAGCCGTTACCATGGATTTTCTCTCTGCCTTTTTTGAATCCATGTCAGGTTGGACAGGGACTGGGCTCACTATGACGAACATGGAAGATCTTCTTCCATATACCTTGCAGTTTTGGCGTTCGCTTATTCAATGGATTGGAGGAGTAGGTGTAATCGTTTTAACGCTCTCTATTCTCGCTCGACCTGGGACAGGTTCCTACATATTATACAAATCAGAAGGCAGAGAGCAGAAAACCCATCCCTCCATAGTATCAACCGTAAGAACCATCTGGTGGATATTTTTACTTTATACAATTATAGGAGTAATCACATTAGCCATAATTGGTAGTATCACATCTGATGGTATGGATCCATGGCAATCTCTAAACCATGCGATGACGGGGATAGCAACCGGTGGTTTTTCAGTTACAAATGACAGCATCTTAAGTTTTGGAACAATAAGCCAAATCGCCATCGTCTTTTTGATGATTTTTGGCGCTATTGCATTTGTTGCGCACTATGACTTGTTAAAAGGAAGAGTCAAG
>JAUWBM010000144.1 GCA_030601705.1 Thermoplasmatota archaeon
TCGTGACTTTTTCTGAAACAAACGAACAAGTTTTATCAAAAAAGATCATGCCTGCACCAGAACCAGTTCCTTTGTTATCTAATGAAATGGTATCCAAAAAACTTTCAGAAGATATAATAGATAAAGAAGTTTATTCAAGTAATGAACTCTATCCCGGAGAAAAGTACATTGTTAGAACCGGTGTTGGTTTAAAAGATAATGAGCATGTTATTTACCTAACTGTACGATGTTATCCAGTTCAATATTCACCAGTAGAAAACACCATCTATGTTGCAAACAGTATTGACATCGACGTAACATATCAACCACCGAAGAATCCCGTTGTATTTCTTGACGAATATGATATGGTCATAATAACCCCTGAAAAGTTTGAAGCAAAACTTCAAAGATTAGCAGATCATAAATACAACATGGGGATAAATACAACGATTAAGACTGTTGAAGACATCTACTCAGAATACTCTGGTCGTGACGAACCTGAGGATATAAAATTGTTCATCAAAGATGCTATTGAGGACTGGAATATTAAATATGTTCTACTTTTTGGCGGTAGAAAAGGTCAATCATTCAACTGGCATGTACCGGAGCGAGTAACCAACAATGATGACGGTTGGGAAGCCGGATATTCCAGTGATCTCTACTATGCAGATATCTACAAATGGAATAACGATACCCAGGAGTGGGAGTTTGATGACTGGGATTCCAATGAAAATGACGTTTTCGCAGAATGGAAAGGATTCAGTAAAGACTATATGGACTTCTATCCCGATGTCCACATTGGTAGAATTGCCTGTCGGTATTCATTTGAAGTAGACAGAGTGATTGATAAGATCATTACGTATGAGACGACGGCCGATGATTCATGGTTCGAGAAAGCTGTATTTATTGCTGGAGATACGTTCCCAACGGGTGATTCATATTATGAAGGAGAAATGGAGAATCAAGTTGCAGTAGATTTGTTAGAAGGTATTGGGTTTTCTATTGAAAAACTCTGGACATCTCTAGGGACTTTTAACGGTATATCAGATGTTGTCAAAGCTTACAATCCTGGTGCCGGATTCGTTTATTTCGCAGGGCATGGAAACCCTTCAACATGGTCAAATCATCCTCCACACGATGACGAAACATGGATTACTGGTCTTGATCTTCAATCGATGTGGAAGTTAAGAAACCGCGACAAAACTCCTTTTGTCCTTGTAGGAGGATGCCACAATGCTCAGTTCAATGCAACCATGTCAAATATTATAGTAGGCATTAAAGAATATGGAGTAAGTGGTTACTTCTCACACCGATTCTGGTTTATGGAATGGGTACCTACTGATTTTTGTTCATGGCAAGTATTGAAAAAAGGTGGTGGAGCTATTGGCTCTGTTGGAAACGCTGGGCTTGGATATGGATACGTAGGCGCAGGGGCTATTGAAGGACTTGGCGGTTGGCTTGATCCACGACATTTCGATGCTTACGCCAGTCAAAACAAAGACATCATGGGAGAAATGCACAGTCAGGCAATAATAGATTATATCAACATAATCGCCAGGGAAAATATCGACCAAATAGACAGAAAAACCATTGATTGTTCGGTACTTATCGGAGATCCAAGCTTAAAACTAGGCGGGTATTAATAATACCCTTTTTTCTTTCTTTTTATCTATTATTTTAATTAAGGCGTTGAGGTTTGTTGATTCTTATCTAAACTTTTGATTGATTTGTATTGTTTTTTTTCATGTGATTTTACTTTTACGATAAAACGCACAGGTTCTTTTTTATTTTTATAGTTAAATTTAAGTATCCATAAATCAACGTATACCTGGAAGCACGATTATGAAAAAAATGTTGCCAGTGTTAGTATTAGGAACTTTGATCTTAGCAGGATTTGGAGCTATCGCTGAATCTGAAGACAATTATGAAACAAGAGAAAATCTAGAGACAATCTCATTTTCAGAACCTACTTTAAAAGAAAATGAAGAAAATAAATATACAACAATAGAATTAAAAGAATCTACATCACACCTAATGAAAACTGGCGAACCAATACTACCTGTCATCAATAAAAAATATACATTTCCATTAGGGGCAAAAATTAAAAACGTAGGCGTTACTTTTTCTGGAATAACAAAACAAGTTCTGACAAAAAAAATAATGCCCGCACCTGCACCTATTCCGTTACTAGCAAATGAAAACATGGAAGTAGAAAAAGTTGGGGAAAAAAAAGCTGTCTATACAAGCGACAAATTATATCCAGCAAAACAGTACAGATACAGTTTCCATGCTGGTTTAGAGGGAAAAGAACATGTTATAATCTTGAATCTTCAATGTTTTCCTATTCAATACATGCCAGATGAAAATACTATTTATTCTGCAGATACAATGAATATTGAAGTTACATGCGAACTCCCTCGAAATCTCGTAGCTTTTCCAGATAAATATGACATGGTTATTATTACGCCACAAAAGTTTTCTTCAAAACTTCAGCCGTTAATAGAGCATAAGAACAACTATGGGCTAAATACAACTCTTAAGTCAACTGAAGAAATCTATGCAGAATATGATGGTCGCGATCGGCCTGAACAGATAAAACACTTCATTAAATATGCCATGGAAGAAATGGGAGTTACCTATGTACTTCTTGTTGGTGGAATGAAATCACAGTTCTTTGGAACACTAAGAGATGATGAAAACCAAGGTTCAAAAAGCTGGTATGTTCCTGTAAGATACACCAATCTATATGATGATGGAGGTATCTATGATCCAGGATATATAAGCGATCTCTATTACGCAGATATTTACAAAGTGGTAGATAATGAAACTGTTTTTGATGACTGGGATTCAAATGGCAATGATGTTTTTGCAGAATGGAAGGGATTCAATAAAGACGTGATAGATCACTACCCAGATGTGTACGTTGGAAGACTTGCATGCAGAAATAATTTTGAAGTCAAAATCATGGTTGATAAAATAATCAAGTATGAAAACACGCCTGCTGACCCATCATGGTTCAATAAGATGATTGTTATAGGCGGAGATTCCCACGATGACGCAGGAACTGATTACATTGAGGGTGAATTAGTGTGCGATAAAGCCTTATCATATATGCCCGATTTTGAACCAATAAAGCTATATGTATCAAACAGAGACAGCGATGAAGGACTTACACCGACACCAAAAAATATCACAAATGAAATATCAAAAGGAGCTGGTTTTGTCCTATTTGATGGACATGGACACCCGGGATCTTGGAACACGCATTGGGTTGGAGAACATTCATGGGAGAACACCCCTGGAGGTATTACAATTTATCACTTTCCTAAACTTTTGAATAAAGAAAAACTTCCAATAACTCTAATTGGTGGATGTCATAACAGCCAGTTCAACGTTACACTACTTGCTACATTGTTAAACAGACCATATATGTGGACTTATGGAATGCCAGTTTCTGAGTGTTTCAGCTGGTGGCTTACCCGTAAAATCGGCGGCGGTTCTATAGCAGCGATGGGTTCTACAGGACTGGGATATGGATATGTAGGGAATCACAGTGATATAGATGGTGACGGCATAGATGAGCCAGATGCCCTTGAAGGACTTGGCGGATACACAGAAGTAATGTTTTTCAAAGTATACGGTGAAGGTGTAGATATCCTTGGAGAAGTATGGGGTACTACAATAACCAACTATCTTGATGTATTTCCACCAATGAGTGACAAAATCCAGATGAAAAGTATTCAAGAATGGCCATTGATCGGTGATCCAAGTCTTATGATTGGTGGATACATAGAATAACTTCCGATCTCTTTTTTTGATATGGATGCTATTTATTACAAATTAAAAAAATGTTGTAAATAGCAGATCGATTTGGCAATTACAGATTTAAACTTCCTGTAGCAGAAACGCTCCTAAACATTTGAGTTTTTCTTCGTAGGAATCGGGGTATAAAAATCGTTCTGTAGCAGAAATACTACTAAGTATTGAATTTCCATCTTGTGGTGTAAAGCAGAAACCAATTACCTCGTTTCCATTTACTACATGTATTGTTGGAATAACTGCAACAGTCTGGTCAAGTATTCTGCCATAGTGTCCATGCTCTCTTCCATATGAAAAGACTAAATTAGCTGCCTTTTTGTATGTTACTGCTACCCGAGGGTTATCTATGAAGCCTTGTATAGCTTCATCTTTTGTTATCTTTTTATCAAGTTTTAGGTCGTACCATATACAATGCATGTATTGTGTGTTTAGCTTTAACGCACTTGAAAAAACATTGAGTTCAATACCTAATGTTTTGTATAGGTGATATACATCTACTGCGTGGTGTGTTCCCATTTTCTCATCGTTGTGTGTACCTACTTCGGGGGAGGGTATAAAGCTTTTAACCTGACTAATGTCGTTCGCCCTTCTGAGGCAAAGGAATCTACCCTCCTTAAGATGATTATTTTTGTTTTCCATTGCTAGCGTATTTATTATTACAGCTATATTATGTGTATTACAGCTTACTATATGGATAAATTGATCCTTTGGCGTAATAGCTTCATCATTGACACCAACAGCAAACATCTTTCCAAAACCAAATTCGGATCCCTGGGCCAAGAATCCTTTCACTCTGTCTTTGTATTTTTTATAATATTTTTCTTTGTTCATAAGGCCAGTACCTTTTGGCGTGCAGTCAATGATAACAGAAGCTTGTTTTATCGCCTCTTCTGCGTTGTACATTGGATCTATGCCCAGCTCTTGAAAATCATTTGTTTTATCTTTGGTTACACAAAGGTTGCCACCTCTGTTGATTAAACCCTTGATTTTTGGTCTATCTTCTAACCTAGGGCTGTGCTTGTAAAAGGTTACCTCATCTATACCTAGGTCGCCTTTAGCGTCACAGAGCAATCCAATCAAGGGTTCCCCTATTGTACCTGTGCCTACTACATGAACAATATTTCCATTTCCCATAATTCAACTCCCCAGTAGGTTAATGTGTAATCTATATGCTACATTTAATTGTTACTATTATGCCTCCTTATAAAACATTGCGTCTCTAAAATCTTGACAAGTTTATTTCATTATATTCTACAGTGTTTACAATATGGACATTTTACAATATTTGGTATATTGCGATTCCAATATCTACATCATAACTGATGGGATTTCTACCGCTGTTGATGCTGTTTCTGGTTTTCTTGGGTTATCCTACCGAGTAGCTCTGCCTTATCCTCATAACTATTATTAACTATTATATAATGTGTGATTATCTTATGGGCAAGCGGATAAAAAATAACCTTAAAAACATCTTAAATGAAATGAAATGGACGAAAGATTTGGAAAAAGCAGAAATATGGTATGTTCATAGAGGCGCTCCAAATGACACTAAGATACTTTCTGGTAAAGATATTGTAACTATTGGGAAATCTTTTTTTGATACAGCTAATGCATCCATTCCTTATCATCGAATTTTTAAAATTGTCTATGAAGGAAAGATCGTTTTTGAGAGATGAGTTAAAAACGG
>JAUWBM010000112.1 GCA_030601705.1 Thermoplasmatota archaeon
GTAAAGGATTTTACTTTATGCTTTCTTCCTTACTTTTTTCAATACGTTTTATAACTACATCAAGTACTCCGTTTTTGTAAGTGGCCTTTAAGGTTCTCGGCTGGACATCACATGGCAAGTTCACCAATTTACGGTATTTACGCTGAGGTATATCAACCTTAATTTCTAGGGTGTCCTCAATTGCCTTCAGATCAATATCCTTCTTCTCAACCCTAGGGAGTACAACGGTAATAGCAACCTCATCATCGTACTCGATTACGTCCGTCAAAGATTCCCTTTCTTCCGAAATCGTAAGTTCACCAGTTTGCTTCTTCAAGGGACAGTTACGGAGCTCCTGAATTTTGGGTTTACCATTTGGACCGATGCGTATAATGATATTATGCACAAATGGTTTACCTGATTCCTTCCGATTGAAAGGACAGCGGTAGACTCTCTCAATTATCCAACGTATTTCCTTAAAAATTCTTTCGAAATCTTCATCATCTAACTCAAAGAAATCAGATGGGTTTCTTTTGTGTTTATCCTTATCTCTACTGAAAGAACCCATTTTTATTACCTCCCACTATCAAATATCATAAAACGTTCGATATATAAATCTTCTCAACAAAGTTAATAAACATTTTCAAAATCAAATCCCTTTTTATCCTCACCAAAGCCCTGGAGGGTTTTGTTTTTTAAGAAAGAGAAGAAAGTTGACAGGTGCCTTGATAACACAATACATTTATAAATTTAAATGACATAAGAATTTTGATAACGGGGGGAGAGCAGGAACAGGACGGCAATTTTGGATGGAGAGTGGAAAGTTTTTCCACCACTTCCAATATCTTAAATTAGGATAGTTATGAAATTGTGATTTGAGATGGAAAAAACAGGGAAAACGCATCGTTGAGGTATAGTTGATATGGGATTAATACAAGACATGGATTTTATTCGGAGGTTGCTCTACAAACTGTGGAAATATGTTTATTCTAAATAAGAGGGGTGAAGTAATGAATAAAGATAACCTGTTTCTTAATCCCTTTTTATCCTCCCACAAAAACCAAAACAAAGAATTATAATAAATATGATTATGGGCAACGGGGAACTCTTTTGCTAAAAAATCTCCTAGATCCTACGGCGTCTGATGCGTTATATTTTATTGAAAAACATCACAAGTCTAAGCCTGATAAAACGATGTTATTGTTGGTTGGTGATTGTATGGTTGATTACCGTGGACGAGCACGATCACTTCTTGATTGGGGTGAACGAATGGTTATGATTAAGGAGGATGGTACGGTGTTGGTTCATCAGCCTGTTATGCGTGAGCCTGTGAACTGGCAGCCGTCTGGCACAACAATAGAATATAGTGTTAAAGATAATCAGCTGATTGTGAGGTCTCGTCATACTCGTCCTCCTGAGAAAATGAAGATTGTTTTCCGCAATCTAAAAACAGTGATGGTGACATCGCTTCATGATCAGGCGAGTTTGGTTATAGCTGGTATGGAAACAGATGTTGTCAACCAAATCATCATCGACCCAGGCATTATTGAGGAAGGACTTCGTATTAGTAAACGGGAGAAGCACGTTAAGTCAGGGTTGATAGATCTCTATGGTTTTGATAAAGACCATGTCCCTGTCGTTATTGAGGTTAAACGGAGTGTAGCTAGTATTAGTTCGGTGCAGCAGCTTAGGATGTACGTCAATGATGTTAAGAAGGATGTGAAGACGGCGGATGTCCGTGGGATACTTTGTGCGCCTCGTGTTCCTGATATGGTGAAGAAGCTTTTGTTGGATTATGGTCTTGAATGGCAAGAGGTTGAACGACAGGTTGTACTGCCTGATGACTGGCAGAAAACGTTAAAAGACTTCTAAATTGTAATAAATTTCTGCAAAATAATTTTATCCGAAACATTTAAATTTAACTGTTATATAGGAATTTTATAAAAAATAATTTTCGGGAGGAATAAAAAATGAAAGGAAAAATTATATTTAGGGCAGCTATAGCAATTGCCATTATCCTTGCTTTTGTTTTGCCTGGGGCGGCCATTGTTAACGAAGAAATATGCAAGGAAATAAAATATCTTAGTAGAGATGGGGATATTCTCATAGATGAAGACTTTGAATCAGAATGGGTGCCATTCAGATGGTCTATGATGCAGACGACCGAGGAAGTAAACGAGATCCCCTGCTGGTGGCATCAGTATGAAGAAGCGAGTGAAAATTATGCAGGTCTCTGGTGGGGATACGAACCTCAGGATGAGTGGCTTATGACACCGGCGTTGGACATTTCCGTTTGGACTGAGGCGTACCTGTCGTTCTCAACATATAACTATGGTCTTGTTGAAGGATGCTGGGAGGGCGATTTTATAAAGGTCAGCCCTGATGGAGGAGAATCCTGGGATGTTCTGGGCAACCTCTATGAAATGGCGCCGCCAGGCGGTAAATTTATGGGCGAGGTTATAGAGTTTGATTTATCGGATTATGCCGGACTTAAGGAGGTCATAGTTGCGTTCCATCGAGAGACTGGCGATCCTAATATTAATGCTGGTTGGTGGATGGTTGATGATGTTTTAATCACTGCCCATAACACAATACCGATACCCGTTGTAGATATAAAAACAATAACAGGCGGATTTGGATTAACTGCTATTATAGAAAATTTTGGCACTGGAGAGGCAACTGATATCGAATGGGGCATCACTGTAAAAGGCGGATTTATAATCGGCAGATCCAAGCATGGGAATATCTCAAGCCTTTCACCTGGGGATAGTGTTACGGTAACGTTTTTGCCATTTGGAGTGGGAGTACCTGAGATAAACATCACGGTAAACGACATGTGGATGGCGACACGTGGTCTTGTGCTAGGGCCGTTTGTGATGTTGAAGGCAAAAAATTATGTCCCTGCAGACAGCGTAACAATCAACTGGGCGCAGTGTACGATAACCGTGAACATCAGCACGACCTATCCTAATTTAAGAGGCCAGCATAGCGTTCAGTTTGTCGATAAAGACGGCAATCTCCTGGGTTCCAAAAGCGGGGTAGTGTTTAGAGCTGGCGTGGCAACATTCTCTGTTGAAAACTGGTTAAAAAACAAGTTAAACGCTGGCGGGTCGGTTAACGTCAGGTAGAATTATCGTCAACAATCTCTAAAGCTTCAGTAATAACACTAACCAACAAGTCAACAGTTAGAAGAACAGTCATTACAGGATATACAACAATAGATATTAAAACAATCAAAGGAAGAAGTAGAAAAACAAAAACCAATAAACCGACGAGACCATAATCATAAATAAACTGATTCAAGTCACCATCAAGTAGTATACCTGTAACTATTGCCACCGTAGACATAGCACCCTCAACCATAGCAAACATGAGACATGGTATAAAGAGGACCATCGCAGTACACAGAGCACCTATACCATAGCCTGGTCCAGCATGACCAAACATGACAACCATGAAAAGAATTATCACAACAGCAATATCAACTAGTCTCTCGTAAAAATTTGAACGTAATACTTCCTCGTGAAACTCATAATCTGTTCCATCTTCAGTTAGATAAAATCCCTGTCCTTCACTAAGTTCCATATGGTTATAGAATATAAACTGTACTCTAGCATAGGTATCATTGTAGACCTCCATTCCGACTTCATCTATTACTTTATCTTTTATCCTGTTGAATACCCCGAAGTTAAAATTCTCAAAGATGTTTGAAACAGCCTCCTGCTTATTATCTATTTTGACATTTGGAACGGCACTAACAGACGACACCAGCAGAAAAGCAGATAGCAGCGCCGTCATCAATATCGTTTTTCTTTGCATTCATAATCACCCTTCCGCAGGCGTTTCTTCTGGAAGGGTAATTCCAAGTTGCTTTCGATTTTGTTCTTTCATATCGTTACACCTTCTGTTTTTACGAGTAATATATTAATATAGCACTTATAGTATATATACTTTTCTTATAAATTACTTCATGTAGAAAGTAGTAGAAAAGCAGAAAATATAAATACTCGCAACGGGATGCAGGAGATGAGGTGCACTCAATGGGAGAAAATAAGGTAAAGAAGAGGTTTTATCGACAGAGAGTAAAGTGCCCGAAATGCGGTCATATATGGAAAACGAGGACCAGGGCACCCATGATTACCTGCAGCTGGTGTAGTGGGAAATTCAAAAGGTTGGAAAATATCGTTAAAAAGAATGAATAAATAATAAAAGTAGGGTATTTCTCACCAAGACAAGTGAAAAACAGGAGAAATATATATGGAACGGATAAACGATGAATTATCCTCTATGCTCTTAGTGAATACTCCTACCATCTCTATTTCACGATGTCGTATGCTGTGTCAACGGCTTTTCCGCCGATGGTGAGCACCTCTTTTGTGAGGTCTTTTGCAAATTTTATTATCATGGTTCACCTCCATTTCTTGTAGTTGTTTTTTAAATTCCTGATACCGTTCCAAGGGGCCAGGGGACATCTTTTCACCCTATTCCGCTTTTTTAACAGTCTGAGCGATCCATCCGTTTTCGTGCCATTTAAACCAGGCAATGAGAACATAACCATCCGGTAATACCTGTTGTATGATCTGGTCTCCTCCCTTATTCTTGATTTTGACATAGCTTAGCTCGGTCTCTGTCTGCGGCCAGTTGATAAAAAATACAAAACCTTTGTATTCCGCTACCTGTTTGATTTTATCCTGTTTCGTATCCCTGTTAAGCCGATGTTTTTCTATAGTATCCCTGATGTATTCCATGTCCTGGGACCACTGCTGTTTCTTGTATGGTTGATGTTTCGGTTTACGAATCGCTATAACTACTGATGTAACCATTGGTTTAACATCTTCTTTCGATTTTGGTTTTGGCTCTGGTTTATCCTTATATGCATCGATATACTCTTCTTGACTAAGCTCTGCATCTCCATAGACATCTGGATCATTAACTTCGTCAGATGCATACTCTATACCGCCAACAGTGCCATCAACAGGTTCTACCCTATCGAACTCTGTAGGCTTAACAATCTCTTTTATAGCCTCCAGGGGTTCTTTTATTTCCGGCTTGGGTTTTATCTCTTCTTTTTGCTCTTCTACCATTTTTTGCCGCCCGTAGCTTTCATCTGGAATGATAGGAGCAAGCCAGTATTCAACCTGTAAATTATCGTTATTGGCAGTAATCCGTATGGGTTCCTCTGGACTGGTTTCTATGGTCACATGGTCAAAACATTTCTTGTACTCCTTTATCTGCTTGATTAAGATGTCACTCCTGAAAATAGTATAATTGTTGTCAGTAGCATTACAATAGTCTACTGTTAACGCTCCCGTGTCTTGCATGATAACCGATCTATTTTCTTTATCATGGTCTTCATCCTCATCATAGTTTTCGAGAATAAGGCTATCGTGTATTGTTGTGATGTATGTTTGCTCATAGTTTTTGTTTGACGTAATGCCTTTGAGACTGGCGTAAAAAATTTTGGTATTTATAGACACCTTGTTTTTTAAATCTACTTTCGGGATTTTTAGATCTGGCCATCCAGTCAGGTCAAGAAGACCCATGCCCCGTGTTAGATTTTCCTCTTTAGCGAGCAACCTATTAGTATCAGGGTCATAGTCAAACGTGAGAACATCGTCCTTTTTGAAGAGATTTAGAAATTCCCTGAGTTTCTTTAGATCCATGCCTATTTCCAGCTCACCATCTCCTAAGCTATACTCTTCACATGCACGTTTCGGGATATCGGTAATAACCATTTCATAATGAGCTGGATCCACAGATTTAATACGTATACTATTTTCCAGAAACTGTATTTTTATTTCAGTTACCAAATGTCGATGTATGTCTATGGCCTGCAATAATATTCTTTGTTTTAGTTTTATAGTCATATCAAGCCCCCTTTATTTGAAAATAAGTTTAAGGGTATCCGTAGGCTTTGCCCTGTAGCTTAACCATTGGCCATAATAGATAATAAACTCCTTGTCTTTGTTGTCCCAATAACACTTAACGTAGCTATGATTCCCCGCGTCCCCCTGTAGGTCGTTAAGTATGCTCATTTTGCAACCATCAGAAGATGCATCCCTGCCGAAATTATTCGCGTTATCATAAGCATAGTCATCGGTATAGTGACCGCTACATTTTACAGCACTGTGTTTTAAAATCCGTGGGATATTAACCTGGTTAACAGTATTCCAACTATCGGGAGCCTTGACCCTAATATTCACCGGCTTATCGGGTATGCTTCTTAGTCTTTGTTGTAAATCTTCAACCGTGTTCAACATTTTCATAGGTATTTTCTTAACTGTTGACTCTTCAACGCATAAATCAACGTGGTAATGCTTATCATTAATGGTCTGTACATCTGCTATTAGTTGCTCCCTGGTTGTCTTATCGTTAAAAGATTCCAAAGCCATATCTATAAGACAGTTCGTATTCTTGTCATAATTGTTAAAAATATGATAACTTTTTGACTCTTTTTTATCGAATATTACTATACCCCCATACCAGATTCTTATCAAAATGTTGTCGTTTTCCAATTCTCTTCTGCTCATTTTTATGCATCCCTCCGCATATATGTAATATCTAGTCTCATGATCTCCGTTAGATTGTAATCCGCTAAATCGGAGATATCCATTTAATGCACCTCGATGTTTTCCCACAAACGGGGCTCTTCTTTTTCAACAATAGCACTCCTAAGCAGCTCTTCATACTCTTCTACACTGGAAAAACCAGCTGCTAAAATTTGCTTTTTATACTCTTCCCTGGCTTTCTTGATCTCAGTAAAAACCTTAACTTCATTGAGACAACCGCTAAAAAGACTGATTACAACATGAATTTCTTTTTTCTTCTCTTTCCTGGTTAAATTGACTAGATAATCAATGATGTTCTGTTTCTCCTTAATTCTTGTTTCTAAATTAGATTTATCTTGTTTCAACTGGTTAACTAATTCTTGTTTTTCCTGTTCTGTTAAACTGTCGTATTTCATCAGCCTATTTTTTATATTTTCTTTTCTATTTTCACTTGTCCTCATGATACATCACGATACTATTTTTTGTTAACGCTCCTTTATAAATCTTTGTTGAGAAAATATCAAAGTGGCAAAATAGCAATAGGACCAGAAGGAATATCCAAAAATCAAGTGATGTATCATGAGATTTGTATTTCCTTCTGATCCCAACATACAATCTAAAAAAAGAATTTAATATTTTCGTCAATCAAAAATTTCAAAAAAATTTTATTTTGATATTTTTATCAAATGTTCTATCTATGCCATTATATTTCGGTTAAGGGCATAAACCGAAATAGATACATAAAAGAGCATCATCTTTTATGATTTTTTAATTTTCAACAGGATATACAAAAAAACAGATTAAAATTCAATTATAAAAAATTTAATAATAATAAAAAAATGAGAAAATGGGAGAAAATTCCCAATCGTAGTGCGATTAATTGCCGCCAGGATTAACCTTTATAAAAAATAAGAATACTTTTCCACCTTGATCTCTTGAATCTACGCTTTCAGGTATTTCAGCTGTAACTTTGACTCTTACTTCTCCGAGTCCCAATATTAGATCTGAAAATATTTGCACTCCGTCTTGTGGAGGAATACTTGTGATTGTACCAGTGGTGGTGCGACCGCGGAATATTGTACCACCTTCTAGAGTAATTTCCCAATTTACATTTGTCGCTTCAACAGCACCAACATTGTTGATTACAGTATTTACCTTGAAAAATCCACCACGAATGATAAAGATATCAAGTAAAGGCCCCTGGATAATAGTTATGGACAATGGATCTGACCATCCACTTGCACTACCGTTAATATC
>JAUWBM010000152.1 GCA_030601705.1 Thermoplasmatota archaeon
TGAAAAGAAAGCTTGGAGGTTACGTTTCTTCTATAAAACGAAACATTCAACATGTAGAAATTGCATTGAAAATCATCGTATATAACCTCATGATCTTGGCACGAAAAATCGTCGAGGAGGAATACTTTTGAGACAAAGCCAATTCATACTTTCATTTAACCCACGATAAAGATTATATTAGCCGAATTTCATCAATAGAATGAAACATGCCAAAAACAGGAATTGCAAATCTTCCCTTACATCCTGGTAAAGCACCACGATGGTTGTTCAAAAGAATGGTATCACTATCCAAAGGTATTATAGAGGTTATATCATATGAATATGGAAAAGACGAGTTTTTACAAAGAATTTCTGATCCGTTTTGGTTTCAAGCATTGTCATGTGTCCTTGGTTTTGATTGGCATTCTAGCGGTACTACTACGGTAACTTGTGGAGCGTTAAAAGAAGCAGTAAATCCAGAGGAATTTGGATTTGCAATAGCAGGAGGTAAAGGCAAAGCATCAAGAAAAACCCTCTGTGAAGTCGAAAAAATTGGTGAGTTGTATAATCTTTCAACTCAATCAATAGAGGAATTAAAATACTCTAGTCGAATGGCGGCAAAAATAGACAATACAGCAGTACAGGACGGGCATAATCTTTACCATCATGTGCTTATTTTTTCTGAAAATAAAAAATGGGTAGTGATACAGCAGGGAATGAATGCACAAACTAACTATGCACGGAGATATCATTGGTTTTCAGAAGAGGTAGATGACTTTGTGTGTGAACCGCATAACGCGATAGTAGGAGATATTCGCCAAGAAAAAGTGTTGGACATGACAGCAAAACAAAGTGAATTGGCTCAAAAAATATCTGTGGATTTAATCAACGATGACCCGTCTCATCTTAAAAGAGATTGGACAGAGTTAACTCTACATCACAACCAGAGAACATTAGATAACTGGATGTGTGCTGAGAAAAACAGGAAGCCAATCGAATATCTGCATATGCCCAAGATCATAAATTGGTCAAAAATGAAAGAAGTATATGATTTTCAACCAAAAAACTATGAGCAATTGTTATCAATTAAAGGAGTTGGGCCAAATACTGTAAGAGCCTTGGCGTTAATATCTGATCTTATTTATGGTGAAAAGCCATCGTGGTCTGATCCTGTTAAATTTAGCTTTACGGTAGGAGGTAAAGACGGCGTACCGTTCCCTGTAGATAGAAAAGCAATGGATGAATCAACAGAACTTATAAGGCAAGGTATAAAACAAGCTAAAATTGGCGATAAAGAGAAAATAAAAGCATTAAGAAGATTGAAAGAGTTTATTCCTGAAAGTAAGTAGTGGATGCGATTTCACGACAGTTTTTTTAATTTTTAGGTTAATTTTCTAATACTTTCAACTAGTTCATTGACATTAAAGGGTTTTGATATATAATCATACACATACGGCTCAAGTCCTTTCATCTTTTCGTGGTAAGGGGTACCTACTGCTGTTACCACTATTATGTCTATATTCTTTTCAAGTCCTCTATCAACAATTTCTCGTATTGTGTCCCATCCGTCTACTATAGGCATTATTATGTCTATCAGTAAAATTCCCTTGAAACCTTTTTTCAATTTATCAATACAGTCGATTGCATTATTTGCAGTAAATACTTCATGACCTTGGTGTTCAAAAATATCTTTTATAGACTGAAGGATGTCATTGTCGTCGTCTACAGCTAAAATATCTTTTCTCACTTTTTCACCTCATATCCAATCCATAGATATTGACATCATATAGCACGTTATACTTTGTTGAATGTTATATTTAAAATTAACGCGTCAAAATGTCAAAATGAAAACATATTTTTACAACTCTATTTTTGTCCTGAAATGGGAAGTTTTAACCAAAATGTGTTTTAAAAGCATTAATAAAAATAGGCATTACTTATGAATAAGCCCTAACGAAGAAAGTTCCTTTGATAATTTTTTGGCGCTGTCCTAACACAATATCATAGAAAATCTCAAACTATTAGTTTTATATAGTAGACAATAATATTGTGGAATAGTGAGGAGATGGGATCAAAAAATAAAAATTTACATAAGATCTTCTTGATTATATTGATGCTTTTCTTATTTATTCCATATTTACCATCTGCTCATGCTGATGATTACTATGCGGATGTAACTATCGATATTGATGACTCGGGGTTTGTAACAATTGATGGCATTACTAATCATCCAGATCTTTTAGCAGAAGATACCGAAGTTTATACATCAAAAAAACAGAGTTATTGGTTGTTAAATATTACAAAAGATGGGGTTTTTTCTGATTATATTTTTGTTTTAGCACTACCGGAAGATTCTTCCATTAACTATATTAAATCATCTGGCTCGATTAGAATTGAGGAAGAACTTGGTAATTTAATAGTTAAGGGATTTGGTCAGAATGAATCATTTTACATAATAGTTCAATACCAAGTCAAAAAGGGTTCAGATGATAAGGAATTGATGGGTACTGATACATTATTGATAATAGTGGCTCTCATCTTAATTATAGGCTTTTTTTTAATAATTATATTAGGCTCCATAAACAAAAGAAAACATTTGATAGCTGTTGAAAAACCAACTAAAGACGGCATAGAGCATAACTTAAGTGGATTATCAAATAGGCAGAAGAGTATAATGGAACTCTTAATTAAAAGAAATAGACCTTTAACGCAAACAGAGATTCAACAAGAATTAAAAATGCCAAAAGCCGCAGTTTCTAGAAATATTCATTCATTAGAAATCAAAGGCTTAGTTGAAATAGAAAAAATTGGAATGTCTAATCTAATTAAGATAAAAAAACATTGATTTTTCAATGGTTATTTCGGTATGTTCCGGTTTGTTCCGGTTAAAATATATATGTTGTTTCATCCAATAGTACATTGAAACCAGTATGGATTGGTTTCTGAGGTGTCGATAATATGAAAAGAATATCAAATATATTGGTTGTACTAATGCTGATGGTCTCTATAGCAACATTAGCATTAGCAGACGAAGAAGCTGGAGAAAATCCTGATGTTGAATTTGAAAGTGAAACACAAGATGGAGAAAATGAAACGTCAGATAATAATGAGACAGAAGATCCCGATGCAAATGAAACTGAAGAACCAGAGGGAAATGAAACAGAGGATTCAGATGAAGATTATCTAGATAATGAAACAGAAGAAGAAATTGAAATAATGAATAATTCCTTAGGCGCTGAAATAAGACTTTTACAACTGGAAAAAGCCATATTAAAAAACCTTCTCAAAGGAGAGAGAGCCGTTGAAGTATTAAAAGCAATGGGGTATAACGCATCAAATTTATCATCAATACTTACTGAAATGAGGCTTTTATTAGAAGAAGTCAACGGAACAGATCCAAGTTCTAATGATTCAGTCCAAGTATTTGTTGATCTGAAAATTAAGGCAACTAACCTAACAAAACAATTCCGGGAAACAGTTAAAGCGTTATTAGATGACGAAAAGATAAAAGAGCTTAAAGAAAGAGTTAGAGAACTAGTTGGCGATGAACTGCAGAATTATAGTAAAAAAATAAGGAACAGAATAAGACAATTTAACAGGAACCAATTACATAGGTTATATGGAGTTATCGGAGAGACCAATAATTCATTGATTGAAGATTACGAAAAGGGTAACGTCTCACTAGAACAGGTAAAATCACAGATTTGCAAGATGGTCAATCAGATGACAAAAGAAAAAAAATATCAGATATTTTCTGAAGTAAAAGAAGATAATATTAGGAAAAAAATAAAAGCACAATCATTTGCAGATGATATGCAGAATAAAGGTAAAGGAAAAGGCAGAGGAAAACAGTAATAATATGGAGTGGAGTAACGGAGAAAGGGATATAAGATGGATAAAAAAATTATATCAATATTTCTTCTTCTAATTATTTTTGTTTCAATTGCAGTAACGTACAGTTATTTCAACCAATCAATTACTAAAGAAAAACAATATGATGGTTCTATTGAAACTATAGATGAAGAAGATATAGTTAATGAAATCGATAATATTTTTCTAGAGGAAGATGATGAAATAGAACTCGGAGAAATGATTTTTTAAACATCTTCTCTTTTTTTATTTTTTTTAAAAATATCAAAGATATTTTGAGTTTTCTACCCAAAAAAACTGGATCTAAATTGTGCCATATCATAATGGCCAAGACTCACAAATTTTTAACGTTTTAGAGAATGTCAGAAAGCATAGAAAAATGCTAAAGCAAAGAGAATATTTCTCTCCATATAGGGGGTCGTGGTCTAGTGGCTATGACATCTGAAGAAACGTGATGCTTTTCAACGATTATTTCGACGAGAAAATCGACAACATCTCAGCGATATTTTCCACGGACTAGCTAAAACCCTTCTTTTTCCTTTTATCTTTATATCTCCAACTATAACCTGGGTATCTCATTGCTCTGAAACCTTTTAAAAACTCGTAAAACTCGTTTGGTTTACGGAAATGGATTGATCTTATTATTTCCCCTGTTTTTTCGTCAAATAACTCGATTACTTCGTAACTTCTTTTTCTAACCATTATTCCATCTTTTAAACTAGCGATTCATAACACCTCTTCATTTAAAAAACCAATCCATAGGTTTTGTGGGAGAATAAAAAGGGATTGAGAAATAGATTATTTCAAGATCATAATAAAGAAAAGGATAAATCACACAATATACATCTGATATATGGAGGTAAGTTTTATGGTACATATCTACGAAGGATGGACATTATATTGTAAAGATGTAAAATTAAAAGGCGGAAAGATACAGACCATATATTTCTTCAGTAAGAGAAGACCAAAGGGTGGAAATCCTGTGATTTACCCAGCGGTTAAACTGTTGGTGTGAACAAGAGAACTGGGTTTCCTTACATGAAAAAGAAATAAAAATACCACATCTCTTCCTTTTATTTTCTTTTGTAAATGATTTATTGTATATTTACTATCAAAAATCTGTGTAGGGGCTTCATCCCGTAATGGATAATTAAGGGATGATGATTATCTTCTTTTTAGGATGGGATGTGCGAAGAAACGGATTAATCCAAAAATTATGAACCATGTAAACCGCAATTTCAACGAACTCTACACCAAATTAGTAAG
>JAUWBM010000110.1 GCA_030601705.1 Thermoplasmatota archaeon
ACCAAACATAAATGGGATCTCAAGAAACTCAAATCAGCACATAAGGTTCTTTTTGAATACAATTACAAAAAAGGTGAAATCCAAAGGGGATTTGCAAATCGCACACTCTACGTTAACCTTAATACGGGAGAAATTAAAGAAAAAAGGGTCACAGATGACATGAAGAAGAAATTCACGGGTGGTCGTGGTTTCGGTTTAAAACTTTTGTGGGATTCTATTAAACCTACAACACGATGGGATAGCGAAGAAAATGAACTTATCATCACAACGGGCCCGTTATGCGGAACGACACAATACGCAGGTTCTGGCAAATCGTTATGTCTCACAATTTCCCCATCCACTGATACAATCTGTGATAGTAATGTCGGAGGGTTTTTTGGCCCATACCTTAAATTTTCAGGTTTTGATGCACTCGAAATACAAGGAAAGACAAAAGAAGATGTAATATTGGTTATTGATGGTGAAAAAGGTAAAGTTTCTATTGAAACCGCACCTCTTGAAGAAACAAACTCACATTTACTTAACGAGCAACTTACTCACATGTATGCCTCTGAAGATACTGATAAATTGCGACAGAAGGTTTCGGTTATTTCTGCTGGGACAGGAGCCGAACATAGCTTTTGGGGATGTCTAAACTTTTCATTTTATGATATCAGAAGAAAAGTTCCACGTATGAAACAGGCAGGGCGAGGAGGACTTGGGACAGTATTCAGAAACAAGAAAATCAAAGCAATTGTTGCAAAGGTTGAGAAATTTGATGGTGTTTCAAATCATCCTGCTGATCCTGTAACTCTGACCAAGGTTGGGACTAAGCTTCACAAAGAAATTAGGGATCTTGACAGATATCAGTGTAACATGCGTACTGTGGGAACTGGCCATCTCGTTGAGATAATGGATGAATATGATCTGCTTCCAACTGAAAATTATCGTTTTGGATCTTTTCCCAAAGCATCAAAGATTTATTCACCACATTTTTATGAACTATTTACTAAAATCATTCCAGATGGATGCTGGCATGGATGTACAATGGCATGTGCAAAAACTGTCGATGGGTTTACAGCTATGACTGGTCCTTACAAGGGTCAAAAGGTTACCGTTGATGGTCCAGAATATGAAACAATAGGCTGTGGTGCAAACATGGGTCTTTGGGATCCCCTTTGGATCTTAGAATTTAATTTTTATTGTGATACGTATGGTATCGATACAATTTCAACTGGTACTGCAATTGCGTTCTATATGGAAATGTACGAATATGGTATATTAAATAAAGAAAGATGTGGCGGACTTGAACTTTGTTTTGGAAATGCAGAAGCAGTACTCGAATTTATGCACATTTTAGCAAAAGGAGAAGGTGGGGAATTTATTAAAGTTGCATCCAAAGGCGTGAGACGAGTAAAAGACTGGCTGATCAAAAAAGGATGGGGAGACAAACAACTTATTGAGGATGCTGGTATGGAGAGCAAAGGACTTGAATACTCCGAATATGTAACAAAAGAGTCACTTGCTATGCAAGGAGGTTATGGACTTACACTTAAAGGACCACAGCATGACGAGGCATGGCTCATATTTATGGACATGGTCAACAATGCAATACCAACATTTGGGGATAAGGCAGAGGCACTACATCATTTCCCAATGTGGCGGACCTGGTTTGGATTAAATGGATTATGTAAGCTTCCATGGAACGACATAGAACCAGCAAATAATGCAGAAACCGATGAACCATCCAAAGTACCTGAACACGTTCAAAACTATGTTGACTATCAAAATGCCGTAACAGGTTGGAATGTAGATAAGGAAGAGCTAATCCTACAGAGTGAACGATGCTACAACTGGCAGCGAGCTATGAATGTGTGGATGGGGCGAGGGCGTAGAAAGGATGATTGGATACCATATCGTTCAATGGGACCAGTTACTGAGATGGAATATTTATCTAGAAAAGACAGGTACGACAAACAACTAATTGAAAAACTAGGAATGGAAAAAAAAGAAGTAGAAAAGAGGGATGTAAAAGAGAAAATAAAGATTCTTTACGATTACCGTCAAGACCAGTATCAAAAACTCACTGATGTTGTATATTATCGAAGAGGGTGGACTCCCAATGGCGTTCCAACTCCTCAGAAAATGAAACAGCTTGAAATGGATGATCCAAAGATGCTGAAAATGCTTCAAAAGATGATAGATGAGGACGAAAGAGCAGGTTTGAACGTGTGGGGCGGAACATACGACAAAGGAGAAAAACCTCCCAATACGGAACATAAATATTGGGAGAAGTGGTCTTAAAAAAGAAAGAATTGATCCATCTTACTTAGTTCTGATTCAGTTTTTCACATATATTGAATCGTCTTTTGCGATTTTTCAGAATAAAGTAATATTTGGATGATACAATATTAGAATAATATAATAAGATTTATATACTGATGTACATAATGTGTATATTAGAGAATGGGGGAAAATTTTTAATCACATCTCCTCACCACCTCACTAAATCCCCCTTCTCTCACAAGCTAATTTTAGAAGGTTTAGCATTTAGGGGATATAGTTTCGGCTCTTTTATATCTTTTTAAATTTTTGAAAGCAGTTATTTAAATTCCTAATGCCCCTCCGGTTACGTCAATTTTTTGTAGGGTATAAATCTAACCCACAAATCGTAATAAAGAAAGATAAACAATTAATTATCTAATTATTTATAATGCTATATCCAATGTTTTATAGAACTATTTTTGTAAATGACCGCTGCTCTCCAAAACCACATCAATTTTTTTCCTTAGGTCTTCTTTTTGTAAATGGCTACTGCTCTTCAAAACCTCATCGATTCTTTTCTTTAAATCATCTATATCAAAAGGTTTCTCAATATAATCTGCCGCTAAAAATTTTCCAGTATTTTTGGCAATTTTATCTGTTCTACTTGTAAGAAAAACTACCGGGATATCTCTCCATGATAGGTTTTCTTGTAAAATTTTAAGAGTCTCCCAGCCGCTCATCTCTGGCATCATGATATCCAACAATATAAGATCAGGAATTTCGTTATTCTCTAATAACTCAAGACATCGAACTCCGCTAGAAACACATGTGACTTTATACTCGCCATCCGTATGTTCTAAAGCTTGTTTAATAGATTGAAGGCAGTCTGGATCATCATCCACAGCCATAATCTTTTTCGTCATAATCCACCTCTTCTATAAAAGATTCTGTTAAAAGTTAATCACTTTTTGATATAAAACATTAATGGGAAAGCATGTGATTCCGTAACATTCTCCTCGTTTAAAGACATATCCTTAACCCATGAATCGTACTAATGAATGACTTATGAAATAAAATATTTTCTTGATCCTGATTATTGATAGAAGGATCTCTCTGATTCTATAGTCCGTGATCTCTCACACACATACAGGTTTACCCCCACATGTGTTAAACATACTTTATAGACAATCTCAGGATCGGTTGGTACACGTGTTGAACAAAGCTCCATAGTATAAGAAAGAATCCCTCTCTCCCCATATAACCAATTCTCGGAGGTTCCAAGAGTGCCACCATATCGTGGAATAATATATTGTCTACCAGTAATGAGATGGTACTTATTTATCTTGGACATGTTTTCACCAATTGAAATGAAAAGATCTTCATGCAGAGCGAGTTTACTTGTATGTGTCCAAGGATAAAACATAACTTCACTATACGAGTGATAGGATAAGGAAATGGCGATATCCTGTGTTTCTACGAAATTTTTAACTGCCAAGCTTTCATTTTCAGAAAAGGGTTTTTCTCCCCGATAGTTGGGGCTTGAATCCAGTATATTAAATGCAAGATGATAACTTCTTGGAAAAATGTAGTACAAATACCATTTATATCCATAGTTTCTGTTTAAATTAACTCCATAAGATGTAATTTCTTTACTAAATCCAAAAGGACCATAATTAGGAGCGCAGTTTTTTCTTGTGCTGGCTTCAACGCCATCTGGACTGACCATAGGAATCAAAAAAATCTGAGTATTGTTGATAGCTTCCCTCACTCTGTCTTCGGAAGGATCTTCATCAATTAGGCCATCACCATCATTATCAAATCCATCAATCGGATCTTCGTTTACAAAACCGTCTTCATCATCATCGGTGTTTTCTTTCCCGTAGCTTTCAACCATGTGCTGAATAAAAAAAATCAATGTTTCAAAGGATGGCTTTTCATTACCGTGATGAGCACCCATGAGTAAAACACCAGATTCATCTTCGTTTTCATCTACGTTATCTGAAAGTTTTACCATCCAAATATCTCTTCCCTCATAGGTCGTACCGATTGAAGTCAACGACATAATATCAGAATAGTTTTCTTTTAGATCATGAAACAGATCTGTCATTTCTTGATAAGTGAAGTAATGATACGGATCATTTGTTTGATTTGATTGAGAGACAACCAGTATTGGAAATACAGCAGTTAGTAAAAATAAGCAGAATATTAAATAGATCGTTCCTTTTTTAATGAAGAAATTTTTATTCATTACAAATATCCCTAAATATATTACTACAAATATACTTTATAAAGTTTTTTGAAACCCGCGTTCAGAAACATTTCTTCTCAAAATAAGCTCAATTCGCCCGCAAGCATCTTTGCGAGTATGATAAAAGTTGAAATGGCAATGAGCAAAGCAATAAATCGTTTTGATCCTTCATTCATTCTACCTACCTACAATATGATTATATCCTTTTTAATTTATATACTGTGAGAAAACATTCGGAAATAACCAAATAATCTGGCAATAAAACATTTAACAGTAAATGGACAAGTTGATGAGGAATTTAGAAATATCGTCTTTATTTGCTATTCTCAGGTATGGGCCACATACCGATCTATAAATCCAGTAGGTGTCTGATTATTGGAAACGCATGCGGAAACCGTTCAAACAGCCAACTAAACAGATTAAAGTTGAAATTGAATGGTTTGTTCCTTGGCATAGTGACCTCCAATGTCGCCCAGTCGCTCTCAGCACCATACACATCTTTGGCTTTAGCTGTGACATAGTAGGTTCCTTTCTTTTCCCAAGTATGTTTTAATTTTAAATCTGTACCAGAGGCATGAGGGCCAAGCCAAGTAGTATTAGTCTTATCTCCCCAGTCAACCCAGTAGTATACATCATCGCCATCTGGATCTGCCGAGGTGAAATTATATGTATACAAGGTTCCCGCTGTTCCATTTGATGGACCAGTTATTATTGGAGCTGAAGGTGCTTGGCTAATCGATTCAAATATATATGCTGAGCCTGCATCGATTCCGTTAATATTGTCATCAGTATACGCACCTATCACAGCAAATCTTCCATGAAGTGAAATCTGATAGGCAAAACGATCGTTTCCTGAGGCATCTGAGGCACTCAATTTAGTTTCTTCAACCCAACTGGTATTCATATGTTTAAAAATATATGCTGATCCAGAGGCGCCAGTATCACCCCAGGCACCTACAAGGATACGCTCTTCATCAATTGAGACCGAACGCCCAAAAAAATTATTTATTTCCCCATCTGATGCAACCAACTTATTTTCCTCAACCCATCCTGTAGCAGTCTTATTAAAAACATATGCAGAACCCGTATATCCATCATCATAATATGCCCCAATGATCAAATACGTACCATCAATTGAGGTAGAAATACCAAATCGATCAGCTGATGCACCATCAGAGGCTATCAATTTAGTTTCTTCAAACCAACCACTAGTTGTTCGTTTGAATACATACACTGAACCTGCATCAATACCGTTGCCATTATCATCACGATATGCACCAATAATTGCATAGTCACCCTCAATTGAGGTAGATATACCGAAGTAATCTCCGGGCAATCGATCTGAAGCTGTTAGTTTATCTTCTTCAACCCATTCAGTCCCGACGCGTTTAAACACATATGCTGAACCAGCAATATCATCGTCATAGTAAGCACCGATAACAACATAATTCTCATCTATCGAAACATACCGCCCAAAATAATCATTTGCCGTTCCATCAGAAGCTACTAATTTATCTTGCTGAACCCAGGAAGATCCATCACGTTTGAAAACATACGCTGAACCAGCATTAAGCCCGTTTTCATTATCGTCTGCATCTGCACCAACAAATATATAATCTCCATATATCGATACAGAAATTCCAAACCAATCACCAGCTACACCATCGGGGGCGAGTAATTTCTGTTCTTGTATCCATGAATTTCCATCACGTTTGAAAACATATGCCGATCCTCTTTCAAAATCATCATCCCGTGCACCTATTACAGAATAATTTCCATAAATAGCAACAGAAATTCCAAACCAATCACCAGCAGCACCATCTGAAGCAATGATTTTTGCTGTTTCCGACCAATTCGCCATCTTTGTAGCTGAAACTCTTGATTCTATCAAGGTGTTGATTTCCAATCTATCACCATCCACGATATCAGTTGTTGAAATAGATAAGATCATGATCAATAACAGACAACAAATTGTACACGTTACTTTTCTTTTCATTCCTCTTGAGCCTATATTGTTCATCGTACGTTTTCCCATTGACTATTAAATAATTAGCGTATCCTTTTAAATATTTTCCTAGAAATAAAAAAGAAAGAAAAGAAGTAGTTTTTATGCTAGTCTGAAATCTTTAAGTTCCATGTTAATGTCAGTAACAAATGGTAGAAAGTCACCGAGTTTCCCTGTTATTTTGATGATATTCTTGGCAGATGGAGCATAGTACATGTACCCTAGATCATCGGCGCCCATTAAATTTATTTTGTACGCGGAAAAGTTCCCTGCTTCCACAGTAATATTCTCCGTCGAGTTACAGTAAAGCATTGGCGGTATCTCTGGAATTTCAAAGGTATTTCCGATTTCTAAATATTTGGTTAATACGTATTCAATGTCGATAATCGGGAGAATATCAAATAAAATATCTGAAATATTTTGCATATCCACAGGGTCTGTCCCTGTAAAAGCTGCGACTATTTCCATTATTCCTGGAATTCTTAATATTGTGTTAAGGAAATGAACAAGATTAAGCCATGGAGATTTTATTGTACCGGCAATTGAAATATTTGTAGCAGGAAGTCCCCATGCTTTGCTGGTATTTAATGGGAAGTCAAGTATTGTATATGGGACATTCCAATCTAAGTCTAGATTGATTTCAGCGGGAATTGGGACCGAGGGAATGGAAAACGGCAAATCATATGGGTGTTCATTGACATTTATAATTACGCGGCCAGAAATTGTGCCATTAATTTTTTTTATTCCTAAATCTGTTTTATTAAAGAGCATATATCCATCTATAGTTGCTTTCTTCGATAGTAATTTTCCTTGTATTTCTCCAGTAACATTAATTGGACCGTCACCAAGATTAATATCAATAGCATAGTCTCCAGTTATTTCTGCCGTAAAATCCAATTTATAAAAGTCCCCGGTATCAGCGACAACTGTTAGGTTAAATTCATCTATCTGTAAGTGAAAATGTATTGATTGATTTTCTTCTTCGATATCGATGTTGATATCATCTACCGCATATGTCCACCAATCCCCAACATTCCAAGTTGGCACATCATCATCGAATGAACTTGTAATTAATTCAGTATGCGATATCTCTTTTAAATCTACGTTCTCAACATTTGTAGCTACGGTTAAAAAAGTAGTCATCAGCATTATACAAACTAAAACCCCAACAATTTTACTTTTCATGTTTTCCCCCATTATTTAATTTATTAATGCTTTACTATCTTAAATATATATCCGTTATCATTTTTATAAATATTTCATAAAAATATATCACAATACATCATTCTTATATAACTAATGAATATCGTATAATAGTATGCGACATTAATTAATGGATTAATTGTATATACTGGGTCATGCATATTCTTTTTGGTGCACTCATGAATTTAGCTAAAAGAAAAGAAAGGGAATTGATTGTAAAATTAAGGGAGGACGGTAAGACTTGTGTA
>JAUWBM010000098.1 GCA_030601705.1 Thermoplasmatota archaeon
ATGAAAAATCAACCATTCAACGGATATAGAACTCAAATTTAAACTATATACAAACAGCAAACAAATCTATGTATCAAACGACAAATAATTTAAAATAATTTAAAAAACAGGTTGATTTATTGTATTGAAAGAATAAAGTAACTACATACTAAAAATAAAAGAATTATATCAACAATTGCCGTAAACACTGTCGGCATATGATATAAAAGCTAATATTCAGGGTCCCGTTCTGACTTGATTTTTTCCATACGAATTTGCACACCAGTTTCATAGACACTTCCGAGTAGCAACTCGCAGAGTTTATCACAGTCCAGCTTAAAGTCACAGTAATCAGATATGCTCAACGTATAAGAGCCTTGTATGGTCGTCCTGGAAAGTAACTTTCCACGTATCATCTCTTTAATGTATTGCTTAATAGAACCTACACCCATTTGTCCCTCTAGCGAATACAATATTTCGATCTGTCTGAGTACCTTCTCAGGGTTGCCTTCCCATAGTTCAATTATCCTGAGTTTATTACGTATCTTCTTGAAAGTTCCAAGTTTATCATATATCTGGTTGATTTCTTCTTCATCTGTAATAGTGGTTTCCAAATCTTTCTTTCTATCCTGTAGTTCTTGATTGGTCTTCTCCAATACTTTTACCTTATTACTGAAGTCAGTTATTTGTTTCTTCAGATTCTCAATCTGAGATTGCAATTCTTTTATCTGAACTTCATACTTTTCTACTGGCTGGATCTTCTCTTCAAGCTGTGATTTAAGTGTCCTGTTTTCCTCAAGCAATGGTGTTATTTTTTCTTTTACTCGTTGCTCTATCATCTCTGGAAGATCGGATTCCAACTGTGATAATCTCTGGAGTTTACGTGCAATGTTTGAAGCTTGGATACGCAATTCATTGAACTGCACAGATAGGTAACTATTTTTTTGTAGGTAGTCGATACCCCCCGGATCGTCAATTAAAACTTTCATTTTCTTCTTAAGTTGTTGCATTAAATACCTCCTTACGTGTTTCATACATTTTTATTCACCTATTCATAAACTAATACAATAACAATAACGATTCCAACACATACCGTTAAAAAACTCCAAAGATGAGCAAACAAATCAATATTATCTTGACTCCAGCCCCTCCGTAACAACCAGCGTTGACCGATTGGTTTTCTGTGTTTATCATTCAGATGAATGTAAATTTTAACTACTCTATCTTTTAAATTGATGTTCATAATGTCAGCTCCTCCTTCAAATGATTATAGAATCTCTCGGGGATGTCCCATGACAACTTTTTACAACGAGGGCATTTCTCTGGATGGCGATCTGTTTTCCAGTTATGCCCACATTTGAAACAGTATCTTTTTTTACTCATCTATCTCCTAATTTTTTTAATTTTAATTCTCTTCGTTTCTCTCGAAGTTTCAACTTTACCCTTCTTTTTTCCTGCTTTTGCATTTGCTTCTGATAATTGAATTTAGTGGACATTTTCAGCCTCCTGAATCCAATGCAACAAAAGTGTCAGACTTCCTTCTGATGTAATCACAATTGTGCTGTTTACACCAGGGATCACAAAGCCCATTTTTGCTTTTCCAACCCTAGTCCATAATCCAAAATATGTATCTGCATAATGCCAAGAATCGACAAGGGTAAAATTATGGTGATCGTTGTAACTCAGCATCGATGAGAAGACATTGATAGTTGTTTCATTTATATCAAATAAATCAAGAGTGCTCTGTATCGCCAGTAATCCTTCACGGTCTTCTGTTGAAAGTTCTCCATATTGCATTACTTCAGTTAGAAACGAGACGTTCCAATCCATTTCACTACAATGTCTATAAGGATAATCCAAGAAAGTTTCGATGATGGGTTCTTCTAAATCGTAGATGAAAAGAGCAAATCCAACAGCGAAAACAGTCGTCAGGATAACAGCGAGTATAACGAATGGTGCAGGGTTCATTATTTACCAGCTCCTGTTGATGGGGGTACTCCACAAACCCCCATCTTTTTGTAGGAGGTGCAAGCCATGAAAAAGTTCAGTCTCAATCTGTATTCCTCCCTATAACCACATTTGCACTACGACAGTCAGGACATCTGCATATCTCTACACAGAACCACTCAAAATCACAATTTTCACAGTGGAGATCCAAAAGTTTTGATCTTGCTACGTCTGCCTGTGCAATTTTCATTTTTTCGGCTCCAGCAGTTCCTCATCTATTTTTTCAAACTTCTTGCTAATTTTTTTACAATCTTCAGAAAATGTCATTTAAACCCTCCAAGTAAAAATATGATGGGGACGGGGGGAGGAACGGGTCTGAAAAACCCAAAAAAATGAGATGGACCCATCCCCACCAGATGAGCTCTTACAGATCTGTAAGTCGAAATTAATCATGGGATGCCTCCAAAATAGCTTATATTACCCTTCCATGGACATGGACAGTCCATGTCCATAGACACTCTTACTATACTATACTGGAATATATCTAATGTTAATAATAATATTAATTTTCTCCAGTTAAATATAGTATATATCGTATGTCCATAAAGTATGGACATAAACAATGGACATGAAAAATGGACATGGTTTTTGGGCATATTATGCGCATAATTTTTATTCATGTTTTCCTCTCACCAGAGATATCCTTTTATCTTTCCCTTCATATAGCAGGTTTTTATCAATCAAAATCTGAATTGCTCCTTCATCAAAACTCGCAGATAATATATCCTGCCAAGTTGCTGGAAGTATAGCCTCCACCGCCCTCAACAAATATTTTTGCTTCTTGGTCATGCCTGTGGAAATTGCATCGATATCCTCAACACCTAATGTATCGAGACTATGCTGGAATAACCTTAATGCTCTACTAACATCTTCTGAAGTTGCTTCAGTTGATAATCTAGTTCTAGCACCTGCTTCAGATAATCTTCTAATTGCCTCATAATGCCTAAAGTTGATGTGAAAATCTTCAATATTTCTACTGTCAATGAACCATTCAACAATCTGGTGGTGTATCTCATCAGATATTGCTGGTTTAATCTGTTGAGCATGGCATATATATTTTCTTAGAAAATCAGCACTTAATACGTCAGTAGACATTGATTTTTTCTTCGTTGCTTCGTGCATATGGTCGATTGTTTTTTTGTCCTCTTCTTTATCTGGTTTATCTTCTAATGCGAAACTGAGATCAAATCTTGACAGCAATGCTGGGTCTAAATTGACTTGATCAATATTTTTCCCTTTGAAACTATCGAACCTGCCTTCTTCAGGATTCATTGATGCGAGTATACTAGTCCTTGCGGATAATCTCTGGTTGACACTACCCATCTTTGACTGTTCAACCACTCCCTGCTCCATTGGAGTATGCAGACAGCCTTGGACTTCTTTAGGTAATTTGTCAAATTCATCTAAGTAGCAGATACCACCATTTGACCTGACCAGTGCACCAGCCTGGAGCATCCACCCTTCACCAAGCGGATCTTTAACTGCGCCTGCTGTAACACCTGCAACTGTTGCACCTCGACCACTTGCTTTAGCGTATATCGGTGCAATCCTGCATGATGCTTGATTCAATATGCTTTTTACTGTTCCAGGATCTCCGACAAGCAATACATGAATCGAACCGCGTTTCGTAGTTCCATCTCCAAGGTCGTACCACACTCCGTTAAAGTTCTGAAGAAGTAATGCTTCTTTCAATATGGTTTTACCATGGACACTAGGAGCAAAAGAAGTTAGCAAGACTTTCCATAATTCAGGAGATTGTGCCAGCTTTTCAGCTTGCTTTTTTTCCGCTTCAGTAAACTCTAAATTCTTTGATTGGGGCGACTCAAATCCATATGTATAAAAATATGTGTCCTGCGTCAGTTTTTTGTCTTGTAGATTTACACAGTATTCTCCGTTTATTGTGATTGTTTCGCCAGGTAATACCTTGTTACAATGTTCGTTGTAGCAATGCACTTCTAGTTCTCTTCTATGTACCTCATAATATGGATTTGTAATGAGTATCTTCTGGAAATCTTCATATGTTGATAGAGGTGCACTAAGGATAAAAGAGGTAATTCGCCCACATCCCCCCTCACTTTCATAGCATTCTGTCGGTACTCGTATGGAATTAGTGTTTGTTTTTTGCTGTACAACATATATTAAAGCTCCACACTTTTGACATTGGAACGCGCCTTTTATCAATCGTGGATTAACAGAAGTTACTTGTACTACTATTCCTTCAATTGAAGACAACTCGTTTAAATGTCGGGTTCTCAGGTCTACTATGTTGCGTTGATTTATCGGAGCAAGCCCAATCAAATCTATATGGATGTTTTCCATTTCCTCGTTTTTGAGTGCGTACTCCAGATTTCCGAATGCTTTTAAAGGCTGATTCAACAGCAAAGCTCCAAGGTCTTGGTTTGCCTTATCCACCTTCTCGAAATTAATCTCAAACATACCTGTTGTTCTTGCAGTCTCCAGTTCTCCTTTTAACTGGTTTATATCTGCGAGTAGTGCTTCCCATTGTGCCGTTATTGTTTTATCTTCGATTATTCGGGTCATACTGGCATCAACCCTTGACGCATCGCTTTCATTTGCTCCGTTTTGTTTTTGTCTTTTTTCTTTGATGTCTTCAGTTTCTCAAGCAGTTCTACCTCTTTTGCTTTTATTTTTTCTAACTCCGCTTGTAGCGCATTCGGGTCATGAGACATTTCATTCTCGATTGCTTTTTTTAGGAGTTCGGACCAGCTCAGATGATTCCGTTTTCCATAGGTGTAATATTCAATGGGTATGGTTGTATGTATCTCTTTTTTTACCATGTTCATCGCCCCGAGTGATCTAGAGAAATTTCTAGGACTCGCTCAAGTGAGATAGCACTGGTAGTTTGGACAGTTTCAAATATAATTGAGTCGCTAAAAATTTGTTTAACCCGTCCACGTAAAATAAAATGTGGTTTCAAAACCAGCTTAACAGGGACATCCAAAAATGTTGATAGTGCTTCCGCGTCCATAATATCGACTTCTCCTTTTTTCAATTTCAACAGTTTCGTTACAAAAAGTACATAAAAAATATTTCTGGCTGGCAGTTTTTTCAATGATCATCGTACTACCACAAGCTGGACATTTTTTCACTGCGCATCACCCGTGCCCAGCTTCTGCAATAAAAAATTTACCCCCTCACGGTAGGTTTTTAGATCGTTGTCTCGTAAAAAAAGTTCAGCATCAGAAGCGCTGACAGTCGCATCCCTTTTTTCATTATTTTTTTCCATACCTATCACCTTTATGTTGTGGTGACAGGATGCAAAACCACCTGTCTATCCATGGTGGGTGCTTTCAGATAATTCCATCTCTTCTCTTCTAAATCACTATAAGCAATCGTATATTATAAATATTGGGGTTATGATAAAGGAAGAAAGGATTATTTTTTAAGGATAACTTTACCGGATTTCACAGCCTGAGCTAAAAGTGTTTCGAATATCTCTTTTGCTTTCTCTTCGTCTGCTATAATTCGCTGAACAGCCAAACCAGTATCAACAGCAGTCACACCTAAATCTTCTGCTTTGATATTCAGCTTCATTCCACATCTACCACATACGACATTTGTAGGCACGTTCTCATATTCACAGTTCGGACATAGGATCGGTTGCAATATGCTGTCTTCTGGTGTAATATCTTCTTTGATACCCAATAGCTTCTTTATGTAGTCGCTTGTATCTTTACTGGCAATATGGGTATAATGGGATGGCATCTTACTAGACCTTGACCATCCGAATCTTTCTCTCATCATAGCCTCGTTAAACCCCTTCATTGCACATTGGGTGCAACTGTTGTGCCTCAAAATATGGGGAGTTATGTTCTTTTTGAGGTTGCAATCACTGGATATTCTCTTAATGAGCCGATATACTGACTCTTCACGTATGGGTCTTCTCTTATCTGCCATCTGTCTAGCTATGGTATAGAAAAACGGTGCTTCCGGATCGTCTTTAAACTTATGATGGTTAAGAAACTCTTTGATGTACAATGTACTGCTTGGGATGAGAAAGAGCTGTACCTTCCTCTGTGATTTTCTTGTTTTGTATTTTCTCTGTCCAGGTAATATAAAATATGCACCGAGTTTAGGATCGAACCCCACGCTTTTTACTTTCAACGATGATAATTCAGACTCCCTGAGTCCACCATCAAGCAAAGTAACGATTATAGCTTGCTCCCTTGCATTATTACAGCCTTTGTCCAGTATCAGCTTTATATCTTTCTCGGTAAGTATCTCATCTATTGGCAATTCATCTCCATTGGTTATTGTTGTATCAACCCATGCAATGCAATCTGGATAATCAAGTGTCTTCTGCATCTTTTTACCCTTTTTGTAGACGTCTTTATTATAAATGTACTTTAGAAATCTGGCGCATCTCTGTTCGTATAATCCAACGGTTGTATGCTTGTAATGTCCCCTCATTTCCTTATCCCATCGGATTATATCATCTTGGGTTGCATCAATAAATGGTTTATTTTTTAATGACCGTGAGAGCTGTAAAACTCCATTTGTGTCTGTTCTCAATGTTCCGGTTGCAGAATTATCAATTATTTTTCTAACATCAAGATATTCAATTAGATCCTTTTTGTGACCTTGATTGAGTTTTTCCTCTTTCCATGTCACGTTAAGAATCTTGTCTACACATTTTTCATGTTTATCCATTTCCATATCACCAGACCTAGATGCACTAATTAGTATAAATACATTACGCTTAATATGTACTTTATTACCAAGTCATTTGTAACCGGAAACCGAGCAAGAGTATTGGCACATAGTAAACACTAAGGTGCAAAGTGTTGACCCTTAGTATAAGGAGAAAATGGTAAGGTGTGCCACGTCATGATGTCGCATGGTGCTGTGATAAGGGTGCCGGTGTTCACGACAACCACAACTGCCATTTTCGACCCATTTTGGACAAAATTTCATATACAGGTATGTATATGTTACACACCCAGAAAGGTGTTTTTACCCATTTTTGATATAGAGTGCTTTGCACTCTGGCAAAATACACCCCCCACGTCACTTTACACAGCGAGTAAAAGTTTCATAAAATACCACCCATAAAATATACTATTTTTCTGTTAGTTAGATTTTTAAATAACCAATATTAAAGAAAAGAAGAGAGGGGTTTTAGTTTGGTTTTATAGTTCTAGCATGTGTCGTAGTATTGGAAACATATTTGGAAAACGTTCAAACAGCCAACTAAGCAGAGGGAAGTTGAAATTGAAAGGTTTGTAAAATTGCGTACTTTTTGTTTTTGGAGTCGCCCAATCACTTTCAGCACCATGCTCATCTTTTGCCCTGACCTTAATATCATACTTCCCACCTTCATCCCAATAGTTCTCGGTTTCACACTCCTCACCAGAATCATAAGGCCCAAGCCATTCACTGAAATTGCCATCACCCCAATCCCACATAAAGTAAACCTGATCTCCATCAGAGTCACTTGTACTGGTTTTATAGGTATACATTTTTCCAGGATCGACCTTTGTCTTGCCGGAAGGTTTAGATGGTTTATCTGGAGGATTATTCTCAAAAGCCTTTATTTTAATTAACCAGCCATCATATAATCCCGCTCCAGAAGTGCCTGTAGAATCGCTATTACCTGCAACAATGTAGCCTCCATCGCTTGTTGAACATGCACCTTGTAATTGATCGATTTCTTCATACCCAAATGTCTGTTGCCATTCTAGAATACCATTTTCATCAGTTTTTATAACCAGGCCTTCACTCTTTGGTGGCGTAAATCCATAACTATCTAATGTTCCTGTGATGATGATTCCACCGTCATCTGTAAAATCCATACCTCCAGACATCTCCCATTTTTCCCCACCATAGGTTTTATTCCACTCCTCATTTCCATTAGCATCTGTTTTGACTAACCATATATCTCGAGATCCTGCGCCATATGTGTCGGTTTCAGCTAAAAAGTAGTAACCACCATCACTCGCAAGTAATATATCATTTGCTTGAGACCATTCCCATTTTTCGCCCCCATATGTTTTATCCCATTCTATGTTTCCCACTGAATCTGTTTTAATAACAAGGAGATCAGCATTGTTTCCACCATGTTCTGTTCTTCCTGATAAAATATATCCTCCATCAGGAGTCTGTCTAACAGCATAAGCATTATCACCAAGATTACCATAACTCCAGATATGTTGCCATTCAATATCTCCAGTTGAATTAATTTTCAAAAGTAAAACATCCCAATCTCCCGGGGCAACGTCTATTTCACCACTGACAATGTATCCACCATCATCTGTTTCTTGGATACACATATGATAACCATATAATGGATCATCATAAATTCTTAGCCATTCAGTATTTCCATCTTCATCGACCTTCCAAACACACCGATTATATCCAAATCCTACACCATCTTCATGGCACCCTGCAGTAATATATCCTCCATCACTTGTTTGTTCAACAATATAGCAACGAGGCCACAGGCTAGTATTAGGAAGCGCAGTTGCATTCCATTCTATATCACCATTAGCATCAAGCTTAACAAGTCCATGAGATGTAGTATTCCATACCCCTACGGTAATGTATCCACCGTCGGTGGTTTGTTTTACATTTCGAAAAACTTCATGATTTTCCCCACCATACAAGTTGTTCCATTCTACTTCAAGGTCATGTAAGGGGCGAACATTTCCTTTAACGACTTCTTGATTTTTAATAAATGCAGATGCACTTTGTCTTTCTTTTAATTCAGTCGTTGTCCCTACTGCTGGTAATGCAGTTGCAATCAACAGCATACATACAAAAATACCTAATAGTTTCTTTTTCATTTTTTGCCTCCGTTCCTCCCCATATATAAAAATAGGGTAAAATTGATATATATTAATTAGATTTAAATGTTTCCCTATGAATATATTTATTGCAACATCTGTAACAAAACCAATTAGAGAGTGAGGGTTTGGGGGAGGAGGAAAATAAAATGAGATGCACCCTCACGAGAGGAATAATTCTCATTTAGTATCCAATACCAAATATTCCCCCACTCTCAATATATACTATTTGTAAGCCGAGTTATATAAATCTTTTTAAATAAGGAGAATGTTGCAGAATCACAATTTTAAAAGGGGAACAATGAGGTGGTTGAGGCGTAGAATATTGGAGAACATTCCTTTGTAGTGGGAGGAAAGGATGATTTAAAATAATTACCCCAATTTTTATTACGCCTCAAATTCCTATTCGTTAATTCCTTTATATATTTTTTGGTTTACCATGTAAATGTTGTATAAAAGTGCTTATTCCTCCCATGTTTAAATGTCGCATGAAACATTCGTAACGTGAGATATATTCTAAATCCAAGAAGTTAAATTTGGAAAAACAGGGTTATAAATGTTTCATAACACTAATATTAGTATGCGACATTAATTAATGGATTAATTGTATATACTGGGTCATGCATATTCTTTTTGGTGCACTCATGAATTTAGCTAAAAGAAAAGAAAGGGAATTGATTGTAAAATTAAGGGAGGACGGTAAGACTTGTGTA
>JAUWBM010000117.1 GCA_030601705.1 Thermoplasmatota archaeon
ATCCGATTATAATCGGTGGAGCGGTAACTATTGGAATAGATTGAGGATTCTCCCCAAACTAATTTTTGGAAGAATGGGTGACTTTTGGAATATTCCTTGGGTTAATATTGACTGGCATCCAGCACAAGAACCATATGACATTTAGATGAAAAAACCCCTGGGTTTTCGGGGAGGATAAAAAGAGATTGAAAATCAAGTTTTTAATGCATTAAAAAAAGAAAAAAGAGAAAAGGACTTTTATAAGAACTTCCACACTTCTATTTCATCACTAGCACTATTTCCTTCATCATCGTAGGCAACGATTTTTATGGTGTGTCTTCCAATTGTTTTCTCATTCCAAGTCCAATTAAATGGTTCCGAAGTAACGGTTGCCTTTAAATCGTCATCGATGTAAAACTCTACTTTATCTGCATCTCCCTGTCCATACCATGACCCAGGGATATAAGCTTCAATTTCTATTTCGCCAATTATTCTCGCTTTATTAAATGGCATTATCCTATTGTTATTGATGTAGAATGCTCGTAAGGGTTTTGCTATATCAACCTCAATTGTCTCCTCTTTTAGAGAAACATTAACCCATAATGTTTTGTTTTCCTCAGAATCACGTCGATAGGGATCATAGTATTCATATCCCTGTTCGCGAATATCAAGATATAGTTCTCCTGCGGCTATGTTCATACTATAAAAACCAGATGAATCTGTGTGGGTATCTTTTTGATATTCGTGCCCCGTATTTACATCAATCCACTCAAATGTAACACGTGCGTTATTAATCGGACTACCTGTCCCTTCGTCGGTTATAATGCCACATATTACTGAGTTTTCTGGAGGACGAGGAAACAAGGAGAAGTTCATCCACAATGTTTCAAACTCGTCAATGGCAACATCATCTAAATATTCACGGAAATACCCACTCGCTTCAGCCTCTAGTTCTATTTCCCCTGCTGCTACATTCATATAGTAAAATCCAGTATGGTCGGAAATAGTATCATTCCGATAAAACTGATCTTGCCCGCCCTGCCAGAGGAGGCTAATGTTGACTCCGTTGATAGGATTACCTGTCTCTTCGTCGGTTATAATGCCACATATTACTGAGTTTTCTGGAGGACGAGGAGACAAGGAGAAGTTCACCCACGCCATCTCATTTTCATCGATTTCATGAGGGCCTGACTCCTCATTTAAATACTCATCTGCATAAACAGTAATCCTATATCTTCCTGATGGGATATTCATGCTATAAAAACCAAATGAATCAGTGTTAGTATCATTTTCATAAAATTCCCATTGATTGTCACGTCCTCGAAGATAAATAAAAGCATCTTCAATAGGATCGCCTGTGTCAACATCCTTGACATATCCACAGGCTATCGAATTTTCGGAAGAATCTCCACTATACATTTGTAATCTGTTTGGTTCTTTCTCAATGTTCTTTTGCTCCTCGTTTGCTTCATCGTAAGATTGTAATCTCCCAGAGAGGTCAATTAACGGAAGTTCACCTTCATATCCATCATACATAGTTGGATGTTGCCTATAATATGTTCGCGGTTCCGTATAAAAAAACGTTTCCTCCGCTGTTATAATGTCGTCCTTGTTGCTATCTGCAAATCCTCTTAATCCATCAATAAGATAAGGAGCAAAGCCACCAGAATATGAATACTCATCTTCACAAGAGGCCATTAATACAACTCGACCTTGACCACGAACATCTTCTGCAAAACCTTCCATCCATTCCGTAGAAGACATTTTATTATCATACCTTATGGATGAGAATAGATTTCTTTGAGTTCTATTCCAATCAGGCGGATCGTTGAATCCTCCAGCAAAGCAACTGTCGACAATGAGACAAACACCCTGAGATTCTAACCGGTTCAACAAGACATTCAATTCGTCATCCCAAATAAAGAGACTAGGATATGCAAATCCCCAATAGCTAACAAGAATTTCATCTGTTCCATCATCTTCATCGAAAGGTGGAATATCAAAACTAAGAGGACTACCATGCGTAGTAATATACACCAAAGAGAAATCATCGCTGTCCTCCATTCTATCTAACCAGCGTAAACCCATAACAATGTTTGATACAGTTGCATCCTCGCCTTTTATAACCTTTATATGATCCTCAGACCACCATGGAGAATCAAGAAGCACATCATACAAATCATCTACCTCCTCCAACATAAGTGGGCGATTTTGTTGAGGATCATCTGCGTATACGCCAACAGCAACTAATAAGGCCCAATATTCTGTATCTCTATCACCAATATGCTCAAAATCTAGGGTTTCAAAATTAGGTTCTTTAATGTCACTATTCAGTGCAACAGCTCCAAATCCACTTAGGGTTAAAATCAACACTATCATTATTGGCAAAATTTTCTTCATATTTTATTCCCCAATTTATAGAATTAGTAACTACTAGAAGTAATTTAAATGTTTGGTATAAAATAAATATTGTAATCATCTGTCACAAAACCAATTATTAGTGGACTGATTTTATTTCCACAATCCCATGGGTTTTGTGGGAGGATAAAAAGGTATTTCAAAAATTAGTTGTGCCTAGAGGAAGGTTTTTCGATGAATACTGGGTATCCACCGATATTCTCCAATTAGAACTTCCGAAAGATATTGCTATCCTCGTCTGTTCTCTCTAAGCATATTAATATTTGTCACTCATTCTATATATATTTTCCGATAAATAACCTGAAAATAGACACATTTCGTTGTAAAAAATCAACCCCCGGGGGTTTTTGTGGCAGGATAAAAAGGGATTGGAATCTAGTAACTCCCCAAGAATTCTAAATAATAATTCTCTAATTTTTTTTCATCTTCTGTTTTCTTGCAATTTTTCCCCATAATAATATACTTATAATTTAAAGTATATAATATTGCCGATTATATTATCGTCTATTGTCGAAAACAATCTTCTTGTGGTTTTTGTGGGAGGGTAAAAAGGGATTGAAAAACTAGGTTTTTTTAATTCATTAAAAAGAGAAGAAGATAGGTTTCGTTTGTCACTGTTATTCTGAAATGACAGCAGCGTTGAAACGACCAATAATAAACTGTGGACCAACAAAACCCATTTCAAATATAACCACTTATTGGATAAAAACTAAATAGAAGTACCTACATAATATATATTGGGGAAAAATTATGAATAAAAAAACTTTAGTTGTAAGTATTTTAGCAACGGTACTCATCGTTCTCGCCTCGCTGACGCCTGTTGTAGGTACAAATGTTATAAAATCACATACAGAAAAAGAAACTATTGCTTCACCACTTTTTGCCGTTCGTGTACAGCGTTCTGTAGATAAAGAGGATTCAAAAAAGATACGTTCTCACTATCTTGGAAAAGATAGTGCGTTAAACATATTCCTATGTAGGGAGAAAGGGCTACATAATGCTGTTAGTAGAGCATTAAAATTGCTTGGAAGCAATCCTATACTCTCAAATCAGGTTCTAGAAAAACTTGAAACAAATCAAATTTTTGTCAATTTATTAAGAGAAAACAACATCAGTATGTCAGAGTTTAAAACCTATCTATATCTGATCAAGAATGATCCACTATTACTAGAGGAAAAAATAAGAAAAACCGAGGTGAAAATACCAGCATCAGTTTTGAATTCAATTATGCCACTAGGTCTTGAAACAACCGATCCAATAGGATGTTTTATTATGGCATTTGCACTTGCTGTTATTGCAATTGTTTTTGCTTTGATTATTTCAACTTTAACGATCATAACTTGTCTTAATGTTGGAGGTTGCTTTGAAAAAGTTGGGCAATGGATTTTGGATAGGCTTGCTCAGGGTCTAATACCACCTGGATACTAAAAAACAATTAAACATTTTGGTACTGATTTCATTTCTACAATCCTTTAGATTTTGTTGAGGATAAAAAGGGATTGAAAAACGAGTTATGGAATTTTAACCCCTATGTACAGTAATTTTTATTTCATCACAATGTCCATATATCTTTAGAGGAATCATGTTTAGAATGGTTGTTTTATCTTGTCCAAACATCCAACCATCATAATCAAAAAGCTCCAACTTAGTATTAATACCTCCTTTCCCCCTCCAAGTCTACAATTTACCAATAAGTAATATTTTATAAATCCTACTTTTAAGAGTTTAACCTCCTCTATAAATAAAGTATCCACCAATAATTAATAACAAACCAATAACATTAACCAATAAAATTAGAATTATATTCGCCAAATTTATAGGGAATCCAAAACCAAGTAATATACTAAGCAGTGGATACATTCCAATAATTAACATTGGTATTCCAATGATAAATGCAAGTAATGATAAGTTATCTCCTATAACTTTTCCACCTTGAAGACCTGATTCTTTTATGTCTTTATGCATTATTATGTCTCTTTCCATCCTTGTTTTCCACGGTTTCTTCTTTTCCTTTGGAACATCAATTCCCCGAACCATTATTACCTCCTTTCAAATCTACAATTTCAAAACTTCTTATTATTTAAAAACCTTTACAACTTGCTAGTTCCCCCCTATGAGTAGATTGACGAAAGAAAAATAAAGTTAGGATTTATCTACTTGCGATAATATTTTTAAGTTCCGATATATCATTTTTAACACATTCAATTTCTTTTAACTTTTCCTGCTCAAAGGATTTCAATATTTTAGATAAATCCGTTGTAGGTTTATAGATATGAACCGGTCTGCCTTTACCTTTCTTTTTAAGATCCTGCTTTTTTGCCCATCCTCTTTTACGTAGTTCCTGCATTGCTATGCTCACTTCGGGTTGACGTAGATCTACCCCATGTTCAATATCAGCACATTTACATTCATCAAATTGGGAAATATACAGTAATATTTTAGCAAGATTTTTCGGCATCCCCAACTCAGTGAATATTTGAACTGCCTTATCCTCCTTCTCATCTAATACGTAACTTTCTCTTCGTCTCAAAAACACCTCACCTCAAAATAGATATTACTCACAATGTATAAATATGTTGCTATAATAGATAAAAAATAAGCCTCTTTTTTACTTCTTTAAAAATCTTTCAACATTTTCTACCCAGGTAAAAACCAATTCCCTTGGTTTTTGGGGAGGATAAAAAGGGATTGAAAAACATCTATGAAAAAAAGAAAAAGATTAGGTAGAATTTATAGCCCTAGCAGATACCTGAGTATCGGAAACGCATTTGGAAACCGTTCAAACAACCAACTTAGCAGAGGAAAGTTGAAAATGAACGATTTGTTTTTAGATGTAGAAAGCGAGACGTCTATTCTTTCATAGTCACTTTCATTATTCTTGTTGACAACTTTTACATGTCCGGTAAAAGTTTCATTTTTCTGATTTGGTGCAGTCATGTTTAAAAATACTATCCAAAGTCCACCAGGTGGTATTTTTGGAAAATACGAACCAAAGTCCCAACTTCCCCATTCTGGCCATTCTGTAATTTCCCAATAAAGGTCAAATCCTCCTTTATTCATTATCCAAATTTCACCATTCACCATCTCACCAGGGTGAACATCAATCCATGTGAGATTCCCCCAACAGTATAAATCAGATGGGGGTAGTGACATTAAGACGAAATCATAGGTTGTATTCTCATAGATACTAAGGAAAACCTCTTCCCCTTGGTATCCCTCTTTATAGGCGATAACTCTCTTCGTACAGTTACAAATTGGAATATTTGTGATATGATAATACCCAGATGAATCTGTATAATTCTTTTCATATGTCCCATGGAAGAACACCATTACCACAGCTCCTACTATAGGGTTCATAGAGGAGTTGTTAACATATCCTGACAAACTGCCGTCATAGAAAATTGGTATAGCTAATTCCTTTTCAAAAGCGGTTACAGTTGATGGAACAATACTCAGTCCAACAAACAAGAGCATTACAACCAGGGCGATACCCTTCCTAAACATATATTTCCTCCCGAATGTATTCTCATAAATCCTTGAGTATTTAAAACTTTGTAACAGGGTTTTTTAATAAATAGATATGGGCTTTATATGTGTATATTTGCTTGATAGGTCGCAATTCCACCAAAGATTTTCAATAATGGTATTGGATGATTACCTATAAGGTAACCCAAATCAAAGGCAAAATGAAGCCAATGTAGAAATGGTAACCATGGAGGAACACCAGTAAGACCAACATTAATCAATAAAATACCAAGATGTGATACATTCCAATTATTCCATCTATTAGTCACATTTATTTGCCAATTATCAAATCCCCCCGCCATGTGTCCACATGCCATAGCACTAAAATAATCATCATCATTAGTAAGAAAACAAGACCATATAATCCAAGTCGGGATTATTTGATTTTGAACATGAAGGTAGACTTTTTGTATAAAACCTAGTAATACTACATCAGATGTAATACCTGAAAGATTTATATCGATTACTTTTTCAGTGTCATTAAATTCGACATCTGCATATCTAAATTTTAATGCATGATAATATAGATGTGCATCAGGAAGAGTAACATTTATTTTTGGTCTATCATCTAAAGGTTCAACATCCTCTGTTGATTTAATAACTGTACAAGTTGTTGTTGGAAATGATATGAGCATTAACAGAATTACACTGCCTAAAACAATACTCTTTTTAATTTTTGAATTCATTTTAATCCTCCCTGTTACATATCCTCATATACATTATAATATATAAATGCTCTGTCACAGATAAATAAAAATATCAGTTCTGCATTATTAATATGGGGGAAGAATGAAATGAATAAAATAGTGAAAAAATCTTTGGTAATAATATTACAAATTGTGATTTATTTATCTTTTTACTAATTGATCTACTACGCTATTTGGTAGAATCATAATGTATTTAATTCCGCAAAGTATTAACTTCTTTTGGTGAAGTACTTCATGGATATAATTGACTCTTTTGAGCAAAATGTGGGTAAAGTATGGAAAGTACTAGATTCAAAGGGTCCCATAACAGAAAACAAACTTATGCGGGGAACAGGACTTAAAAACAATATGTTCTACAGTGCGGTTGGATGGCTTGCAAGAGAAAATAAAATTTGTAAAGAGGATACTATCTATAAACTAGGGGAAACTAATTTAATCTCCAAAATCGGAAAAGATGCTGGTAAAGTTTGGAGAGTACTTGATACGTGGGGAGAGGTTGATGCAATATCTATTTCCAAATTAGCAAGAATTGGAGAAAAAGATGTGTTTTCTGCAGTTGGATGGCTTGCAAGGGAAGGGAAGATAGAAGGAAAGGTTATAAACACAGGGGAAAATAAAATAAACTTTTGGCTGAAATAACGATTTGGATAGTACTGGTAATTTGTCAAGCGGACAGCGCCTTGAGGAGTGGGTTTTTCGTTTTGACATTACAGACAAGGCTACATCCCGTAATGGATAATTAAGGGATGAAGGTTATCTTCTTTTTAGGATGGGATGTGCAAAGAAACGAGTTAATCCAAAAATTATGAACCATGTAAACCGTAACTTCAACGAACTTTACACAAAAACAGTGATAA
>JAUWBM010000071.1 GCA_030601705.1 Thermoplasmatota archaeon
ACTGAGTTGTCTTCAGTAAGAGCCCATATCGACCTGAAGGCTTGCTACTTCGATGTCGTCTCTCCGCATCCTGGTGGTGCAGCAGCTGCCAAGGGTGGGGTTGTTCGCCCATTAAAGCGGATCGTGAGATGGGTTTAGACCGTCGTGAGACAGGTTTGTTGCTATCTTCTAGAAGCGTTGATGCTTGAAGGGAAAGACCCTTTAGTACGAGAGGAACAAGGGTTTGCAGCCACTAGTCTACCAGTTGTCCGACAGGGCAATGCTGGGCAGCCACGCTGTAAGGGATAAATGCTGAAAGCATCTAAGCATGAAACCTACCCTGAGACGAGGCATCATAGAACTCGAATAGAAGATTCGTTTGATAGGGTTAGGGTGTAAGCATGAAGCTTCGGCGACATGTTCAGCCCGTAGCTACTAACCGTTCATCTTCTGGCTCAATCGTTAAACAGGTTGTGTATCATCATAAGTTTAGGGTAACTGTGGTTTGACGGTCAAAGCGGCAGGGAAACACCCGGTCTCATTCCGAACCCGGCAGTTAAGCTTGCCTGCGTAATTTTCGGTACTATGGTGCGAGAGCCCATGGGAAGATTACCCTCTTTGAGGGCTGGAACCTCTGGCCTAGGTGGAGAGCCCGGGTTGATTCCTTCGGGAGTCTTCTTGGGTAAGCTTCACTGCTTGAAAGTCAGAGGGTCTTGGTACGCTGTCAAACCACCTTTACAATTTCATTAAGAGATTTTTGTCCGATTTTTATTATATGAGTTTTCTCAGAAAACAAAATTATTCAACCTCTTAACAATAATTTTCGTACTCAACACAATGATTTTCAATAGGAAAAACTTATAAAGAAACACTTTATAAATATAATAACTATAATTTAATTATTGTTAGGGGGAATAGAATTATATGAATAAAAAATTAGCCATTGTAGTTGTAGTGGGCTGTTTATTGATACTAGTAAACATGGGTATCGGAGGAGTTACATCAGAAGAAACGGCAACGAGGGGTAAAAATGTTGGAGCTGTACCTCCTTTACATTCTGGTGCAAATCGGCCTTATCCCGAAGAAACAGATCCATCAGTTTATACAGAAGAGATATTGGCAGAGGAGACGGAAGTGAAAAAACCCTTTGCTGATGCAGGAGGGTCTTATTCAGGGGGAACAGGGGTGCCAATTCAATTTGATGGTTCACATAGTTATGTTGGCCTCATCGGAATGGGCTCTTATGAGTGGGATTTTGGCGATGGAACCAATGGCTACGGCAAAAATCCAACCCATAGTTATTCCGCACCAGGTGTATATTATACCACCCTAACTATAATAAAAAACAATGGAGAGACCTACCAGGATATTGCCCCGGTCTATATCGACCAAGATGATGACCATCTTCTACCATATGGAGGATGCTTCTATTACGCAGAGAAAGATGAACCAATTCTTTTTGACGGATCTCAATCAATTAGCAATAACCCAGATGTAGAGATTTCTGAATGGGCATGGCATTTCGGAGATGGAACAATAGACTACGGCGAACAAGTAACTCACAGTTACTCTAGGGAGAAGGTGTACCTTGTTACATTGGAGATAATGGATAGTAACGGATGCAAACGTCAGGATGTCCTGCATGCAGATATCGGCGTTTCTTATTCTGGCTTAGAAGATTTCTTCATCAGTTCCGATGCCAGATTAACATCCATTCTGGATATTCTTCTTAACAAAGTAGGAACGTCTATTCTCTACCCCTTATTGTTTGTGGAAATTTATACCAATTATAACGGATATGAGGAAACCATACCACTTTCCGGTAGCTACATGTTACCATTAACTATTGATGTGAATCACGACGGGGATGGCGACGTAATAGTAAACGATCTTAATTTTTTCAAACCGGTCATCGGTCAATCCCCATTCAATGATTTCCCATGGTTCGCATTTGAAACAACCATTTCAGATATTGAAAAAATATCTGAAGATATTACCACTGATGATAATTTCACTATATGTTTGCAATTCTCTCTGCAGATAATGGAGGATTTTCTTGGGTTACCAGAATCTATTATAAGAATTGGATATTATTCAGCAGCGGGTGAAGAAAAACCAAGCCATTTTACCGCAACCCATGTATTTAGACCATATATCCTACTTAGAATACTGACTGGTGGGAATGCTGCACAATTCGTAAGTCAAAACATAAACGTTTATCCAGTAGTGGCACAGAGTAAAATAAGTACTACCGTGCAAACTACTATACAGCCATCTGGGACGACAAAACATCAACCACTGCAAGGCTGCAAGGAGTGGACTCTTCAGGAAACCAGTGGAGTAGAAACAGCAATTTCATCGGCAGCAAACGAAAAGATCCAACCAATGCCATCTCAGCCTTATGAAAATGATAGAGGGGAATGGAAACTGATCACTGAAAACGGAATGCGATTGGAATCTTCAAATGCCGAGTGTTTCTCACCGTTAATCTCTTTTTCAAATGTCATAGATACTACTCGGACGACATTAAAAGTTAGTTTTGAATCCTTCACTACGACTACTCTGATGCATAGGAGCGGAGAAACGTGTCATGATGTAGATTTCCAGGCATCAGATGACTCGGCAGTCACTCTTTCAATCACCCGGGAGAATCTGTATGGTAGTGCAACCTTAGGCTTACTAATCAACCCCGCCCAGAGTTTTGGATTTCATATAGATATAAATAAATTAGCAAACAACGGAAGGCATATCGCATTCAACATTGATAACCCACCTGAAAACCTTATATTATTTGCAGAAAGTGAAGATGCCCAGGGTGGCCAAGATTTGCTATATTTCTACCTTAGAAATATACCAACAACAATCGAGCTCGAATGGCTTCCTTGTCTAGATAATGGTTATATAACGTTAACAAAAGAGTTCGCATCTGACGGGCTTGAAGTTGGGATATGCGACGATCTAGAAGACCCATATACCAACCTATATATGACGAATCTTCCAACTGCGACATCTATAAGTTGGGAGATCTCTGCAACACTTCCACGAACTATCACATTGCTAAGTGATACCGATGGCCTTATGGTCAATGTCAAATTAAGAGATGTAACGCAAGAAAACCAGACTATTGGGTTCCATGCCATTTCTAACGAAGATCTCGATATAAAGTTTCTATGGAGTCTACCCGACGGATATTTTGAATTGCAACGAAGTCCCAAAAATATCGACTTCAATTTCTCATTATTACAGCTAGATCGATCTTTAGATATAACTGGAAACTTCCAAGGAGGATCCAATGATGGGTTTGTGTTCAATTTCAAAGACTTTAAAATCGGAGGTCTAGAGATTATAAATGATATAGCATTTAATGTAAGGATTAGTGCAGTAAACTTGGTTACAGAAACAAGTCTAAACACCGACCTAGAATTCATCACGGGAGGAAATATAAAACTTGAATGGAATGATCACATGGAATTAGATGTTGATGTAGCTACATCGATAAGATTATATGATTTCATACTAAGTAGGGCAGGAGAATATATATCCACAGATGAAATATTATTATCTGGGGGAGCTCAGTTTAGTTTAATCTTGGATGGAGAGACACGGCTTCAGCTCGGCGGCAATGGACAAGTAACGGTTTCACAGTTCGAAAGTGAAATAGGCTATTGGTCGGGCGGTATAACCTCTGCTGATGCAGGGGGAGGTTTTGATATACTTCTTAAACCTAAAGATAAATATTACGAAGTAAATAGTAATCATTCTATCGCTATACAAGGATTCGATATAGAATACGATGGGATAGGTGAAGTGTACGATATGGATTTTGAAATCGATTCTTTCAATATGTATTCTGGAGGAACAACATGGTTTGATTTTAGTACAGGTACGCCTAAATTTAACTTTGAAGGTGAGGGTGTTATCGATGTAAATAATTTACATCTGGCAGTTGGAACTGGCAGCTCAAGCATTATTAATTTCACCATTTCAAATGCCCATGTAGACAATGAGGGAAACATCTATGGTGAATGGAACAATGATTATCTATTTGTCGATGCGGAGGTTAACTTCAACTGGGATATAGTTATATCAACATTGAACTACGGTGACTGGGAAGCCTACGGAATCCTTGAAGGAAGTGCGAGTATGCATGCTGAATGGGAGTCGGGATCGGGAGATATGGAGTTTGAAATCGGCGAATCAGGACTTTTACATGACCTTGAAATAATACACGACGATCTAACTTTAAAGCTTGGAACCTTTAATTTTGAACCGGGTACCGTAACTTTTGAGTGGCAACGTGAACAGTCTCCCACCAATGGATATTTCAATATACTAAACGATGGTGTCAATGGAACGCTTACATTATGTAAAATAACTCATGATGATCAACAGAATCCATTTGAATTAAAACTAGGTGATATAACAGTAGAATCTGGTGATTTATGTATGGAATGGTCAAGACAAACAGCCCAAAAAATGATCTATATAGACAATGAAATGACCGTGGACATGGATCTAATAAAAGTTACTTGGGGTGAAAAAACGGTGAAATTAGGGGACCTCGGCCTAAACCCCGGGAAATTCAAATTCACCTGGGACACGGTCGATAAAAAGGTAACCCTCAACAACGGCATGCAAGATTTAGGACCAACTTTATCTTATGAAGATGAAGATCGGAAACTATCAGTATCGCCTACAAACCTGCAAGATGACTATTCAAAAACCATGACGCTAAACTGGTTTGAAGAACAAGATGGCAACATATCTGGAGTGTACCTAGATACAGATGGTGCTAACCTGGTTGATTGGATTGAATTTGAATCTATAAAGTATGATTCCTCAGGAGATACGGGAAGAAAAATAGCCCTAGGTGGATTGCAGGCAGATGACTTCAAAATAGCAAAAAATCTCGATAATAATCTCGAGGTAAGTGGCAGACTATACCTCGCTAACCATCTTACCTATTCTAAACTCGTAAGTGACGAGTGGAAAGACCTTGACATACAATGGGACCTTGACCTTGATGGTGTAGGGGATATCGAATTCAACATCGACTCTAATTTTACTTTAGACTTAGAAGTCTCCACGAAATTTTCAGGAGTAAATATTAGTACAACCTTTGATTTACCACAATACCTTAAATTCGGCTGGGATGTCAATTTCGACGGTAACGGTTATGTATCCATTGACACTAATGGGGAGGAAATTTATGAAATAGACTTTGAAATATCTAAAGATACTCAACAATATCAGCCCAAGTGGGGACTATATATCGGTGCCACTGGCTTAATAGCAGAGGACTATCAGCTTTCATGGGACTTTACTCCCCCACCAGGACAATGGGTGTTCAATGAAACTGGATATATTGAGCCAGGATCAATCAATGACTTAAATTTAGCATGGAATGGAAACTGGTATAATGTATTGACTGGAGGTACCCCAATCTAGTAAAAAGTACCAAAATAATCTATTTTTTCTTTTATTTACTAAACTCGGATTTTCAAACTTATAAATTTAGTAAGAAGAACAGAGTCAAAATACATATGCCAGTTGGCACTTCAGTAAATTACTGTTAGAAGAAATTTTTATATATCAAATTTGGATTGATGGAAAAAATTGAGCGCCCCGGCCGGAATTTGAATCCGAGTCGCGAGCTCGACAGGCTCGCATGATAGACCACTACACTACCAGGGCATATGACAATTTTTGTAAGGGGAGTAAACAATTCTATTTCTTTAATCTTTTGGAGGAATTACTAGTAGAATTTTAAAAAATGCATAATCATTGTTTAAGAAATAAAGGATGGAAGTTGATGATTAGTTATATTAATGCTCTTCTCTTATTTCATCAAAGAACGTGTACTCATCAATCTGATCCTTCAGATTGTCATACCCGCCAAGGGCAGCCTGATACAATCCTTCCATCATACTAAAATTTTCCATAAGAAGTGTCATGTTTTCTATCTCCCCTAGCGATAGATTCTCAGCAGCTTGCTTTATGAATTTACTTGCGTTATACCTGAGTAAAGTGATATCCTGTCCTGCCTGTGAAAAGCTAACGTAATAGCCCAATACCTCAATGTATCTCTCACGTTCAGTAAAGCTCTTTGCGTTGACAAAATACGGTTTTGATTCATCAAATTTGTCGTGAGATGTCAAATATTTAATCATTGCATCGGTACAGTTTTCGATACATCTTTCAATTAAATTCTCTGTCGTATTCACCCATTCGTTGTTAAACCATACACTGGCGTTTACTAGTGCATTATTAAACCAGAACAAGGCAAAATCAAAATTGAGATTTGCCACTTCTCTGATTTCACGGGCAGAATCTATTGTTATGGACCCCTGAAGAAAATTATCGGTGAAGTTTTCACTTTTACTGTGAACATCTTGAATTTCAACAATATGCTCCGTTGTTAAAGTTTCGATTTTTGATTTGTTGACAATATCTGCAACAAAATACGTAACAATAATCGCCCCAACCATGATTGCTACTAGCATGATAAATATATTCCTATTAAATTCTCTTGCCACAATTTCACCAACCTTTTTATGATATTAAAGTAAGTCCTATCCTATGTTCATCCCAGAAGAAGATTGGGCATACAACAGGACTTTTTGTACTACTCCATTCTACTCTTGCCAAATTAGAAAAGGATGGTCCAACGGCACTAGCGGTTTGAGAATCTACCAGTCCTTTTCCAGCTTGGTATAATGAATAGTTGATATAATTATCTCCATATTTCTCTATTCTTATCTTGTACCAGCCGTTATATAGATACCCTCCAGGAAAATCAGAGTTTAATTGAATCCATTCACTTGATGATTTATAGTAAAGCTTTACAACATAATCCGACGGATGATCCGAACCCGCTTGGACATACTCTAATTTTACTTTTGCGATATCGTTGTTATCGGTATTTTTAAAATCTAAAAAGAGATCAGATTCTTCGCTGATATTCCCACATGCAAACCAGGCTTCCCACCAAACTATATCACTGTTAAATTGAGATAAGAAATAATTCCAATAGCTACTAATTTCTGAGGATGCTCGTATTTTTGTTTTAAATGAGTGTGATGTAGAATAATGATAGCTAGAAGCAACTTCAAAATTACTTCCTTCAGTTCCTTCGGTTGTTTCAAACCACTTATGGATATAATATAATTGCGTTGCATTTCCGCCTGGACTATCATCGGAAAAATCCTCTGTTAATGTTGAAGGTGGTTCATAAGAAGATACAATCATATTTGTTGGATCATCGTCATCGGTTTCTCCATCTTCATCCTGATCTATGCCATCATCAACTGCTGGATCATCGGTTAGTTCGGTCGCATCATTTGTTCCATTTTCGTTACTATCCCAGAATACAGTACCCTGGTTTGAGATTATTACACCATTTGTCAACCCAGTGTTAACCTTGACCTGAAATGTTAATGCAACACTACTCTCTGAAGGAATCTCGCCATTCCATGTTATCTTGTTTTCCTCTGCATCGTACTCTAATAGCCCTGAAGTTGCTGATAATGAACCTGTTACATAGGTAGTATTATCTGGAATAACATCTTCAAATTCATTTCCAGGATTATCACTTTGATTTGCCACTCCGATGTTGCTTATAGTAGTTGTGTATTCTATAACATCTTCACATTCTAGAAATCCTCCATTTAAATCTTTTGCCGTTTTCCTGGCAATTATTTCTGTTTTGGCATAACCTGAAAATATGAGATTATCGATAAATATAGCACTATCAAATTGATTATCTCCAATATCCTTAATATTAATGGTTACATTTATTTGTTCATTGGGAGAAACAGGATGTTCTCTTCCAACAAGAGCGGTAGCCCCTGCATCAGCACCTGGATTTCTCGGCGTTGTATCTACCCAGTCGACAAGGTCTGGATCTCCGCTTGTCGCAAAAATATTAAAACCAGTTCCAGGAATATCGTGTGAATCTAGGATGAAATCACCACTATTAACATCCATTGTATATGTTGTAACTCCTTTTGATGGCGAGTCAACAGTAACGATGACTCTATCGTTGTACTGTGATCCAACATATTCAGGATACTCGCTAGTGAAAAACTGTATATCATAATATAAATAATGCATATATGCTGGTACTTGGAGTGTCATTCTTAAAGTTGCTTCATCTCTTGGCTGTCCATATTTATTTTTAAAGCATGTTCCTCGTTCATCTCCAGGATTTAACGCGTTTGTAGTTACTGGTACGTTACCTGCTATCCCTGTACTAAATAAAGCGAATGTAGATCCTTCTGTAGGCAATATGGTGCCTAGTGAGGAGAGCACATCCCCTTGTCTGTGACCTTCATTATCTCTATCCGTATAAGATGAGGAAATCAAGGTGGACTGATTGGCAAGAATTGCAGTTGCTAGATCCGTTCCATCATATGATCCAGCGTTAACATTTTCTAATAAGAATATATTGAAGATCAAAGATACTATTATTCCAATTCCCATAATTATTGTAAGATTTTTGTTAAACCTTTTCTTCATTTATTCGCCTCCAATATAAGTTGTAACTTCTATAACATTGGATTTAACAATTGTACCATCTTGCGTTCCATCATTAGGTATTAAATTACATTTCCAGATATCACAAAAATTAGTTTCCTCAGCAACAATTACTCTCTTATCAGAAAAACCATCTTTAGTGTTCATATAAATTTGGTAGATTTGGTCACCTGAAAGCGCACGATCAAATAACTGTAATTCATCTATAAAACCAAGCCAAAATCTACTACTGGTTGTCGCGTGACCGAGCTCAAATCCCTCATCAATACCCATAGCATAGTTTCTATAACCTACTTTCTGACTAATATTTCCATTAATATATATTTTTATTGATTTTTCGCTTGCATCCCAAACTCCAGCGATATGATACCATGTGTTATTTGTTAGTGTATCGGTTCTTGCTGCCCATTTTGTTCCGTCTTCACATACTCCAAAATGAATTTCACAACCATATTGAAAAATTAGCGCAAAATTCTTATCAGTTTTATTACCTGCCTGCAAAGTCATTCTATGATCTTGAGTAAAATCATCGCTCTTTAGCCATAGAGATATAGTAAAATCATTATTGGGTATATCTCCAAGAGCGATTGGTAAATCTAGTGAGATATAATCGCTAGCCCCATTGAAATAGTATGCTCCGCCAACTTTTCCCTGGTCAGTCCAGGAGGCACCGCTTATTGTTCCATGATATTCATTACCCGAGTAATCTTTGGCAATTGTTAAATTTTCAGTATCAAAAGGCATGAGAATTTCAGTTAATGATTTGCCATTGACTATCCATTTATAGATATAAGTTGAAGCATTAATATCTGGATCGACTAAACAATTATAACAAATTAAATCTTCATCAATAGTATTTGTACGAAGGGTAGATATTAACATTGGATGGATAGTTGATAGATATTCCTGTAGTTCCCCTTTTTTGAGAAAACCACTATCAAATGCTATATGTCTACTGTCATCATCATAGATGCAGTAAACTAGAATTCTTATCGTATTATTTTCTTCAAAAATAGAGATATTCGATGGACTTTTGACCTCACCTATCTCCCATGGACTGTTTGTATATTTGTAAATAGTTGTCTTGTTAATTGTATCATTCGAATGACTAACAAATATCTCATATGAATATAGTGTCTCACCACCCATGTGTTCGACAATAACTGCCCCGTCTTCAGTTATATAACCCATTAAATGAACATTCGGTTCAGGAGATGGTATTGGAACAGGAAGCGTCTGCGTGTAAATTGATATAGAAACAACTATCGCAATAAAAACAATAAGTAAACCACCAATTATTTCAGATACTGCACTGTCGTTAGCATGCATTACGCTATTTTTCATCTCTCCTAACCACAGATGAATCTCTCTCCCCCATGATATTTAAAACCTTCGTGACATTTTGTCGGTTTTGACATTTTAGAACAGTACTTTGAATGCAATAAATGAAACCAGTATAAGTACGAACGCCTGTTTCACCCCTGAAGAAAGTCTCCCTTCCATCATGAATCCACCTAGGATTCCCCCTCCAATGCTTTGCACAAAGACGAAGACAAAAAACATATCTTTAACTGCATTTGGATCTATCTGGGCTATGCGCATGTTAGCAATTGTTTGCCCTGCCATTTGACCCTGAAGATCATATAATGCAGCAAATATTGTAGAATTAATGATAAGAATAACCGCTAGAAATACAAAAAAACTGATAAATATCACGATACTGTACATTGACATTTCTGTTTTTCTCTGTAGTTCCACACGTTTAATTTGATCAATTTCCTTTGCAGCTGCATTGAAGACAGAGGATGTATTGCCACCGACTTCCAAAGCTTTATTTATTGTAACTGCCAATCGTTTTGCCTCATTTGTATTAATTCTTTTTGCAAAATTATTTATAGCATCTTCAATAGAAATGCCCCATGAAAGTTGAGATACCATCATCTTTAACTCTGGCGTTAACTCTCCATAATCTCCTTCAGACGCAGATTTCATAGAATCAAAAATAGTCATTCCCGAAGCAGAGGAACTAGCAATATCTCTTAAAAAATCAGGCAATTTCTCCTCTACCTCCCTTTTACGTTTCTCTTTAACGTGATTGTAAAAACCAATTGGTCCAATACAACCCAATACCCCAAAAACAATGTAATCTATACCTGTGAGAAAACCGCCAGGAACAACAGATATCCCAATAAAAGCTAAGAGTCCAAATACAAGCAAAAGCGATGAAACACCCATAGATACGCCTAATATAATTAATAATGTTTGATCTCTGCCGTATTTTTTATTTATATTGTATTTTTTTCCAATTGTTAACTTCTTTATATTTCTTCACCCATCCCTGATTTCATCATAACATAAAATCCAACATATGCCATTGGTAAAACAAAGAGCGCTAGTATGTATAGAAAGTCAAATGATATCCCTCCACTGGTCAAACCCATTATAGAGATAATAATGACAAGAAATAACGGAAAGGCAACAACTGTGACCACAAAGCTTTCAGCCATGATGGCCAGAGAATCCAAATTTTTCTTTCTTTCTTCTAAATCTTCATACATGTATCTATCAACGCATCGTTCAAAATAAGGAGCCAACTCACTTCCAGATTGAACTACTCCGATAATGCCTTGAATAAACTCTTTGAATTTTTTTGAAGGGGAAATTACAATAGCATTTTTCAATGCAGTTATCGTATCTATTCCCATTAGCTCAATTTCAGTTGTTATTTTTTTAGCTTCTTTTTGTACTTCCCCATAGAGCTTTATTCCCGCAAGCGTACCAAATATCTCAGATGGCGAAATACCCGCAGCGGACATTGTATTAACGAAATTGGCCACATACGGGAGATGCCTATCAATATTTTTGCCACGACTTTTTGCTTTAGATGTTGGAAGCTGAATGTAAACTATACCAATAACAATTGGAATTAGTGAAGTAATGATTAAAATGAGTAACGCTGTGGTATTATTAGGAACAAGTAGATATAAAATGAGCGTTGAGACAAATGAGACGATAAAACCTATTATTATATTCATCAAAACCATTGAATAATATTCCTGGTAGGCCATACTGATATCTGCTTTTTCAAGCAATCTGTTTTTACTTGTCTCACTTATATTAAACTTTTCGAAGCTTTTTGAAAATAATCGGCGACAAAATCTTGTATACTTTGTGGATTTCATCCTTCCATTTCCTTTTTTACTCTTTTTAAGACTTCCTTAGGATATTTTTGATAATCTGCAACAACTCTGCCGAATTCTTGATATGATCGAATATTTTTCTTTCTCATCCATTCAAGAACCAGCATTCTATTAGATATTTCTAATTCAAGTTGTTCATCGGTCCAGTCGTTCTGTTGTTTTATTTTATTGTATATCTTACTGTCTCGGCTACTTTCAAACCTGTCATCTGTTTTTGAAACCCAGGTAAAAGGAGCCATGAAAATGAGTTGATTTGTATCGCTATCCAACTTTATGATTTCAGTAACACTGGTCATTCTTCTTACCATCTTCCCGCCAATTTCAACTGCATTTTGGAATACTATCACATCGAGAGAGGTAAGAAGTGCTCTCGGTAGTGAAATTGGGGGATTTTCAAGTCGTTGTATGAGTGTGTGTATTGTACTTGCATGAACCGTTGAATATGATGTATGTCCTGTTGCCATTGCTTGGAAAAGGCTATAGGCTTCTTTTCCTCTCACTTCCCCCACAATAATGACTCTTGGTCTTTGTCTCAATGCAGCTCTGATGAGATCGAACATGTCAATATCTTTTCCCGTTTTGTTCTCATCGGAAGATGAGAAGCCTTTTCTTGTAGTACCTGCAATCCAGTTTTTATGTGGAAGATTTACCTCTCTTGTATCTTCAATTGAAATAATTTTATGAGACGCAGGAATAAACAATGATAGAGCATTGAGGGCACTGGTCTTCCCACTTGCCGTCCCTCCACAAAATAGGATAGATGCTCCGCTTTCAATGGCCATCCAAAAGTAAGCAACCATTTCTACAGAGAGTGATTTGTATTCAATTAAATCAATCGGAGTTAACGGATTCTCTTTGAATTTTCTGATAGTAAATGTCGAGCTTTTTGTAACCGTTCGTGCAAGTGTTGTCTGAAGTCTAGAACCATCAGGTAGCTTACCATCAACTATTGGTGAGTAGACAGATATTTGTTTACCGGAAATCTGACAAAGTAATACAATAAATGAGGTTAATTCTTTTTCACCGCTAAAATAAACGTTTGTTTCAATTGCTTCATATTTCCTATGGTAAATGAATATCGGCGTTTTATATCCGTCACATGATATATCTTCGATTCCATCGTCATGCATTATAATGTCTATTCGCCCATATCCTAAGAAATCTCTAAAAAGGTGATAAAAAATCTTATCTTTCGATGATTCGTAAAATTCAACATCGTTTTTAATAAGTATTTGTTCAATGGTTTCTTCTAAAAATATTCTATCGTCATGTAATATGAGATCTATCCGGTCTTCTTCTAAGAAATCTTCAAAAAGATCATAAAAAATCTTCTCCCCACATGATTCGTCAAATTTAATGTTGTTGTCAATGATTATCTGTTCAAGGGTTTCCCCTAAAAATTTTTCTTTTTCTTCTTTGTTCATATCAAATGTATCAACATCGGCAAGCATCTTGAACAAATGGGAAATTTCCTTTTTAATTTTCTTTTCTTCCTCAGTAAGTTGTGGTTCTATAACTTCATATCTATACTCGTTTATATTATGATCATAAACGATTCTTTTACTACCAAGTTTTTTCCATCCAAAACCTTTTTGCTCATCAATAATTTCAATACTTTGCGCTCCATCCTTAACACTTATTACAGGATGCAATATTTTTTCCTTTTCTTGTTTTCTTTGTTGAATTTTTTCTAAAAGACCTTTTGGTTTTTCTATGGTTTTTTCTGTATGTGATATTTGTAAATCCTCGGATTCTTCGAGTTGCTCTTTTCTTTGCTGAGCTTTTTCTAAAAGTCCCATAAATCTCACTTGATTTTATATCTGCTGAGAACCTTCGAATATAATTTAAAATCTTCAGATTGAGCAAATTTGTCAATAACTTCTTCTGGAAGATCCCCCAAAAGATTATCAGTTATAACCAGTAGTTTTTTAACGTCCTCATCCAAAAGAGTTTGTTCTGGTTTTTCATCTGTTTTCTCGTGTTCTTCTTTTTTCTTCCCCCAACTTAATTTCTTTTTATATCCTTTCTTTTTTTCTTTTTTAAAGAAAGGCAAGTGTTTTTTACTTGTAATTGCTATTTTTTTCAACTTCTTAGCTTCTTTTTCTTTTACTCTTTGTTCTCTCTCCTGTCTCCTTAGTTCCACTTGTTTTTCTCTCTCGGCAAGTCTAGCTTCTATTTCTTTTTCCTTGGATATTTTTTCTTGATCTTCATCAAAAGGTTTTTCCTCTTTGGGCTCTTCGGGCAACTCAACTATTTGTTCTTTGACACTTTCT
>JAUWBM010000139.1 GCA_030601705.1 Thermoplasmatota archaeon
AAACCCTGTTGGTGAACCCGGTGAAGGATTTGGCGTAACTGAAGCAGCTCGTGGAACACTTATTCATCATTACAAGCTTGATAAAAATGGACTTATCGATAAAGCTAATCTTATTGTTGCAACGACAAACAATGCGGGTGCCATCAACATGTCAGTAAGAGACGCAGCAAAAGGGATTATAAAAAAAGGGAAAGTCAATGATGGATTGCTGAACATGGTAGAGATGGCATTTAGGGCATATGATCCATGTTTCGCTTGTGCAACACATACTCTGCCTGGCGGTATGCCGCTTGAAGTTAACATTTATGATAACAAGAAAAAACTGTACAAATCCCTTAGAAGAAACATATAAAAAAAATTTGAGAGAAAAACAAATGAAAACCGTTGTACTTGGAATTGGAAACCCGATTCTCCGTGATGATGGAGTAGGAATTCATGTAGTAAACCAATTAAAAAAATACATCAATGATCCAAATGTAACCATAGATGAAGCACAGACTGGAGGTATGAACCTCCTTGATATGCTTCGAGGATATGATAAAGCAATACTTATCGATGCAGTTAAAATAAATAACGAACGGAATGGTGAAGTAAAACGATTTCTTCTCAGTGATTTTTCATCAATGCATTCCTATAATCCACATGATGTTACACTCCTTGAGGCGCTTCAATTATCTGAAAAACTTGGTGAAGATTGCATTCCACATGAAATCGTGATTATTGGGATTGTACTAGAAGAGATGCCGCTTGAATTTGGGGAACAATTGAGTTCAACAATTGCTGCAGCTGTACCAAAGGCTGTTGAGATGACGTTATCTGAGCTTGGAAAAAATATGAATGAATCTAATTGGAGTAATGATAGATTAACATGAAGAATAAAATTTGAGGTGAAAAAATATGAAAGATTTTGAGCCGAATATCATTGGTTTTTTATGCAACTGGTGCTCATATGCAGGTGCAGATCTTGCAGGTACTAGTAGGATGAAATATCCTCCAAATATAAAATCAATACGTGTTATGTGTTCAGGACGTGTTGATCCTGTATTTGTTTTGGAGGCATTAAGAAAAGGCGCAGATGGTGTTCTTGTAGCAGGTTGTCATCCAGGGGATTGTCATTATCAGTCTGGTAATTACAAGGCTAATAGGAGAATGAAACTTCTGAAAAAACTCCTTGGAGAACTGGCAATTGATCCTGATAGAGTTCGTTTTGAATATATCTCTGCCTCAGAGGGAGCAAAGTTCGCTTCGGTTGTAACAGATTTTGTAGATGAACTAAAAAAGATGGGGCCGAACCCATTGAAAGAAGTGAAAGCATGAAAATAGATATAGAGAAATTGAAAGAAATAGTTGGAGAAAATAACGTTTCAGATGACATCGCTGATCTCTATGTTTATGGTTCTGATGCTTCAGTTCATCATGCATTACCAACTGCTGTTGTACGGCCAAAAACAATTGAGGAAGTTCAAAAAATTATGAGATATGCTAATGCTAACAAAATTCCTGTTGTTCCCCGTGGTGCTGGATCTGGAACATCAGGTCATACTGTCCCAATTGATGGTGGTATTATTCTTGATATGAAACAAATGAATCGTATTCTTGATATTCGACCCGAGGATATGCTTGTAAAGGTTGAACCAGGTGTTGTTGATGATGATCTTAATCGTGCTCTAAAACCATTAGGTCTATTTTATCCACCTGCTCCTGCATCAAGTCGTATTGCAACAATTGGTGGTGAAATTGCTGCTAATGCATCAGGTGTCAGATCTGTAAAATATGGTGCTACTCGAGATTATGTATATGGTATGAAAGTTGTACTTGCAAATGGAGATCTAGTTAATCTTGGTAGTAATACACGCGTTCACTCATCGGGCTACCAACTTGAGCGACTTATTGTTGGCTCTGAGGGTACTCTTGGTGTTGTTGTTGAGGCAACTATGGGAATTAGACCTCTTCCAAAATATAGGTGTCTAGCTGTCGCAAATTTTGATAAGCTCCAGGGTGCAGGCAATGCGATTTCTGACATTATTTCTAGTGGTTGCGAACCTTCAATGTTAGAATTAATGGATAAAATTGGAATTATTGCTGTAAACAAAGCAATGGATCTCGGCTTAAAAGAGGTTGGAGCAATTATTCTTTTTGAAGCAGATGGAAACGTCAAAGAAGCAGTAGACTTTGAAATAGAAAAAATGAAGAAGATTTGTAAAAAACATAATGGTAAAGATATCAAAAAGAGCTATGATCTAGCAGAAAGAACTAAATTATTCAGTGGAAGAAAAAAACTATTCGCTTCACTCTCACAATACAAAGAAGGAATAATATGTACTGATCTTGCAGATGATATGGGTGTTCCAAATTCAAAGATTGCGGAAACTGCAGAAAAAATCCATGAGATCGCTAAGAAAAACAATGTGATAATGGCAGTATATGGCCATTGCGGATCTGGAGTAATTCACACAAAAATCATGCTTGATCCAAAAAAGAAAAGCCAATGGAAAGATGCAGAACATGTAATCGAAGAGCTATATGATTACATCGATTCTGTTGGTGGTGTAACCTCTGCTGAGCATGGCATAGGATTGTCTAAGGCGCCAGCGTGGAAGAAAGCAAGACCTGATATGATACCAGTGATGAGAAAGGTCAAACAGGCTCTTGATCCAAACAATATTTTGAATCCACATAAAATCATGGATGCACCAGATGATTGGGTGAAAGCTACAAATCTTAGATACAAGGTGGGATAAATGGGAATGTTAGGTAAATTATTTTATTTTAAATCGAACGGGAATTTTAAAAGATCAAAGAAATGGGAACAAGAACTAAACAAATGCATACGATGTGGATACTGTTACGAGCTTTGCCCCTTGTTTAAATCCAATAACTGGGAATCAGATACACCAAGAGGAAAACTACTACTTATTTATGGAATGATCACAGGTGAAATAAAACCTACTCAAGAAATTGTTGAAAAAATATTCCAATGTTTTTACTGTAAAAACTGTAGTGACAATTGTTCAGCAGGTGTACCTATTACTGATATTTTAACTGATGCAAGAGCAGACCTCATAGAAGCAGGATTTGAAGTCGAAGGAACCATTGTAAAAATTGACGAGGATCTATGTAGTGTCTGTGGAATATGCGTTCCGCTCTGTAAATATGAGGCTTTATCGATTGATGAAAAAGATGAAGATAACAAAAAAATAGTTGTTGATAAAGTAGAATGTAGAGGCTGTGGGCTTTGTGTTGCTGCATGCCCCGCTGGTGCAATTACTCAGAAAGAAGGGTGTGAGGTAACACTACCTGAACTTCATGAAAAAGTTAAGGAATTTATAAAGGAAGATGGAAAAAAACTAGTTGTTTTTGCATGTAATTGGTCAATGTTTCCTGGTATGCAATTAAGCGAGTCACCTACCTTGGTGAAAACTCCATATGGAATAATTGTAAGTATGTGCTCTGGCCGAGTTGCACCAGAATTAGTACTAAATGCTTTTGATGAAGGTGCGTGGGGTGTAATGGTTGCCGGTTGCCCACCAGAGGAATGTGACCATGATGGAAACTACAAAACAAGAAGACGACTAGTGCTTCTTAAAAATGTTCTCAAAGAACTCAACATTGATCCAAAACGAATTAGGCTTGAATGGTTCTCAACAGGAGAATCGGCAAAACTTGAACGCACAATTGATGATTTTGTTAAAGAACTAGAAAAAATGGGTCCGATTAAAAAAATGAATGTAAGTAAGGTAATTGGAGGCTAAGTATGAAGGAAAAATTTGAACCAAATATAATTGGGTTTTTATGTAACTGGTGTTCATATGCCGGAGCGGATCTGGCAGGTACCAGTAGAATTCAATACCCACCAAACCTGAAAGTAATAAGAGTAATGTGCTCAGGACGTGTAAACCCGATATTTGTAATAAACGCGTTACAACAAGGCGCAGATGGTGTACTAATTGGTGGTTGTCACCCAGGTGATTGCCATTATGAACGTGGAAACTATCTGGCAAGACGTAGAATGGCTGTTTTGAAAAACCTACTTGAATACACAGGTATCGACTCGCGTAGGGTTAGAATGACATGGGTTTCAGCTGCAGAGGGAAATAAATTTGCAGAAGTAGTCAAAGAAGTAACTGAAGACGTACGAAAATTAGGGCCTATGCAACATTTCAGGAGGGAAAACAAATGGTAGACGAAAAACAACTTCGAGATGCAGTGAAAAAAACTGTTGGACGTAAAGATGTAAAATACGTAGTTGGTTATGACAAAGGTACTACTGGATTTCAAGCAGCACCAACATTTGCATATGACGAAAAAGATGCTGAAAAATTTGTTTTCAATCCGACTTGTGTAAATAACTTAGCTGTTTATCCTATGCTTGAAGATAAGCCTCCACTTCGCAGGGATGAAGAGCCGGATACACGCAAAATCGGAATTGTACTCAAGGGATGTGACTCAAGGGCTATTGTTCAAATTATTCAAGAAAAAGGTTTGAAAAGAGAAGATGTAGTAATTATTGGAATTCCATGTACAGGCGTTGTTGATGTAAAGAAACTCAAGGCAAAATTCCCAGGTCAACATAAAAGCGTTGAGGTAAAAGATGATAATGATAAATTTGCAATAACAGTTGATGGAAAAACCCAGAAGATTTCTAAAGATGAATTGATGCCTGAGAAATGTAAAGAATGCGAATATCCAACTCCAATAATTCATGATATTTTAATTGGCAAAGAAATAAAAGGAACAAAAAAACCAGATTATAAAGAAATAGTAACACTAGAGAAAAAATCACTTGATGAAAAATGGAAAGACTGGGAGAAAGAATTTGACAAATGTATTCGATGTTATGCCTGTCGGAATGCTTGTCCGATGTGTTATTGTAAAGAGTGTATGGTTGAACTCTTAGATCCTCAATGGGTAAGACGTTCGGTAAACCTTTCTGAAAATACTGCTTGGAACTTGTTACGTGCTTTTCATCTAGCTGGTAGATGTGTTGGCTGTGGTGAATGTGAACGAGCATGTCCAATGGATATTCCACTTATGAAACTTAATAAAAAAATAACTAAAGATATCCAAGAATTGTATGATTACAAAGCAGGGATCGATGCTGAGGCAAAGCCACTTTTGGCTATGTTTAAACCGGATGATCCGGAGGAGTTTATACTGTGAGGTGATAAATGATGAGCAGTTATATTTTATCAAAACAAGATCTTCCAAAGTTTATAACGGAAATGATTGGCAAATACAAAGTATTTGCACCAGTTGAGGACAAAGATGTAACACTATTTAAAGAAATTAAAAATCCCAAAGAAATTAACTTAAAATATAGTAATTCTAAAGTGCCACCAAAAAACCTATTATTCTGTCAAACTGAAACATTATTTAAATTTACACCAGGTACAAAAGGAAAAATACAATCACCAGATATCGATAATGGCAAAAAAGCAGTATTCGGCATAAGACCATGTGATGCAAAAAGCTTTGCAATAATAGATCCAATATTTAAGGAAGATTATGAAGATCCATTTTATACAACAAAAAGGGACAACTTATTACTAGTTGGTCTTAGTTGTACAAATCCTTATCCAAATTGCTTCTGTACATCTTTTAAAGACAGTCCTGCTTCTTCAAAACATGTTGACATATTGCTTACTGATATTGGTGACAAATACTTTGTAGAAGTAAACAGCGAGAAAGGCAAACAAATAGTTAAATCTAAACTATTTAAACCAGCAACAAAATCAGATGAAAATAAGAAAAAAGAAGTTGAAAAGAAAGCAAAAGATTCAATCAAACGCGTTCAGAAAATAGATGGTATTGCAGAAAAACTTGACAAAATCTTTGAAAACCCATTTTGGAAAGAAGTCGCTGATAAATGCCTGAGATGTGGTACATGTACATATCTATGTCCAACATGCCACTGTTTTGATAT
>JAUWBM010000113.1 GCA_030601705.1 Thermoplasmatota archaeon
CCGAGCACGTTGCCCAACAACAAAAAGCTTAGCAATAAAAGTTATTTCGTTTGCTTCTTCCTTGCTTGATACTTGCCCTACAATCAACATAATTATTCAATAATTAGTTTCGCGTTACTACTTATAAAGACTTGTTGTACAGTTGTTACCCACTCTCTTTACAGTTGTTACAAATAAAAATAACAAAAACTACATCCAAGCATCAAGCCCTGTCTGCTCAGTCACCTGCAAATCAGAAAGACCAAATGCACCTTGAATATAATTTTCAATCATCTTTTTATACCAGCCAAGATCAATTTCACTGGTATCTTTTAACAAATCAACAGGATACATATAATCAATAGGTTTTACACCACTTTTTGATGGTTTTGTAATGCCTGGGAGTGATCTTTTTGTCACCACGAAGTTAAGTTTTACACGACTTTTTATTGGGTAACCAAGAAGCTTTTCTAACGCTTTAGAACGTTTTGCAAAAGTAGAATCCGACCCATCTTGATTTACTTTATATCTTTTTGCAGGTTGAACAGATTGTACAAGTGTTAAATCGCTTAAATCAACTTTTGATAAATCCAGCGTTGATACTATCTCTTTTGTGTTATTTCGTATACTATTCTTTACTGCTTTTCTCGCCTCTTCCTCATCGGTCCAACTTGGGTTTTCTTTAAGTACATTCATCATAATAGTTTTAAGTACCTTCCTTGCAATATTTGCTTTATCAGCTCCCTTGAAGTTATTTCCCTTTGTAGTTAGCTCAATTTTTCCGTTTTTATTATCAAAAATAAGATAGTTTTTATGTTTTACAAATATCATTCCATCATGGATTTCCGGTTCCAATTCAAAATCTGGATAATTCAAATCTTCCTGCCATTTTTTGTTACATTCATCGATGGCGGAAAAAGCCACATCAGGTTTAGTAAGCCATGCGCTTTCATCCTCTCCTGTTGAAACACCTAGTGATTTTGAAAATTCTGGGAGATTCTTTACTGAACGAGAACATCCCATATAAATTCCATCAGTATCCCCATATACAACACGTATGCCTTTGCTTTTCAGATACTCAAGACTATCTGCAAGGATTGCTTGACCCTTTGTGGTAATTGTTGAAGCACCCCATAAATTAAACTGACGACCAGATACACCGGGTGCTGCAAGTATGCCATGAGTATTATGCAAAAGAATACCTCCATTTGCATCTAAGAAATTCTCATTCTCCTCTACACTTATATCATATACATAATCTGAGCTAGGATCAACAAATTCGATTTTTTTAGGAGGAATTGCATAACAATCTTCCAATATCTCTTTTTTTCCCTTAAAGAAATTTACAATTCTTGTATTATATGTTTCTTCGCTTTCTCTAAAATATGTATTAGTTTTATTTCCAAATTGTTTCTGAAGTGTTATTAAATCCTCGTTTAACAATCTGCTATTTGTAGTATATCTACCTAATGGGCAAGAATTTGGCATTTCATCTTTATAATTACCATCGCCTTGCATATATGCCGTAAAAAAAGAATTTTTTACAGAGGTGGAAGCTGATAAAATTTGATGAGGAATTTGTTTATTTCTACTATTCGTACCACATTTAATAACCTCTTCAAGAAAGTGATTTATAACTTTTGCATGAAGAGTTGATACAAGTGTTTTTGCAGTTTTCATTCTGTCTAATGTATATGCTGAAACACCAAATACCTCATTAGATAAATCTTGAATTCTTTTATGCATCTGTTCAGATGCACTGGAGAAAGTAATGTAATAGAATGGATTTTCGTTTCTAATTCTTTTTGAGGTATGCCCCTCTGATATATAATAACCTAGTAATTCTGCAAGTTTTTCATCAATGGAAATACAGGAGTTTATTCTACTAGATTGTCTTCCATTTGATCCTATTGTAATATATTTTAGTAGATAATCAGGAATTTGTAGATTTCTTAATTTCTCAAGATTAATTTTTAGATAAGGCGTAGAGTTATTTGATTTTACATTTGATCTTATTAAATCATTTTTCAATCCGTTGAAAAAAACTAAGTTTTCTTTGTCAATAAATCCATAATAGTCAGGTGTATGAATTTTGTCAATTAAATTGATATTTTGACTTGTTTCGATATTTGGAATTTTATTTGCATGAACAAGTAGAGTATAATCCTTAATTTCACCAGCTGAAATCTCGTTTATTTTTCCATTTTTTATTGTAAATACGCTATGATTTGGAGTAACAACGGTAAACCCGCTTTTTGTCGAGATTTTAACAAGCTTACCCTTCCATTTATGTCTAACCGCTTGTTTTACTTTTTTAACTCCAACTTTCCCCCCTTTATTTATTGAAACAGCTTTCCAATTATCATTAATATTTGCAATTTCAAATTCAGTGCCATTGATTTTTTCAGTAAAATATCCAAATTTATCAATTGCTTTATCCACAAACTCGCCGATTTTAATATTTTCATATTTTCCTTCTGGATTAATAAGAATAATCCTTTGTGAATAATCAACGCTACCGGCATTTCTGGCTCCTTTTACACTCTGATACATCATCTTTAAGCGTTGAAGTTCAGATTTATTGTTTCTCTTCTTTGCTTCTTTTAATTCATTTTTCATCTTTGCAATCATGCTCATAATACCAGTCATTGCACAATTGACAACACCTGGGTTATCATCGATTTTAACACCAATGATATAGCCTTTATCTGCAAAAGAATCTTTATCTGAGACTTCTCTATAATGTATCTTTCGCTTGTCAAGGAATCTTTTAGGTATTTTTTTAAGCCAAATAAAATCATCAGGTTGTTCATCTATTTTTGCAAGTCTAACTGTGTCTCCTCCAATGTTCATTGCCTTAAGTATTGTTGGATACATCGCACCGACATCTGCTACTACGACGTACCACCATGGGATAAAATGAGAATTCGCGTCTTTATCGGGTTTTATGGTCATACCGCCAGGCATATGATAATTCAATCGTTCATCAGGATCTTTTGCCATTTCGTTGTAAATGACATAAGGATCTTCCATCCATCTGGGCATTTCATCTCCATATTTTACAACTCGGACGAATTCTTTAGACAGTTGTTCTTTTGTTTTTTTTGCCTTTCTTGCTATTTCTTCACTTGTGTCGCATTCCTTAAAATCTCGTAATAAGACTTGTGAAATAGACATGACTCTACAGATAGGTGGCATTATTTTCTTTTGCACTGCGCCCCTAATTAGAGACATGTGGTCCCACATGTTAACTGCGCCAGAAGAAAGAAGCATGTCAAAAGACATTCCTGTGGTAAATGCGAGAGGCAATGTCTGTTGGATAAGATTCAGTGTTACGCCTAACTGCTCTTGAACATCATGTTTGTTGTATTTCAGTGTCCTGTCATCTAGTTTTATCTGAGTATGAGCAAGAATTAGACGATCCTTTATGTGTATGCCAAGGAATGGTGCGACTGCTTTCAAGCTAAACTCGTTTAAAAATGAATAGAATTTTCTTACCCCTAGATATGTGTCGAGATTGCAGGGATAAAATTGTACTGCTTCGGATTGGGTGCCAAAATGAAATGATTTATCCACTCTACTGTACTTTCGTACAAAACTCTGAAATGTTTTTTTCTGTTCATCTGATAGGTTTCCCTGATAATTCTTTAGAATCCAGTTTAACCTATTATAAATCTGAAGATTATCAAAACCTGCGATGTTATGTCCAGAAATGATGTCATAGTTCATTGTCATTTTACAGAATGAATAAAGATTTTCTATCTCCTCGTCAACATTCCTTGAAACAACTTGTTTCACATCCATATCTTCCCAGTTGGTGGGGCAGTCTATAATATCAAAACTGAATTCTTCTGTTTCTAAATTTTTTTCAGATTCAAAAATGATGTCAAAATCTGAGTGACCTATCATATCTATAGGGACGTTGATTTTCCCTGCTTCATACTGCATGGTTTCAATATCGTAAACTAAGACCTTAAGTTTCTTTTTTTCACCATTTGTATCAAAAATCCATGTTTTCCCATCGGCTTCAAGATCAACAAGGGCTCTCTGTTGATATGGTATATCGTGCTCAGCAGTGTAGAATCCATGGTTGAAGAAGAGATAATCACTTACCTCAGGGACAAAATATGATTTCTTGGTATAAATTTTGAATATCTTTCTGTTTTCGTTAAAATTCCAAAAGCTTCGATAGTTTTCAACCTCACCGATTTTCTCTATTTTGGAGAGAGGGCTCTCATCAGAACTGTTATTCTCCCATTTTTTCTGCAGATCATTTCTTGCAGAATCTATGTTTCTTTCTTTTTGGCAAAAAACCAAAAAATACGGTCTATGATACTCAGATACCTTTCTTGGTGTTTTTCCATGGAAATAGAGATACTCTGGTGAAATGCCAAGCAACATGTTGTTCATAACTGTTTACCCCCAATGCATTGTCTCTACTTAAATCTTAGAATTAATCTTATATTTAGTTACTGTATTATTATTTCTTTGATTTTCATGACAACTCAAATAGTATATTCAAATGAATTTGGTAAACACGATAGTGCTGGTCATCCTGAAAATGCAGAAAGACTAATGGTTATGATGGATGAAGTAAAAAAATCATCATTTTACAATAAACTTGAGTTTGTTGAACCCGAACTTTTACCCGAGGAAATACTTTTTTCAGTACATTCAGATAAAATGATTCAGCAGATTAAAGACATTAGTTCTCGGGGGAATTCATGGTTGGATATGGATACATACGTATGCGAATCAGATTATGAAACTGCTCGGCTTGCAGCAGGCGGTTTACTTCGAGTATGTAAAAACGTTCTCCATGAAAAAGCAGATAATGCGTTTGCATTGGTAAGGCCTCCAGGGCATCATGCAACCCGCGATCGATCTATGGGATTCTGTCTTTTTAACAACGTGGCAATATCTGCAAATGAAATTTCAAAAGAAGGAAAAAAGGTGTTAATTTTTGATCACGATGTCCATCATGGGAATGGAACACAATACATCTTTTATGATAGAAAGGATGTTATGTATCAATCAATTCATTTGTTTCCACACTATCCAGGAACTGGAGATATTAGTGAGATAGGATCAGGAGTTGGGCAGGGATATACGATAAATGCCCCTTTGATTCATGGTAATGGCAACAATGCTGTATCTAAACTGTTGGACGAGATTTTTCTTCCTATTGCACAACAATTTGGCCCGGATATAATACTAATTTCTTCAGGTTTTGATTCACATCATTCTGATGTTCTTGGTGGACTAAAATTAACATCTAATTTCTTTGGAAAAATGATAGCTAAATTGCAAGAGATTCAACCTAAAATAGTTTGCACATTGGAAGGGGGGTACAATCTAAATTGGATAGGAAAATGCCTGCTTTCTCAACTTGGACAAATGGTTTCCCAACCTGTAACGTTCGATGATTCAGTAAAAGAAGATATGGATGTAGAGCCGGTTGTCGATAAAATTAAGAATGAACTAGATAAATATTGGAAGATATAGAGGTTGATATAGTTAAATATTTATTTTTCTTCGAGAAACGTGTCAAGTATACAAGGGAATGTAGGGGTAACGTGATATACTATTTCTCCTTATTTTTTCTATAGAAACATTTAAGTTATTCTGATAGATTTTAATAAGATATGGGAATAACAAAAACTCAAACAACGGGAGTAATTATTGCAATCATACTCATATTAATAACATCATTAGTTGAAGAATTAACCACTATTACAAAAATTTATATAATCATTGTTTTAACAATAATTGTAATAATAATTTTTATCTTTGCTGATATTAAAAACACCATTAAAACAAAAATTCGAGAATTTAGGGAAATCAGAAGGATAAAAAGAATAGCCATAGAGGATATTAAGGTAATTAAAAAAGGTAGAGAACCAATTATTAATCTTCATGATTTAGATTATTTGCATAAACATCGTAAAAAATTCAAAAAAGTTAATGATTTAAACACTCTCTTTAATTATTTTATCAAGAAACAGACGTTAATTGCTAAAGAAACAAAAAAGATAATTGAAAATGAGAAAAAACGAGAAGTAGAACGCTATAAAAAACTTTTTAAAAAGTGAAAAAACCTTAACCCTCTTTATACCTTTCAATCCAGTTAGCAGAAGCAAATAAAATGTTATGGAGCGACTTAGATTTACTGACTTACAGGAAGTAAACCTGTAAGTGTAATGATTGTTATTTTATTCTTACTCTGCTACCTCTACATCTGCATCTGGCGCATTGCGCTTAACTGAATTTACACCATTGAGACATCCGTCTTTCGACTCATATCCTTCGCTTTTTGCGATTATTTCATTATTTTCTGCTTTTAGATGGAAGTACCATTGCCCATCATTTTCTGATTTCCAACATTTAAATTTTCCCATTTTCAAAAACCTCCTTTTTAGGTTAAATATGTAATAAGAATATCTACTTATAAATGAATCCCATAAAGATTTTATAATACGCAAAAATTGTATTAAAAATCGTAGAAGAATGTTTTTAAAGAAATAGATGTTGTGGAAGTGTAGATTAGGGAAGGATGGAGTATACTTTCCGTCTTTTAAATTGAATCATTATCTAATTTTTTCGTTCTAGGAAGAAGAACTTTATAAAGAATCCCGCTTCCCAAAAAACCTAGTAAATAGTAAGGAAATAATCTCATTACAAAAACATATATGTCGATTTGATAAACTGAGTAATATAATAAATATATCCAAAGAATAAAAATAGAACCAGGTAATATAACGTGAAGAAGTAAAACCGCACTCGGCTGACGTTTAACAGATGTAATAGACGCTCTAACGATTTCATCATGAAACAAATAGTTATCAATTAAAACACCTGCTTGACTAATCAACCTTACGTTAGCAAGATACCACAAAAGAGTAATTACAATACCTGCAATTGAAATTGCAATTGGTATCGAGAATATATCATCATTTAGGGGATCTAACATTAAGGCAGTTACAATAGATAGTAATAGCATAGATTGTGCTAATAGTATGTAGTTTTCTCTTTGTTGAGTACGACCATCTAATATTTTGTAATATTCTAATGCCCTTGCTATTACTTTCATTCCAGGTCTGATTTTTTTTTCCTCTTTTTCCCTTTTTTCTTCTCTTTTTATCTTTTGATAAGCATCTACAATAAGATATAGAATCAAAATAAATAAAGTAATTACTGCAAATATACTTTTATCATGTGTTATAAGATTTAAGAAAGATATAACAAAGAATACAATAAAAGATTAAAATCATTGCTGTTAAAATTAGTTTGATATCCTGGATAAACTCAGAATCACTCTCGGAATTCGTCATATATTATTAAATAAATAATATAAAGATATTTATTAAATTATCTGTTTTTTCCTTTTTTCCCTCCTGTTACAACAGTGTTGATAATAGCTTAAACCTGTTGATATGCACGTTACCTCTAGTGTTTAGAGGGGGAAATGGGGTTGTGGGGTGTTGGAATTAAACAAGAAAATTTTTCAATAGAAATACCCATTGTGAAATTGTAGATTCGGAGGAGGAAATTTTATCAGCATTTAGCAGTTAGATTGTACAACATCATGGAATTTTAGACAAGGAGCAAGGATAAGGTAAAATGACACGGCATTATTGTGCTCGTTGCAATAAACTATTTGATGAGAATGATATGATTCT
>JAUWBM010000021.1 GCA_030601705.1 Thermoplasmatota archaeon
AAAAACAGCCCCTATAGGCGTCTAATGTATTGCCAAAGCTATCTATCTTCTGCGTAAATAGCATCATCCCATCCAGAGGATGGAATGATCTAACTCTCTATTTACATATCTGTGAATCAAAAAAGTGCAAAAGTCTTGTTAATATATTTAATTTTTCTAAATAGTTCATTATCGAGCAAAGGTTCATTCTGAAGTTCAAGTATTATTGTAGGGGATTTTGACTTTTTTAATATTTCACTAATAATCTTTTCAAATAAACTATCTGCCATAAATTCAGTTTTACCTTTTATATAGATATTTGGACACATTATACAAGACCCATTACACTGATTTATCAGTTGAATTTGAAAAACTGTGGGAAATGGTGTAGATTTTTTTTGAATTTGATATTTTATAATATTTTGTAATAACTGTGTTTCATATATGCGAAAAAAAAATTTATCTTTTATTTTTATGTTAACCATTGATATTTCAAACAATAAAACATTTTATAAATTTATACCTTAGATATTTTTCCTATTTTTACAAATATCTTTAATTTTTTATTTGTTAATTTCTACCTGGATCAAATTTTCGAGCATAGAATAAACAATTTCCCAGTAATGAGTTCATGAAGGGATGAAAACCATGACGTATATTTTTAACAACTCTTTTTATTGTGGGCGTAACAGAGTAATATTTATTTAAAACCCAGATTGTTCCATCATATAACTCCTTTTGTGTCATATTTTTTGGCGTAAAGACTGTTTTGGCACATGTGTATCGGGTCCAATCAAAGGATGTGATTCTATTTTCATTTTTTATCCTCTCAAATAATTTGGTACCCGGAAATGGTGTTAGCACATTAAAACATGCTACATCGATATCTAACTGATTAAGCATATCCATTGTTTCTCTAAATGTGGTTGTCTCCTGACCATCAAATCCGAAGATAAAAGATCCAGTTATATTCATATTATAATTTTTAATTTTCTTAACAGCTTTTTGATAGTCTTTTATTTTATTTGTTGTTTTACCGATGTTATCAATTATGTTCTGGGATATTGCCTCAAAACCTATACACCAGCTTAGACATCCAGCTTCGCTTGCTACTTTTAAAAACTCATCATCTCTAGCTAAAACATTTACGTTTCCATAACATGTAAACCGTTTATTTAACCCATTCATGTGTTTAAAAAGTGTTTTAGTATAACGTGGATCTGTGGTTAAAGAAGCATCGAAGAAGAAGAGGTTTTTTTGTTTTATTGTTTTTATCTCATCGATGACGTTTTCTATTGGTCTTTTTCTATGTATTTTTCCTTTGATTTTATGAACGAAACAGAAATCACAGTTAACGGGGCATCCCCTTGTCGCCTCTATTGCTGCTAATGGAAGATAATAGTCAATTATATCTCTTCTTGCGGGCGGAATTAGCTTTGGATCTACTGGATCAGATTGATAATACGGCTTTAATCTGCCTTTTTGGACGTCTTTTAATATTTTCGCAAAACTAATTTCTGCTTCGCCTATGACCACACTATCAGCATGCATTTTAGGTTCATCAGGCAAAGCAGAAGGATGATAACCACCCAAAACCACAGGCACACCACGACGACGAAACTCATCACCTATTTCATAAGAACGGGGTACCGTCGCTGTACGACAAGTAATAGCAACAAGATCATATTCTCTATCAAACTTGATTTTATCTCCACGATTTTCATCAACTGCTTCTACATCATATTCCTCAGGGCATATTCCCGCTAATTGTTGTAATGTTAGATTTGGAAAGGCAGGTAAACTTGCGGATAACTTCATAACTATATTCGGAAGTTCATATCCGGCATATGGTTGAACTAATAAAATTCTCATATTACCAGCTATTGATTAAATACCAAAGTCTCTCTTATACCAGATTTTTCGAGAGATATCCATCGCTATCATACTCGTTATTGTAGAAAATGTAAAAGATAATTTCACAAGTCTAGCCCATCTTTTAAGCATCTTATCATAAGTATGGAATTCCTTAATAACCTTCCTAGTACCTTCGTACAGTTCTTTTGGAGTCATGTTTTTAGGTTTGAAAACAACCTGCGTCTGTGTATACTTGGACCAATCTTTAGTTAAAATTCTCCCTTCTCGTTCCATTTTGTCAAACACCGGGGTTCCAGGAAGAGGAGTTAATATATTAAATTCACCAGCATCAATCTCCCATTGGTTTAGAGCCTCCAATGTTCGATCAAAAACATCAGGTGTGTCATGATCAAAACCAAACATAAATAGTCCATTTATAGCCATTCCATGTTTTCTAATGGTTTTTATCCACTCAGCGTATTTCTCAACCTTATTTTCCTTTTTCTTAACTCCATCGAGACTTTGCTGGGACACTGATTCAAAACCCACTGTCCATCCTATACATCCTGATTGTTTTGCTAGCTGTAAAAATTCTTCATCTTTTCCTAGGATGTAGATGTTTCCATTTGCAAACCATTTTTTATCTATTTTTTCTTTTATCATGGCTTTGAATAGCGCTTTGGAATACTCCAAGTCTACAGTTAAATTCGCATCATGAATATATACAAATTTTCTTGATAAGCTTTTTATTTCCTCGATAACTTTTTTTATCGGGCGCTTTCTATAACAATGCTTAAAAAAGTAGGTTATCGAACAAAATTCACATAAATAAGGGCAACCACGAGTGATTCTCATGCCATCTGTAAAAGTCTGGAAGGGTAACAAATCTCTCCGCAAAGGCGGAATATCCTCTGATTTAACTGGTTTTTCTGCCCGATAAAGAGGCTGTAATTTATCTTTTTCCAAATCTTCAATAAGGCGAGAAAAACTATACTCTGCTTCACCGATAACAACTGCGTCTGCATGATGCTTAGCCTCCTCAGGAAGAGCAGAGGGATGATAGCCTCCAAGAACCACAGGTACACCAAGATTACGGAATTTATCTGCTATTTCGTATACCTGAGGTGCAAACACAGTAAAACAGGAAATCCCAACCAAATCATATCCATCAGAATAATCAATATCTTCAAAATTTTCATGAATAATTCTAATTTTATGTTTTTTTGGTATGGCTGCAGCTACGGCAGGAAGTGTCATCTCTGGATTTGTAAACAATTTAGCCATAAGAGTTTTCCTATCTTTATCCGTGACAGGACCGTGTGTAAGTTTTGGATGTATAAGTAATACATTCATGTTTTCTCCATCTTGATTTTATTATGTTTTTATGAGCACGTAGGATTAAATATTTATTGGTAGTTTTTATTAGTTAAAAAAATGATGTATATGAAAATCCCTTGGTCTATTCCAAATATACAACAAGAAGACAAAGATGCATTACAGAGAGTAATAGACTCAGAATGGTACTCAATGGGAAAAGAAGTTAAAAATTTTGAAGATAAAACTTCATCGTATCTTAATATTAAGTATGCTGTTGGTGTGAATAATGGTACAGCAGCATTAGATGTTGCATTAAAATGTGTAGGAATCGGACAGGGAGATGAAGTTATAATACCAGCCTTAACATATATTGCTACAGGAAATGCTGTTCTTTATAATGGCGGCATACCTGTTTTTGTTGATGTAGATGATACATTAACCATAGATACTTCTTTAATTGAGGAAAAAATCACAGATAAAACAAAAGCAATAATAAATATAGATCTAGGTGGAAATGTTTCTAACTACTACGAGCTCCTACGAATTTCAAAAAAATATGATATTCCTTTGATTGTTGATGGTGCACAATCATTTGGCTCTGAATATCATGGAGTGAAATGTTGTACACATGGACTCGTTAATATGACTAGTTTTCATGCTGCAAAAATTTTGACAACTATTGAAGGAGGGATGGTTTTTACGAATGATCAGGAGTTATACTTAAAGGCACGAGCGATTAGAAATCAAGGGGAATCTTCTAAATATATTCACAGTTATCTTGGAAATAATTACCGAATGATGGATCTTATCGCAGCAATAGGCAGTCCACAACTTAATCGATTTGAAGAGACTTTGAATCAGAGAAGAGCAAAAGTTGCTTATTATAAAGAACATTTGAAAAATGTGGAATATCCAAAGGAAATACCTAATACGATTAATTGTTATTTCTTTTTTTTAATTTTAGTTAATAATCGGGATAAACTGAATAGTTATCTTAATGAAAATGGTATTGAGACAAGGATTGCATATCCAATGCCCATTAATGAACAGCCAGTTTTTAGAAGTTTTAGTAAAGAGACTTTCGCAATGGCAAAGAAAATCTCTGAAAGTGTTATCTCCCTACCTATTTATTATAAGCTTACACGTAAAGAGCAAGATTATATTATAAAAATAATTAACAAATTTGGAGGGGGGTTTTTATAAGAGTTCTTGTAACTGGTGGAGCAGGATATATCGGTAGTTCCCTTTCTCCTGAGTTGTTAGAATTTTGTAAAGTACGGGTACTTGATAATCTCACTTATGGATATTATGGTATACTCCCATACTTTGGCAATCCTGATTTTGAATTTATAAGAGGAGATATTCGAAATGCTAGTGATATAAAAAAATCTTTAGAGAATGTTGATCTTGTAATCCATCTTGCAGCCATCGTCGGTTATCCTGCTTGTAAAGCCCAACCGAAACTTGCATATGAAGTAAATTATGAGAGTACAAAGAAGCTTGTTGATATTTGTAAAGTTCCAATTATTTATGCTTCAACGGGGAGTAACTATGGCCATATAACCGATATTTGTAGTGAAGAAACCCCACTTAGTCCTCTGACAGAGTATGGTAAAACAAAAGTTAAATCAGAGGAAACTATAAAAAAATATTCTGATTTTGTAATTTATCGTTTTTCAACTGGTTTTGGATTATCATTAAGACCTCGGCTTGATTTATTGGTTAACGATTTTCTTTTTTGTGCAATGAAAGATAGGGAATTAATAGTGTTCGAAAAAGATTATTGGAGATCATTTATTCATGTAAAGGATATGGCACATAGTTTTGTTTTTGCCATTAAGAATTTTGATAAAATGAATGGTGAGGTTTATAATGTTGGATCTGAAGAGTTATGTATAACAAAAGAGGAGGTCGCCTTAAAAATAAAAGAATATGTTGATTATTATCTTAAATTTGCTGAATTTGGAGAGGACCCCGATAAGAGAAATTACAAGGTGTCATTTAATAAAATCAAATCACTTGGTTTTAAAGTAAAATATGATATTGATTATGGTATTAGAGAGATGATGGGGGCTTTTGAGTTTATGGAAGGAAAAGAACGTTATTACAATAATAGGGTTTTCAAATGAGCATTGATTCTAAAAAGGGATCTATTTTTATCAGAAATATAGAAGAAAGTGACGCAAGGGAATTATATGATTTTTTAAATAACCTTGATGAAAAAACTAAAGGCTTTTTCCATCCACATCCATTTGATTTGAAAACTATTATGGATATATGTAAATCAAAAAAAGACCATTATTTTGTGATGTTTTCAAAAAACAAACTTATTGGGTATTCCTTTCTAAGGTTATTTGGTTATAAAATCCCCAGTTTTGGAATAGTTATTAGGAAAGGGCTTACTGGAAAAGGATATGGTACAATTCTTACTAAAGGGACAATTGAAAAAGCTAGAAAATTAGGATATAAAAAAGTGCTCTTAAAAACATATAAAGAAAATATATCTGCTCAAAAAGTATATGAAAAACTTGGATTCAAAATAATTGGAGAAACTGAGCATAAAAAACAATACAAAATGGAGATAATATTATAGAAAAATAATGAGTGGACTTGTCGGGATTTGAACCCGAGGCCTCCTCCATGCCAAGGAGGCGATCTTCCGAGCTGATCTACAAGCCCATTAGGTATGAGCGGCACTAAAACTAGTTTTAGCAAATAAAATTTACGTATAACTTAATTTATCAATATTTCCAATTCTCCAAACTTCACAACCTGTGCCTTTAAAAAATGTATTTAAATCAATCCAGTTTGTTGTTCCAACATACAAATTACCATTAAAAGTTTCAAAAGATCTTGCACCATCCTGTGGTAGTTCTTGAATATTTAATAATCTTGGACCACTCATACCATTCTTACTAATTTTTATAAAATCTTTTGGTGATTTTGGATTTTCATTAGTACTTACCCATACCTGACAGCCAATTATTGGATTTAATGTTCCTGCAATTAACCTATTTTGAAAATCATGCATTTTCCATACCCAAAGATTAAAAGGACGATAAAAACCTCTTTTAGAAACCTGCGTCCAATTTTCCCCATCATCTGTTTTCCAAATTTCACCACCAAGCCAATTAGCAGTACCAATATACAATGAATTATTGAAAATATGAAAACAAGACCCCATTAAATTTGATTTTTTAAAAACTTCAGAGTTTATCAATTCCCAGTTGATACCATCATATCTCCAAATTTGGCTTTTTCCAAAAAATAAAATGCGTAAAGTATTAAACAGATTTTTAAAGGTAAAATTTGCTTTTAATTCCCTTAATAATGGAGTTACACCAGCAACTAAAATTGTGTAAAGAAAATTTTTTCCATCTTTATTTTTAAAATTTATCAAATCAGCTGCTAAAAATAAATCAGGATTATAATTTGGATCATAATACCAATCTTTTACTAAAGTCCATTCTTCTGGATTAATATCTTCAAAATTGGTCGGTCCATCATATCTAAAAACTAACGGATGACCCTCCTCACTATGAGAGCCCACATATAAATTATTCTGAAATATGCCAATTCCCCGAGAAGATAAAATTTTCTTTCCTTCTCCAAATCCATTTAAATTTGCTTTTTTCCAAGTTAAGAAGTTACCGGTTTCATTAATTTCTCCATTTGTCACCCATACTTGTGATCCGTGATCCCATGAGTTTGTTATAATCCATAATAAATCTTTATAAACAATCATATTTCTCGCGCCTTCAGATTTATTATCATTACAAAAACCATCTTTGTTTACTTGTATCCAAGTATCCTTATCTCCAGTTTCTGATCTGTAAATCTGACAACCATCAACAACATTTCTGGTACCAATGTAAAGAAAACCTTTGTATTCCTTCATAGACCATGCATGAAGATTATTTTTATTTTCAAAACCATGATCAACTACTTGTTCCCATTCATAAGTTTTATAATCTTGTATTGCAGTTGAGATGCAATTAAAAGTAGACAAAGACAAAATTATGAAAATTGAATATACAATAATTTCTTTTTTCATAAATTATTCCTCATATAAGAATTCCCAATTTATATAATTTGAAGGATTTCCAGGCACCCATTCTGGAGGGACACGGTAAGATCTATACACCCAATCATCCCGAATTAATTCGCCTTCTCCTTCGTAGCAATATTGCCACACAATTTCCTTTTCAGAAGTTACTTCAAATATTCTACCCGAAGTACCTTCGTTTATCAAAGTATTTCCGTTTGGAAGACGTTGAACTGAGCTTATAACAGCACTATAGAATTTTGGTTGACAATTTCCATCCATATCTATTAAAAAAGGAGAGCGATCTTTTCTTGGAGATATTAAAGTGTAACCCTGACAGGCAGCATTGTTAGAAATATTATTTCCAATTAAATTGTGACTAATAATAGGTTGACAGTTTGTTATTGTAATAATGATAATTATGGCTATTGAGCAAAAATAGATGCGTTTTATTGGATTTACCATGTTATCTTAATACTATTATAGATTAAATGTAATATTTAATATTACCTATCATTTAATACAAAAAAGTATTAAATTGAACATTACATTTTTAATTGAAATGAAGAAAAAAGGATTAGAAATAATTTTACAAAAAATTCCTGCATTTGATGATCCTTCTTCAACACTTGAACAATACCTTACGCCAGCAGGGATAGCAGCAGACATTATATTTACTGCACATCAATATGGAGATATCGAGGATAAAGTAGTTTTTGATTTAGGTTGTGGTACTGGAATTTTTGCAATAGGGGCAATTCTTACGGGTGCTAAAAAAGTCGTTGGATTTGATATTGATAAGAAGAGCATTGAAAAAGCAAAAAAATATGCAGAAAAAAATAAATTATACGTTGAATTTCTAGTAAAAGATGTTTTTGATATTAAAGAAAAATGCGATACGATTATTATGAATCCACCATTTGGTGCACAGAAAAGTAATCAAAAGGCAGATAGAAAATTTATTGAAAAGGGATTTGAGATCTCCCAGATACTTTATTCCATCCATCTGAAAAAAACAATTCCTTTTCTTGAAAAAATGATTTCTTCATTAAGTGGAAACATAACATATCGAAAAGACTATGCTTTTCCGATAAGATGGACTTTTGAATTTCATGATAAGAAAGTTGTGTACTATGATGTAACATTACTGAGAATTGAGACAAATATCTGAAATTTTTATTTAACATAATGATAATGAGAAGTTCTGTGATCTGCATAAACAAAGATTTAAAAACTAGACAATTTTAAAAACCGGTATTTATTGACTATATTGAGAAAAACGATAAATGGGGTGTAAAAATGAAGTATATCAAAAGCGCCGATGAAGAATATATCCTAGACGATGGAGAAAACATCAACGATCTTGGCAAATGTACACTGAAAGATGCAAAGAAAGTAGCAGAGGATACATCAAGGAAAAATAACAAAGCTATCTTCATAATGAAAACTGTAGGTTATGTTGATCCAGAGGCATAGACATCTCTTAAAGCTTATCCGAAAGTATAATAATACATTAATTTATCTGCTTTCGACCTATGATTAGGAGAAAATGCGGAAAGTGATTGAATTGACAAGGAAAAAAACAAAGAAATTCAGAGGATCTATGACTCACGGCAGAGGAAAAAAGGGCGGTAGAGGAGCTGGTCTTAGAGGTGGTCGAGGAAATGCAGGTTTGCTTAAACATAGGTATATGTACATGTTAAAAAACATGCCAGATCATTTTGGAAGATATGGTTTCAAAAGACATCAGAGTATCACTAAGAGAGATAAAACCATAAATGTTGGTCAGTTGGAAGAAAAGTTCGCTGGAAAGAACGATATAGATCTTACGAGAGAAGGCTTTGATAAGTTATTGGGCGGAGGGAAAATTAATAGCAGCTTAAAAATAAAGGTAAAAGCCGCGTCACAAAAAGCTATAGATAAAATTGCTGAAAAAAACGGAGAAGTAAAGGTAGAATAAGGTTTTTGTTATGGCAGAAGGAAAGAAAAGTCATTTATATGCCTTAAAACCACTGATTGAGAGATGGCCTGCTGTCTCCAAACCAGAAGGACATGTTAATTTTAGAACAAAGATCAGCTGGACTGTTCTTTGTTTGATTATTTATTTTATTTTAACAAACATTATGATATATGGTGTGAGTGGAGTCGTACTTGATATGTTTGCGGGCTTCCGTGCCATTATGGCAGGGGCATCCGGTTCTATCATGCACCTTGGTATAGGTCCAATTGTTACTGCATCCATTATTTTACAACTTTTTGTTGGTGCAAAAATTATAAAACTTGACCTTACCAAAAAAGAAGATAAAGCAATATACCAGGGAACGCAAAAGATACTGGTTATCGCAATGATACTTGTTGAAGCTATTCCGCAGGTTTATGGATATTTGAATCCAAGTGATAGTTTAATAGGTATGGTTGGCGGAAGCTGGGCCAGTGCTGTAATAATTTCACAGTTATTTATGGGAGCATTTCTAGTATTTCTTATGGATGAACTGATCTCAAAATGGGGCATTGGTTCTGGTATCTCCTTGTTTATTGCCGCTGGTGTTTCTCAAGCAATATTTACCGGTCTCTTTAACTGGTTGCCTGGACAAACCTCACTTCCATTAAGTGTATATAATCCACCTGCAGGTGCCATCCCTGGAACATATTATATGACCTCTCAAATGTCCTTAGGGGAAATAGTGGATCATGGTTTTCAGTGGCTATTTATTGGTCATCAGGGATTTCAAAATGCGATAGTGCCGGTACTGGGTACGATATTTATATTTCTGATTGTCGTTTATACAGAATCATCAAGAATTGAGTTGCCTTTAGCACATGGTAAAGTGAGAGGAGCAAGAGGACGGTATCCCATTAGGCTAATTTATGCTTCTAATATTCCTGTCATTTTAATGGCCGCTCTTTTGGCAAATATAAACATGTTCGCTCTTTTGTTTTATACACATCCCGGGCTAAAAAATATCCCGTTTCTTGGGGGACAATGGTGGATAGGATTATATGATACCGCAGCAGGATCTACAGCACCTATCGCGGGTGGTGCATGGTATCTTTCTAATCTTAATGGTATAAACGGTTGGCTTATGCCCATACTTAGTGGAGGAGCAGGTGGGCATGCTCCCTGGCAATATGCTTTAAAAGTTATAATTTATCTGTCAGTAATGATTTTTGGATCTATTCTCTTTGCTAAATTCTGGATTGAAACAACAGATATGGGACCACGGTCAGTGGCAAAGCAGATCCAACGATCTGGCATGCAGATACCTGGTTTCAGAAGAGATCCAAGGGTTTTAGGACGAGTTCTTGAGAGATACATACCTGTTGTAACAATTATAGGTGGTGCTGCGGTCGGTGCTTTGGCGGGATTTGCAGATGCTATTGGTACTGTTGGAAATGCCAGCGGTACCGGCTTACTCCTTACTGTGGGTATTATGATCAACCTGTATGAACAAATTGCAAAAGAGCAGGCAATGGAAATGCATCCTGTTCTCAGAGGATTCTTTGGAACCGAGTAGTGAGAGATGAGATGGGAGTTGTTGTAGTAACAGGTATACCCGGGGTTGGTAAAACAACTGTTATGAAAAAGGCTGCAGAAGGAATAGATATACAATTTGTAACCTTTGGAACAGTAATGATAGACATAGCAAAAGAAATGGGTCTAGTAAAAGACAGGGATGAAATGAGGAAACTATCATTAGATCAACAAAAAAGACTTCAAATAAAAACAGCAGAGAAAATAGCAGGTATGAAAAATGTTATTGTTGATACGCACTGCACAATAAAAACTCCAAAAGGTTATTTGCCGGGGCTACCGGAATGGGTGGTAAAAAAGCTTAATCCTACAGCCATAGTTGTAGTTGAAGCAGATCCTGAAGAGATTTATAACCGAAGAATAAAAGATGACACGAGAAATAGAGACTCTGACTCCAAAGAAAAAATAGATGAACATCAACAAATAAATAGGGCAGCTGCCATGGCATATGCAGCACTTACTGGCGCCACAGTAAAAATTGTTTTTAACCATGACGATGATATAGATGGGGCTGTAAAAGAAGCAGCGCCTGTATTGAAGTGATAAAAATGAATGATAAAGCACAAGGAAGTCAACTTTTGATGCTCATGTTACTCATGTTTGTAATGATTTTTATATTTGGAGATCCTAACATAAGAAGTATGATTGCCTTATCACTTAACTCTGTATTTTATCCTATCATAGGATTTGACGGAAACTATCCTTTACTGACAGTACTTCTTGCTGGGATATTGGTCGTATTTCTCTCTTCATTTTTTACAAATCTGTTCACAGACTGGAAAGCAATGGGGAAGGCACAAGACGCCAGCCGGGCGTTCCAAAAAGAGATAAATAAAGCCCGAAAAGAGGGCAATACGAACAGAGTAAAGAAGCTAATGAAGATGCAACCACAGATAATGAAAATGACAACTGAGTCATCAAGCAAAATGATGAAACCCATGCTTTTCTTGTTTATATTTATCGCTCCCATATTCATATGGATAATACATTTTTTAGGTAATCTGGAATATTATTTCTTTACCGTCCCATGGGCCACTGGGGTATCATTATTTGACAAGGTTATTCTTATGTCTAACTGGTTTTTGGTATATCTTTTAATTTCAATGGTATTGGGACAGTTGATACGACAAGGACTAAAATGGATTAGCTGGTCAGACTGGTGGCAAAATATCAGGAAAAACATTAGGCCATCTGTGAAATAGGGAGCTATGGCAACAATTACAATTAGTGGTTTTCCAGGCACTGGCACGACAACTATTGCAAAACTTTTGGAAAAAAAACTTGGATTGAAATACGTTTATTCTGGAGATATTTTTCGAAAGATGGCGAAAAAATACAAGATGTCTCTTGAGGAGTTTGGCAACTACTGTGAAAGGCATAGAGATGTTGACGAACAATTAGACAGATATCAACTGGAAATACTGCAAAAGGGAAATGTAATTGTGGAAGGGCGAATGGCGGGATGGCTTGCTCATCGTAATCACATACCTTCAACAAAGGTATTATTAGAGGCCGATTTAGAAACTAGAGCAAGTAGGATAGTAAAACGAGAAAAAGGAGATATTGAAAAGAGAAAAAAAGAGATATTGAAAAGAGAAAATAGTGAAGCTACTCGTTATAAAAAGTATTATAACATAGATTTAGACGATACGTCCATCTATGATCTTATAGTAGATTCATCAGATAAGACGCCAGATGAAATAGTTGAGATTATTATTAAAGAAATTAAGAAATAAACTACTTGATGGAATCGTTAATTTACAATGAATTTATGGGGAGTCAATATGGATAACCATCACTTGAGTTAAATCCTAATTGGTTCTTTTGGTTTTATCGCCACTATTGTTTTTATGTTCAGGCAGCTTATACCTTGATTAGATTCAACTAGTAAAAACCCATCATTATGGTCAACATCTTTAACTGTTCCAATAACCACATGTGCTCTTTCTTCACCAGACTCTTTAGTAACAATTTTACAATATTTACCTATAAATCTATCCATGGTATTTTTTTCCATTCTAAAACAATGTTAGTGTTTGTCAATATCTGTATATAAATCCATCGTGTCAAAATGTCAAAATGAAAGAAACTTGTTTTCCAACATCTTTTTCTCATTATGCACAAAGAGTCAATGTATAATTCTAGAATTTTCTGGAATTTTTTGTTCGAACTACGTGAGAGAGAATAGTAATGTCGTTGATTGAAAGAATTAAATATCGATTAATGATTTGATATACTGTAGCATCTACTGACTATTTGATGTCAAGCAGTTCAATTATCTCCTTCGTATTGAAGACAAGGACTTTGGATTGTTTCTTTAACAATTTATCATTAGACCAAATTGGGCAACTTAACGTAAGTGCAAGAGCGAAAAAATCTATGTCTTTTACAAACTCTTCATATTCGTGTTTCGAAAACTTGCTTGCAATCGATAGGACTTTATGAAACAATGTGGAGTATTCTTCTAAAGGTATGAATTCAACCTTCAATGCTAGCTCTTGCTTTAATTTCTTAAATTGCTCTTTTGATACTGAGGTTTTTTTCATTATTTCTAATGAGTATTTGTTGATTTCTTCTAATGCGTATTCTGGTGAGAACAGTTGGACAGGCTTATCTAAAAAAATTCTGAAAACAGAGCCCTTCCAAAAAAAGGTAAATAAAACATTGGAATCAACAACAAGTCTCATATCAATCCGTTCTTCTTCAATTCTTCAAGTCGATTTTCTCTTGATTCCCTTTGTGCTTTTACAGCCCATTCAGAGAATGATTCTTCCTGTTTGAGTTTCTTTAACATTTCTTCTCTCCAGAATAAATTCTTTACTTTATTCTCAATGGATTTCCTTATAAATGCAGACCAATTTATCTCAGAGAACTTCTTCATCAATACTCTTGTTTCCTTAGATACGGATAATGTTACAGATACCATGTTCACACAACCTGTGTATAAACATAATTACGTTGAAATATTTAAACATTTTGATTATGGCACATTAAATCCCAAATTTTAAACAATAGGACGTCTAATATTTTAACCGTAGATTTATATGTGAAACAGCTAAATAATAGCTATCTCATCATCGTCTGCTTCAACTTATTTATCCTGTCACGTAGGTGTATTGCTGTTTCAAAATCCAGATTATCAGCTGCTTTTTTCATCTCAAATTCAAGTTCAACGATCATCTGTGGAATATCTTTTTTAGGGATATGTCTGGTGTCTTTTATATCAACGGCTTTTTCCTTTATCGGTTTAATAATTGTTGTTGGAGTGATATTGTGTTTTTTATTATATTTTATTTGAATGTCTCTTCTTCTATTTGTCTCTTCAATTGCCTTCTGAATTGATTTAGTAATTGTATCGGCATAGAGTACAACCTTTGAATTGACGTTTCGTGCTGCTCGTCCAATAATCTGAATAAGACTACGTTCATCACGAAGGAATCCTTCTTTATCAGCATCAAGAATGCCAATAAATCCCACTTCTGGAATATCAATTCCTTCACGTAAAAGATTGATCCCGACAAGTACATCGAATTTACCAAGACGAAGCTGCCGGATGAGCTCAGTTCGTTCAAGTGTATCGATTTCAGAGTGAAGATACCGGGTCTTAATGTTTTGTTCAGCAAGATATTCAGATAGTTCTTCAGCAAGCTTTTTTGTAAGAGTTGTAACAAGGATTCTTTCTTTTCGCTTTATTGTTTTTTTGATTTCATAAATGAGATCGTGTATTTGCCCTTGTATCTTTCGTACTTCCACTTCTGGATCAACAAGACCTGTTGGTCTTATGATTTGTTCAACAACCTGATCAGAAATAGAGAGTTCATAATCACCAGGTGTTGCCGAGACAAAAATCACATTATGCATATACTTTTCAAATTCATCAAATGTAAGCGGTCTATTATCATAAGCACTAGGGAGTCTAAATCCATAATCTATCAGTGATTTTTTCCTTGAAAAATCTCCACGATGCATCCCATGAACCTGAGGTATTGCCCGATGGGATTCATCAATAAACATGAGAAAATCATCTGGAAAATAATCAAGAAGACAAAATGGTTTATCGCCAGGGTTTCGATCGTCAAAATGCCGCGAATAGTTTTCGATTCCTTTACAAAAACCTGTTTCCTCAATCATTTCAAGATCATACAGCGTTCGCTGTTTCAACCGATGTGCTTCTAGCATGTCAAGATGGGATAGTTGTTCTGCAAGTTCTTTTTTTATTGAGGCAACTGCTTTTTCTTTTTTATTTTCACCAATGACAAAATGCTTGGCAGGAAACACATAGAAATATTTGAGGACATCTTCTGTGTCACCGGTGACTTTGTTTATTTCTTTTATTTTCTCGATTTCATCTCCAAACATTTCAATACGAATAATATTATTATAATATCCAGGGATTATGTCAATAGTGTCTCCTTTTACTCTGAATCGTCCTGGTTGTAAATCCAAATCATTTCGTTCATATTGGCAATCAATAAGTTTTCTAAGAATATCATTTCTACCAAACTTGTCTCCAACTTTAAATTCAAAACCCATACTCAAATAATCCTTTGGATCACCTGCGCTATAAATACAGGAGACCGAGGCGATAACAATCACATCTGATCTGGATAAAAGTGATGCGGTTGCAGATAGTCTCATCTGTTCAATTTTAGGGTTGATATCTGCATCTTTTTCAATATATTGATCCTTCTGGGGAATATATGACTCAGGTTGATAATAGTCATAATATGAAACAAAATACTCAACACGATTATCTGGAAAAAAATCTTTGAATTCACTATAAAGCTGGGCGGCAAGGGTTTTGTTATGAGCGAGGACAAGTGTTGGTTTTTGAACATTGTTTATCACTTGAGCCATGGAAAAAGTTTTGCCGCTTCCAGTAACTCCAAGAAGTGTTTGCTTTTTGTAGCCGTTTTTTATTCCCTGTACAAGTCTTTTTATTGCATATGGCTGTGAACCTTTTGGAATAAGATTTGTCATTAGTTTAAATTCATTCATTGTATCATTTCTTTTTTTCTAAGAAGGCGATTATATTTAATTGCAAAACGATGTGCCTCGTCACGGATTTCCTGGATAAATTGCAACGCTTTTTCTTTTTTTGCAATACTGATTGGTTGAGAAATCCCAGGTATATAAATTTCTTCATAGTGTTTTGCAATGGAAATAATCGGAATTTTAAGTTCTAGTTTTTCAAGTTCTTGTAGTGCAGCATTCAGTTGTCCTATCCCACCGTCAATAATGACAAGATTCGGAAGTTCTTCATCTTCATTTTTTAAACGAGTATATCTACGGCGAACTACTTCAGAAATAGCTGCGAAATCATCAACACCTTTAACTGTTCGTATTTTAAATCTACGGTAATTACTTTTGTCAGGTTTTCCATTGCGAAACTGAACCATTGATCCGACCGTTGAAGTACCTGATATATGTGAGATGTCAAAACACTCGATAACTCTTGGCGTTTCTTGAAGTAATAGTTTCTTTTTCAGTTCATCAACTTTTTTTGTATCTGAAAAAAACGTAATCTCAATATTTTTCAATACAAGGCTGAGAAGTTGTTTTTTCTCCCCCCGTTTAGGAACTGTAATTGTTACCTTACTCTTTTTTTCTTTTGATAGAAAAGTTGAAGTTGCGTCACTTACCACTTTTGGTATAATCACTTCTTTTGGAATAGGGCTTTCTGAATAGTATCGTACGATAAATTCCTCTAAAAACTCGTCATGAAAATCAAAAACAAACTCGTTTTTATTGACAAGAGTTCCTTTGTGGATGTTGAAAAGTATGAGATAGACTTCGTCATCTTTTATTCTGTAGTTGAGGATGTCTTCGTCATATTTTTTTTCTCGCTGCATGTTTTGTCTTTCTGTTAGATGTGTTATTGCTTTTATTTGATTACGAATCATTATTGCTTTTTCAAAATCTAACATTTCAGAAGCACGGTTCATTTCCTTGTCTAGTTTTTTAAGAAGCTTGTTTGTTTTTCCTGAAAGAATTAGTTTTATATTCTCAATTTTTCTACTATACTCTTCCTTTGAAATGAGGTCGATGCAGGGAGCGTTACAAAGCTTGATGTGATAGCGAAGACAAGGTTTTTTCGGCATCTTCTTACAAGTCCGAAGAGTAAATGTCTTCCTTAAAAAATGAAGAATGTAGTCTCGTTCTTGTGCAGAAATAAAAGGTCCATAGAATTTACCATATCCTATTTTTCTTCGTGAAAGAAGAACTCTTGGAAAATCTTCTTTTGTAAGTTGAATGTAGGCAAAGGATTTTGCATCTTTTAAATCAATATTGAACTTTGGTTGATGTTTTTTGACTAGATTATTTTCAAGGATAAGCGCTTCGAATTCATTATCAGTTACAATAATATCAACAGAATCAATATTTTTTACAAGATTTTTGGTTTTAGGATCAAGAATATCTTTTTGAAAATAGGATTTTACTCTTTTTTTAATATTTTTCGCTTTCCCAATATAAAGTATTTTATCTTCATCGTCTTTAAACAGATAGCATCCTGGATTATTTGGCAGTGTCTCTACATCAATCATAAGCTATTTTCCTTTAGAAAAAATTGGTTTGAGTATTTCGCCAGTGTAGCTTTTTGGATTCTCTGCAACTTCTTCTGGTGTTCCTGTTGCAACAACCTCCCCGCCAAGATCCCCGCCTTCAGGCCCGAGATCGATAATGTAATCAGCTGATTTTATGACTTCAATGTTATGTTCAATAACAACAACGGAGTTGCCTTTATCCACGAGATTATTTAGAACATCGATAAGTTTTTTTACATCATGGAAATGAAGACCAGTTGTTGGTTCATCAAGAAGATAAATCGTGTTTCCCGTGCTTCTCTTTGAAAGCTCTCTGGTTAGTTTTATTCGTTGCGCCTCGCCGCCCGATAGTGTTGTTGAACTCTGACCAAGCTTAATATAGTCGAGTCCGACTTGTGAGAGTGTTTCAAGTTTCCTTCTTATGTAGGGGATATTCTTGAAGAGATCTAGTGCTTCTTCGACACTCATGTCTAGAACATCTGCAATGTTTTTTCCCTTGTATGTCATTTCAAGTGTTTCTCTGTTGTATCGTTTACCTTTGCATTCCTCACATTCCACATAAATATCAGGGAGGAAATTCATCTCGATTTTGATAAGCCCATCCCCCTGACACGCATCACATCTACCACCCTTAACATTAAAAGAAAACCGTCCTGGTTTGTATCCTCTAATTTTTGCTTCAGATGTTTGTGCAAATATCTTTCTGATTTCATCAAACACTTTCGTATACGTTGACGGATTACTTCTGGGTGTTTTTCCAATTGGGCTTTGATCAATAACAATTACTTTATCGATGTCTACGTCAAATTCAATGAGTTCATGTTTTCCTGGGTTCACTCGAGATTTATGCAGTTTCTTCTTAAGACCTTTATAGAGAATGTCATAGATAAGAGTTGATTTTCCACTTCCTGAAACACCAGTGATTAGTGTTAATACACCAAGAGGGATGTTTGCATCTATATCTTTAAGATTATGTTCAGAACATGTATATAAACGTATATATTTATCTGTGCTTCTTCTTTTCTCAGGAAGATTGATTTGTAGTTTTTTTGAAAGATATTGTCCTGTGAGTGAATTCGGGTTTTTTTCAATATCCTCTGGTGTTCCTTTTGCTATAATTTCTCCGCCGTGAAGCCCTGCACCAGGCCCCATATCAATTACATAATCTGCGCTTCGTATGGTCTCCTCATCATGTTCGACAACAATTAAAGTGTTCCCAAGGTCCCGCAATCTCTGCAGCGTATCAATCAATTTTTTATTATCACGCTGATGAAGGCCAATAGATGGCTCATCAAGAATATACAAAACTCCCATGAGATTTGACCCGATCTGTGTAGCAAGACGGATACGCTGCGCTTCCCCACTTGAAAGTGTCCCTGCATTTCGTGAAAGAGTGAGGTAGTTAAGTCCGACTTTGTCAAGAAAATCCAGTCGTTGTCTGATTTCTTTTAAAATGAGCCGTGCAATTTCATGCTGTTTTTTTGGAAGTGCAAGTGTTTTAAAAAAACTAATACATTTTTTAATTGATAGATTGGTTATATCAATAATTGATTTGTCTTCAATTTTTACACTTAGTATTTTTCGTTTCAGTCGTTTCCCATTACATATTGGACATGGAGAGATACGCATGAATTTTTCCATATCTCGCCTTCGATAGTCTGATTCGGTTTGTTTATAGAGCCGTTCAGATTGGGGAATAAGTCCTTCCCATCTTCCTTTATGTGACCAGTGTGAATCACCATTTTTCATAACAATATTAAATCTGATAAGCTCTGAGGATCCATACATAAGAGCGTTATATTGTCTCTCGTTTAGATTTTTAATAGGAGTAAATATGTCAAAGTCGAAATGTTTCGCTACACCTCCAAGATAATGGACACGCCATCCATCTCGCATGTTTTTATAAAGACTTATCGCTCCATCAGCAATACATAACTCTTCATCAGGAATAATAAGGTCATAGTCAAACTCCATTTTAATACCAAGACCGTGGCATTCCTCACAAGCACCAAATGGGCTGTTAAACGAAAACATCCTCGGCTGAAGCTCTTCAAACACCATCCCGCACTTTGGACACGTCATCTTAGACGAATAGATGTATTCATTCTCATCTGTATCAACAACAAAAATTAGCCCGTCAGAGTTACTAAGGGCAAGTTCACATGCCTCATTAAGACGTGATTTGTCTTTTACATCTAGTCTATCAATCACGATTTCAATGTCATGTTTTTTATATCGATCAAGCGTGATCTGTTCATCGGTTCGATAGATTGCTTTATCGACTCGTACTCGAATGTATCCTTCCTTGTTTAAATCCTTAAAAAGTTGTTCGTAGGTTCCTTTTTTCTGACGAATAATAGGTGAAAGAACAGTTATCATACCGTTGCATTCGTCTGTAATTCTTTTTGCAATTTTTTCTGGTGATTGCGGTATGATTTTTATGTTATGATTTGGACAGTACGGCGTTCCCACTCGTGCATAAAGAAGTCGTAGGTAATCATAGATTTCAGTGATGGTGCCTACGGTACTTCGTGGGTTTTTACTTGTTGTTTTCTGTTCAATAGAAATGGCTGGTGATAATCCTTCGATACTATCAACATCTGGTTTACTCATGAGACCAAGAAACTGCCTGGCATATGCTGAGAGTGATTCTACATATCGTCTCTGACCTTCTGCATAGATCGTGTCAAATGCAAGTGTTGACTTCCCAGAACCAGAAATGCCAGTAATAACGATGAATTTATCTCTAGGTAGCTCAACGTTTATGTTTTTGAGATTATGTTCTCTTGCACCTTTTATTATTATATCTTTCAACTTTGTCCCCCTAGGCTTTACAATATTAGAGTTTATATTATTCCCACAATTAACTTTTCCTTTTCAATCTTTTCCCGGGTATACCGAACCTATTATCTTGGGTTTTCACCAAAATGTGCAGTTCAAATATTGGACTTTTACATTTATAGTGACATTCTCTCAGGCATAAGTGCCTGAGCTTCATGTGGCTGGCAGGGCTAGATGTGGAAAGCCATCTAAAGAGATTTGTTGCAGTTGGTGATTTCTAACATACTGGGTTACAGTCTCAATATCTGCATCGCCGACGCTTCGGTAGAACTTGCCAGGGCTCCAAAAGTGTCCTCTTGGATATCTTCGCCGGAATATTGGTTTTCTTTTGAAGAGTTCTCTAGCAGAGACACCTTTCAAAAGATGAAGTGCTTGAGAAATGCTCATGGAAAACATTTAAATCTAAGATAATATATATCTACCTTACCAAATTTTTATTATTTGGAAGTGGCAGAACTTGATACAAGTTCGGCCGTATTAATTCTTTTTATTGGGGTGGCTTTTCTGGCGATTGCTGGATTGAATTCTGTTGATGAGAAATGATATGAATAGACATCTTTTGATGTCTTAAACATATTCAATCCCTCTTTTTTTCAATCATCCTCACATCCATCAGACAAATTACAGTATCAAAGATATTTTAGGTTATGTTAAGTTATAACTTTTTTGGTCACTTTAATTCTGAAGTAACCTTTACATCTTCTAAAAAACGGAGTATCTCATCAATATCTGGAAGCTTAGAAAGCTCAACGAAAGAGAGCATAGGCTATATATGGTGTTTACTCAAAAATTTTTGGTGATTATCCAGGGGCAGATGATAGATATCTCTATGCAAACTCCGTAAATTTAGATAAGTTCATCACTGCCCACAGTCACCATCACAGCCACTACTCTTGTCTTAATTCTAGACAACAATATTCGCTAGAAATAATTTATTAATTGCTGATGAAGATGATGATATTTTCCTTTTTTAATTGGCCTACAAGATCTGTTTCTAAAAGAATGCATAGGAAACGTGTAATTCAAAATTCAAAAAATACCACGAAATGTTTTTATCTCGATACAGGCTAGGTTTTTTTCACATGGACATGAACAGAGTAGTAAAAATCATATCCCCACAAAATACATTACCATCAGATCCATCTGCCATTTCTGTTTTTACATACATTATTCCTATAACAAATTCATGCTCAACTATATATGACACAGTAGATTCGTTGAAAAATAAAAAATTCTTAACCACCGAAGGAAAAAACATACAATATCATGTGGCAGAACATTTTCCATTGCAAAACGTGTTGAATATTCATAACGATTCCGGAATCAAAGATCTTTTTCAAATACGATCTATGGTTACAAAAATTCAATCGGGAGAAGACATCTTTACTTCAGAGGGATTACCTAATATAAAACTAGTCAGAGTCGACAAAAACCAATGGCTATTATTCGACGGACATCATTCTATGCTGGCTTATGTGCAGGTTGGAAAAAAGTATCTTCACGAAGTTGCTCACCTCACTGTAGAGAATGAAGACACCGATTCTGTCTCATCTGATGAAATTTCCGTGTTTTTTGGACCCCATGCAAATAAAATTAGAAATAGGGAATGGAGAAGTTATGTGATCAACTGGCAGGCACCAATAAATGAACAGCTTTGCCCCCGTATCCATAAAAACATGGGGGAGCTCTACGATGCTCTTTCTTCTAAAATTGTTTCCTACTGATACCTAGAAAAAATGATTATGCTTTATTTTCGCCTTTGAATCTTCGCCTCTTCTCTATTCAACTTCGTCAAATAATAGAGGGAGATCAACCAGGAGAGTGTAGACTCTGCACCCTGATTCTGATTTACACCAGAGGAGATTAAACCATCTTTGCATCCTCCTGTGGTAAAATCATATAGGGGTTCATTGTGGTCGTTTTTCCCGAGGAACCAATAAAAACTCGTCTGGACCCCGTCTAACCACTTTTTATCCTTCGTTATAACATAGGCACTATAGCATGCCGTTGTTAAAGCGGCAGCATCTATTGGTTGCTGATCAAACGCTGATTTTTTGCCTCCTCGTTTAAACCATCCTTTGTTCCCAATAATGGAGAGATGCCCGTTTTTTGATGTTTGGACGTTTAATAACCATCTCAAGGAATGCAAACCTTGATTTAGCATCTCTTTGTTACCAAGCCAATCTCCAGCGACGATTAGTGCCTCTGGTATGCAAGCGTTTTCATAGGCGACAATATCCTCACACCATATCCAATCATCAGAACTATTCTCTGAATACAATGTCATTAAGCGGTTTGATAAAACTTCACAGACTTTTCGCGCTTCACTAGCACCACTAAATCTCCTACTATACTTATAGCATCCACCAATGACATGTGCCGATGCTCGAGGGGAACTAAACGATTGACATGCGGGCAGAGCAGCATTAAACACCCTAGTCACCAAAGTCAATATAGGCTCATTTGGAGGATCGTCAACAGCATGACCTAATGCAACTAAAGCTCTTCCATGACAATCTTCACTACCGATCTTTTCTGGCCACTGTCGATCATACGTCATAAAATTTCGAAACCTCCCTGTTTTTTCATCAAACGCATCCGCCAGAAACGATAGGTATCTATGTAATAAAGGTAGAATACTTTCTTCTTTAAATAGCGTCCAGTTCATAAAACATACCTGCAAGGCACGTGCGTTATCATCAGTTGTATATCCATGACGTCTTTCAGGCGTCGTAAACATCGCATGCTGAAGAATCCCTGTCTCGTCAGATAGAAGTCTAAGATAATTAAGGTTAACCTTAGGAAGAGAAAAACGTGGAACTGTTACCATTCTGTCCATTCTCACCTGAGGATAATCCTGTAAAGCTCGGTAAAAAATTTCAAGATATCGCCTACCTACCTCACTCCAGATCATCTCTCTCCCAAACTGATATGCTTTCTTCCGAAGCGCATTTCTCTTCTCCTCATCAGACAAAAGAGCAGACAATTGCCTACTGAGCTCTTTTATATCCCCAAAAGGAATCAAAATCCCTCGGCCATCATCAAGCAACTCTTGTGCATACCAATAGGGAGTAGAAACAACAACTTTTCCACAAGCGACAGCATATGCTAATGTCCCAGAAACCAACTGGTCTTTAGATAAATAGGAGGTGACAAAAATATCTGACATTACCAAATACTTTTTCAGTTCCTCTGATGATACGTAGGTGTTATGAAAGAATATATGATTTTCCAAACCTTTTTCTCTTGTCATCCTCTGAAGATTAATTCTGTATTTTTCTCCCTGTGAACGTTTGATATTTGGATGGGTAACCCCTAATACGATGTAGGCTGTTTCAGGATGTTTTTTCACAACTGGTTCTAAGGCATTAATCATATCTTCAATACCTTTATTCGGGTTGAGCAATCCAAAGGTAAGAATAACACGCCTTCTTTCCATCTGAAACTGGTCCTTATAATAAGTAGAGTCTAGAAAGGGAACATCAGGGGTTCCATGAGGGATGAACACCAGTTTTTCAGGAGATACACCATAGATATCCCGAAGGAATTCTATGCCCTTCTGAGCAGGAACCACCACAAAACTAGAATATCTACAGATATCCTTAACTGTTTCCAGTTGAACTTGACTTGGTTCCTGGAGAACTGTATGAAAGGTAGTAATCACAGGTTTCTTTAAATTCTCTAAAAAGGCAAGAATATGGGAACCAGCATTTCCACCAAAAATACCAAACTCATGCTGTAGACAAATAACATCTACGGGAGACACATTCAGAAAGTTAGCTGCCTCTCTATAGTCACTTATATACTGATCACGAATCTCAAAAATCACCTCATTAGAGTATTCATATGTAGTGTGGTCATTAATTGCAACGGCGCTAATCCGGTTTTCCTCTCCTAGAGAAGTTTTCATGTGTTGAGAAATAGCAGATGCAAGATCATGGGTAAAAGTAGCTATTCCACATTTACGAGGAACATAGGTTGATACAAAGGCTACTTGAAAATTGCTAGGAATATCTTCTAAAGCCATACATTATCCCCTAGGACATAAAAGTATATACTCCAGTATGTCATCGATCTTACCTATAGCTAAACAAATACTAGTATCCGCAGCTCCGTAATACAGCAATAATTCATTTCTGGTTTTATCCAAAACAGCACCACAGGGAAAGGTAACACTTGGAACATCACCGATCCTCTCATAAATCATTCTAGGACCGAATACCCATTCATTGCTCCGGTGTAAAACCTTTTCAGGATTTTCTAAATCTAGCAAGACTAATCCTAGCCGATAAAGGCTCCCTGAAGCAGTCCTCTTTACACCATGATAGATGATAAGCCATCCTTCATCGGTTTCTATGGGCGGTGGACCTATACCTATTTTATCGGCATCCCACCATCCACCCTCTCTAGCTTTTAAAATTATTTTATGATCCCCCCAGTGTTTAAGATCTGGAGAATAAGAAATCCAAATGTGTCCACTAGGCGCTCTATAAATTGGCACAGGACGATGAATCAACGCCCAACGGTCATTGAACTTGTACGGAAGTAAAGATGCGTCTTTATCTTCTGGGGGCATAATGCTCCCCATTTTGTTAAAATGTTGAAAATCTTCTGTCGTAGCTAGAGAGACAAGTGGACCGCCGTAAGAGTAGGCAGTATAGGTTATAGCGTATTCTTTTTTCTCCTTCAAATACATGATTCGTGGGTCTTCGATACCCCAGATTTCCTCAGGGTGGATATCAGGTTGCGGTTCTAAGGCAGGATGATCGTTGATTTTCCAGTTAGTTTTACCATCTTTGCTCCGAGCAATTGTTAAATGAGAAAAACCTGACATATTCTCAACACGTACCAGGAGAATAGTTTCGTCTTTAAATCTGGTTGCTCCAGCGTTAAATACAGCATTAGCACGGTAGGGCCACTCAGCAGAAGTCAAAATAGGATTTTTTTCATATCTACTGAATAATTCAGATGTAACTACATATTCTGTTGGGTCTTTCATTATGTTTTCCTCCTTCTCAAATAACTATAACTAATCCTATAATTGATAATTAATATTTCTTACAGGTTAATGAACCACCTAATGAAAAATGTTTTTATCATGAACGAAGCAGTGTTAGCCGTATCACTGATATTTCCTGTATTGTCGCGATATCTATCTAACAGAAATTTATTGATCTGTTCTTCTAACTTGTTTTTTGCTTTTAGTAATAACTCATCGGGATTTTTCTTCATCCAATTACATAACAAGTTTATGCAGCTAGTATAATTCCTTCTGCTAGCCTCGCTTTTACTTCTTTTGATCTATTAAATGATCTAATAGCTTTTGCATACTGGGGTAATCGCTGCTCCAGCCTTTCACTTTTATATAATCCATTGTTCTTTGGATTTTTCCTTTCTTTTTCTTACCCGTCTTCTCACCTCTATTTTCGAAACAAAGTGTCCTTGTAGGTTCAAACTAGTCGAATTGTCTGAACCTGTAGGTTCACTTTGGCAAAACAACATTTTTCTATCTGTTGTTGGCAAAAATAACAAAAATATTTTGCTACTCTGATTCCCGTTTTCAACGTAGATTTTTCCAACCCTTGCTAAGTGACGATGATTCGTCATTAATATAACATGTTACACGCTGCATTTGATCTAATTTACATAGTCCATGTTTATCATAAATAGGGGAGAAAAATAACTTATCGCACTGATGTTGTGTGAAAAAAACACACCTATACTTAGTCGAATCATACTCAGAAGTATAGTAATTTAAAATCATGCTACTCTTCCATTACTGGGAAGAAGTCGGTATCCCCGAAGATCAGTTTGCCCTGGTTTTATTTTTAGTTTAGTATCCTTGACTATGATTTTTCTAGTTTCTTTTTTCATGAATCTTTTTTTATGTATTGATTTTAGTTGCTGTGATTTCCTTCCATCATGTTCTGCAGGTCCACACTTTACGTCCGTTCTAATGATCACAGATTCTTCATTGATGTTTTCTTCTTTTTTTCCTCTGTTAATTCCATTAGAAATTTTTTTCATCATACAGGAAAACATTTGCATTGACGGTATATCACAACTTTTGGAACAAACCGAACAATCACCATAAATATAATCTGTTAAATCTGGATATTTTTCTGCAAATTCTTGGTCAATTTTTATTTTTTCCATCTGCAACCCCAGAACGGACCAGAGATGTCACTTTATATTAAGTTTCCCAGATTTTTATATAGCCAGTACATAGCCACACCATAGTTTTGTTCGTCATTAACACGTTAACACAGTGCATAAAATAAGACCACCGAGATAAAATACTGGTATTTTTACTTCAATAATTGTAGAAAGCATAGAAGTTAAAAAAGCATATAAATGACGATTTGTTTTTCGATGATAAAATCGTCGTAATTTGGAGGCTGCTGTTACAAATGACTCGGAGAAAGAATACGTCAATAAATCTACTTGCTTTTCTAAAACTACTTTTTATATTCTACTCTCATTCTAGATAAAAACGGTTGGAAAAATTATATGCTACCTTCTGACAAAAAACGAAAAAGATTGGTTAAAGTCTCAGCAAAGACAAATCCTCATTACGGGAAATATCCAGATGAGATGAGTGTAAAAGAGTTACTAAACAATGGTTTTATAAATTTAGATAAACCTAGTGGGCCAACATCTCACCAGGTTGACGCATGGATAAAAGAAGTTCTAGAAATTAAGAAGGTGGGTCACGGCGGTACACTTGATCCAGGGGCTACTGGAGTTCTTCCAATTGCTCTTGGTGAAGCAACACGTGCTCTACAAGTTCTTCTCTTGGCTGGAAAAGAATATGTTGGAATAATGAAACTTCACAAAAACGTAGGAAAAAATAGGATAATAGAAGTTTGCAATAGTTTTGTTGGAGATATTTATCAAATCCCTCCTTTGCGATCAGCAGTGAAGAGAGTTAGAAGAAAAAGACAGATTTACTATTTTGAAATTATTCAGACAAAAGGAACTGATGTTTTATTTCGTGTTGGCTGTGAAGCTGGAACGTATATTAGGACCTTATGTGTAGACATTGGTAAAAAACTTGGATGTAGGGCTCATCTTGCTGAACTAAGAAGAACCAGAGTGGGAAACATATCCGAAGAAGATTCTGTAATACTTCAAGATGTTAGCGATGCTTATATATTTTGGAAAGAAGATGAAGATGAAACTGAAATTCGGTCTAAGATTCTACCAATGAAAAGATTATTAGATCACCTACCAAAGATTGTAATAAGGGATTCCGCTGTAGATGCGCTCTGTCATGGAGCAAACCTAGCAATTCCTGGAATTGTAGAGATTGATACAGATGTCAAAAAAGGTGATTTGGCTGCTGTTCTAACATTGAAGGATGAAGGTGTGGCACTGATTAATGTTCTAATGTCAACCGAGCAGATAATTCAAAAAGATTCTGGCATATGTGCTACATTGGAAAGAGTATTAATGAATAAAGGGACATATCCTTCTATCTGGAAAAAAACATAAAAAGAGAATAGTATTCTGCTATTGTTTTTGCCGAGGTGGCCCAGCCCGGTACGGCGCGAGCTTGGAGAGCTCGTGGTGCTTTGCGCCTCGGGAGTTCGAATCTCCCCCTCGGCGTTTAATATTATTTTATAAATTCTTTGTAGATTTCCAAGGTTTTATCTGTCACGACATCCCAGCTAAACTGTTCAATCACTCGCTCACGTGCTTTTTTAGCCATTAAAATACTTCTATCTCCAGAGTTTAAAACTTGTTTAACACCCCAAGCTATATCATCTGGATCAAAAGGATTTATATGAATGCCGCATTGCTCATCACCACTGGAAACTATCTGCTCCCTCATACCATTTGTCCCCCGGGCACCTACTACAACTGGCTTTGCCATAGACATCGCTTCAGTGCATACTATGCCAAAAGGCTCGTAAAGCGATGGTAAGACAACGATATCAGCAGCCGCATAATGTAAGATACGTTCCTCCTCACTAACAAACTCGGTTCGTAAAATAACTTTTTCTTTTAATCCTAACTCGTCGATAAGTGATCTAAGCTGGTTTTCCATGTCTCCAATGCCCAATATTATAAGTTTTGTATTTGGGAAATCTCCCAAAATACTTGGCATGGCTCTGACTAGGTTGTCTACACCTTTGACAGTTACCAAACGACCAATGAAGAAGAGCAGATTCTCATTATCCTCTACGCCATATCTTCGTCTAAGGTACTTTCTTTCCTCAGATGATATTCTCTGTGGGTCATATTTATTTGGATCTACGCCATTCCAACAAACCCGTACCTTTTCTTGTGGAAATCCGAGTCTTTTTAATTCATCACTCATAGCATAAGATACCGTTATAACACAGTCTGCAAATTGGCCTCCTTCAAACTCGATATTTTTAATTGTAGAAGAACCTCCGCCAACAGACCTACCACTCTCAGTTGAATGCACATGAAACACAAGAGGAATGCCTAGTTTTTTCTTTACTATCATCCCACCTACAATCCCCAGCCAATCATGTGCATCAATAATATCAAAAGATCTTCCATTTTTCCTTACAAGCGTGTTAATGAGTTGTGATGCTGAATTTATATTATAATCCATCACATCGGCAAAAAACTTGAAATTTGATCCCCAGGAGCAAACATCCTTATTCGAAAATAAACGTAAAGTGGATGTGAGGTCAAGAGTTTTTGGCCGGTATACATTTACATTGTTCCATTTCTCTGATGCGTTAAGTTTATTTTCGTCGTTTAGAGCAAAAACTGTGACGCTGTTACCCTTAGACGCTTGTTTTTGTGTTATTTCTAAAGCAAATGTTCCCAATCCGCCCCAGATTGCAGGGGGGAACTCCCATGAAAAGTGAGCTATTTTCATATTAGTTTTTTCTGTATTGGTGAGGTGCTCCGACCCAGTATCTCTATGCATCCCTTCTACCTACCTTCAAAAAAGAATGCTTCTAACTATTAATAAAACAATCGTCTTACTTAAGGGGCAAACGTATATTATCTGAATTATTATTTTACATGCCCAGTAAAGGAGCAAAATATAGATAACTTACATATGATTTAGGCAGTGATCAGAATGGATAGGATCATACATCATGGGAGAGATAAGGATGGATGACAATGTAAAAACAAGATTGCTGGAAAAACTTAATCAGATAGATGTAAAGAGAATGCCAGATTTTCATGTTGTCTTGCTCCCTGATTTTTTTGTAGATCATTTTTTAGCTATGGACAAATTTGAAAGAACATTTACTAGAATCCAAGACATATATATGCAGGGAGGAGGTAATGTACCGGGAATCCTACAAAGAATCCATCAAGGTGGTAACGCAGCAAATACTGCTCTAGCACTTGCTAGATTTGGCATTAAGTCTCATTTAATCTGCAGAACAGATGATCTTGGTTTACATCTGTTACAATTCTTTTTGGGAAAATCGGGCGTGGATTTAAGTGGTGTTAAAACAGATGGAAAGTTAGCCATCACAACTGCAATGGAATTTGGGAAACAACACGTTAACGTTATGATTGGAGATACTGGATCTGTTTCAGATTTTACTTTTGAAATTTTAGATGAAAACGATCTGCAAACAGTTTCAAACTCAGATATAGTATGTGTAGTAAACTGGGGTCTTAATAAGAAAGGAACGGGCCTTGCAAAAGATGTTTTTAAATTTGCAAGAAAACATGCTGCAAAAACGTTTTTTGATACGGGTGATCCGGGACATAGAAAAAATGAAATCCCAGAACTCACAAAAAATGTGTTGACCGATAAAAGTTTGGACATACTAGGAATAAACGAGAATGAACTTCTACATTATGGTGATCTCACTAAAGCAAAGAACGACAAAGATATCATAAACGCTGCGGTTTCACTAAAGAAAAAAATACATGCACGTGTCGATCTACATACTGCAAATTTTGCATGTACAGTTAACAAAAACTGTACGGTAATACCAAGCATTCAACTCTCTAAGATATACAGGGTAACAGGAGCAGGAGACACATGGAATGCAGGGAATTTATTTGCAGAGCTACTGAATTTCGATGATGATGAACGATTATTATTTGCAAATCTTGTTGCAGGATGTTATATTGCATCACCTGATCCCATACAGCCTAACCTAGAAAAAATTATAAGTTTTATAAGGATCTGACTAATTAGCAAAAGCTAATCAGTCAAATTTAGAATGAAAGTAGAGTAGAAAGCAGGTGATGCTACCTCAACCTACTGACTCCAAGTTATGGAGGACTTCGGTAACCACATTCACCAGCTAACCCTCATCAATCCGTGCATGAAGTTCTCCTTCACACGGCTTTCCGATGACC
>JAUWBM010000173.1 GCA_030601705.1 Thermoplasmatota archaeon
TCAACCATTTACTCGATGGAATTAATGCTATAGGTTCTATCTGTAAAAAATTAAAACGATGGGTATTTGACTGGTTTTCAAAAAAATCTAAAAAGCATTCTGCTGTTTAGTCAATTTGAAAACTGCAAAAGTTTTGTAATAAAATAGAACAGGTTTTTAATCAGCTTTTCCGACAGTTTTATATATCAAATGAGGATTGGAATTTCACTAACAAATTTTAATATTTGGGGAGTTGGAAAGGATATGAAAAAAAATATTTGGAGAATAATGCTGGCGTTTATCGTTGTTATCTCAGCTATCGAAATAAGCTTCACACCACGTGCTGAAGACCAAGACCCACTGGAAGATAATATTCCGGTGTATAGGGCTATCTTTATCTCTCCCTGGAATGATGAAATTTTTGATTTTTGGGAAGGATTTGATTTATTTGAAAAAGCTCTCATATCTAATGGATGGAGTGAAGATAACATTGTAAAATTATATGGTGAAGACATAACGGTGGATGATATAGAAAACGCTATTAAAGCATTGGCTGAAAATGATACGGAATATGATACATCGTTGATCGTTATCGGAGCCCATGGAAGTCAATCGGGTTTTTTTACATGTAACTACAGTGGACATATGTATTGGACGGATTTGAACGAAAGCCTGTGGAATATGAGTTCTGCTGGAATAGGCCTTATAATAAATACATGTCATAGCGGATATGCTCTTGAAAATGAATCGAAATTAAAAGTAGATGGGCGTGTCATCATAACAGGTGGAGGTTTAGGAGGAGATTACCCCTATTATATAAAAAAAATAGCAAAGGGCTTTGACGAATTTGCAGATTATTCATATAATGGAGACAAAAATGGTGTTGTCCCTATGAAAGAAGCATATGATTATGTTATTTATAATAAATGGGGTGAAGACGATTCCATGTTCTGGTCAGGTTATCCAATTATTACTCAGGATCAATATTATCCATTGCATATCACATTTCAAAATTTTGAAGAAGGTAGAATTGACCAAATAACCAACAGGACCTGGAAACCGCTGTATTTAGAAATAATCCGTAAGGATGATGAATCAGGAATAGATTGGCAAGTGGCTCAGGAATTTAAACCAGATATGGAAAATATTTCAAAAGTAAGCATCTTTTTAGCAGTCGCTTCTAATAATCCAAGTTCACCAATACGTGTCTCTATACAAGGAGTTGGACCGGAAGGTGAACCGGATGGCAACGATTCAGTGTTTAAAGAGGTTCTTCGCTCTGAAATTCCTGATTGTCCTAATCAGACATATGTTACATTTGACTTTCCAGATAATTACACTGTAGAACCAGAGAAAACCTATTTTATTGTATGCAGAACAACCGAATCTGACCAAGGGCATTATTCTGTTTATTGTGAAAAAGACTGTTACCCCATTACACCTGGTTCTGAATACAGTTGCTGGGATTATGAGGACGGTAATTGGACAGAAAAAGATGAAAAAGACGTTGAATTTGTTTCCTATGGGATAAATACCAATATGCCTCCACATACTCCAAAAAGACCCGGTGGTGGACCTGATGAAGGATACGCATGGGTGAGTTACGACTACAATGTCACAACAACAGATATAGATGGCGATAAGGTGGCGTATGGTTTGGACGGGGATGGAGACGACGTTGTTGATAAATGGGATAATAACAGCGGTGATTATTATGACTCTGGTGATATAGTTAAAGTCAATTATACGTGGAAAACAAGTGGTCAAAAATTTTTAAAGGTAAGAGCCAAAGATTTACAAGGTAATATGAGTGGTTGGTCCGATGTATGGTTTGTAAACATATCTCCAAATAAACGGCCAAATGCACCAAAAATAACCGGGGAAACTAGGCAAAACACAACCAAGTCTTATCCATATGATTTCAATTTGACAGATCTAGACGGAGATAATATGTCCCTTTACATTGACTGGGGTGATGGTACCGTTAAAGAATGGTTTGGTCCCCATACAAATGGTTCGAAACAACGGGAGAACCATTACTATAGTGAGAAAGGAACCTATACGATCAAAGCTAAAGCCAAAGACATCTATGGTGCTGAAAGCGAATGGGGTTATCTTGAGGTAACGAGGTTCAAAAATGTCTTTGGGTACACAATATCTAATACTCTCGTTCGGAATATAAAAAATAAGATAACAGGTTCTAACTTTACCATATCTGCCAGTGGAACTGCTGACAGCATAACCGCTTATTTACAGACTAACCTCGGCACGCCACCCAAAACGAAATGCTTGATCTACAGGAACAATGATTCAACTTTGATAGGTACAACTGAAGAAAAAACTCCTGTCACTGGAGATGATGGAGCATGGGTTACATTCAACTTCTCAGACCCCAAACCTACGCTGGTTAGAGATACAGAATATATACTAGCATGTTGGAGCAATGGCACCTGTAACTTGTCTTATGTTAACGCGACGGTTGACTATGGACGGTTCAAGAATAAAACCTATGATGATGCCACCCTGAATAGCACTATAAGTTGGACTTCCACTGAGCCCAGAATCTATTCCATATTCTGCAGGTATACAACCATACCGGAGATAACAAATGTCTGCGCCGCTCCCAACACTGTCGGATTCGGTTTTAACGTTACCATCAACACGGACATTGATGACAACGGGTGCGGAATTGATAACGCTACCGTTAACATCGAATATCCAGACAACACCACTGGTAACTTTACCCTGGACCACATCGGAAACGGCACCTACGAATACGTTTTCAGTGACACATGGCTTGTGGGACAGTACAACTATACCATTTGGGCGGTGGACAAATCGGGAAGCACCAACAGCAGTTCAGGACACAGCTTCAACGTCTCTGCAGAGGCAACCATCTCTGTTTGTACTATAAAAGACTCATATGGCAATAACGAGACAGTCAATCTCACCGACCCGCCATGTTATGATCCACCTTTGATCGGGTACGAGCTGCTGGATGACGGCGATGTCCTGCACATGTGGAACGAGTATAATAGTTATTATTTCAACACGAGTAGTGGAATACAGCTCACCAACCATTACGATAAGTACTGGTTGCATAATGTTTTGATGCTTGGATATTATAGTAATGACGAGTGGAATCTTATTTATCGTACCGACGAGCTCAGTGGATTCAACAAAAATATGGATACAGATAATGAAACTTATGTAAATGCCACGCTTTGGAAGGATTTAACGTATAGTGGCTATGATTTTCGTTTGGCTGTACGGTATCATCTGGGTGAGAATGATTCAGATCTTACGGTTATACCGTATATTAAGAATCTTGGACAGGCTATTCCGTATACGCTTGCGTTTGGCTGGGAGATAAAAGACATCAAAATTGCAGATACATATGAGAATGATACGATCAGGCTGTACAACGGCACGGATTGGATAAGTTATCCTCTGAATCAAACCCTGGATAACAAGTATACTGAAATGGATTATAACACGACGTTTTATCTCGAAGGTAGGAATGAAGGTAAGTATTTCAGGAGGACTCTTTATCTCAGGTGGAATCATACGTTGGATTATCTTGTCCGGGTGAAAAGCAGGACGGGGCAGTATAACGCTCCTGTGACATTGTTCATTAAGGTTGGCACTCTTGCTCAGAATCAGGAGAAGTTTACGATGATGCATTGGCTCGATAGCGATGATTGGCTTGGTGTTGGCAGTAGTGAACTTGCTACTGCTTGTGAAGAGAAACCTGGGTTAGGACTGGCTTTAGATGGAATAGATTTGTGGTCTGCTTCAACTAATCATATACATGAGTTCATCCTTGACCTTGGAAAGAATTACAGCATTAAAAAATTCAGAGGTCGGTCAGATTATATTTGTGATCCTACAGATGTAGACATATAT
>JAUWBM010000070.1 GCA_030601705.1 Thermoplasmatota archaeon
ATATATGTCTACATCTGTAGGATCACAAATATAATCTGACCGACCTCTGAATTTTTTAATGCTGTAATTCTTTCCAAGGTCAAGGATGAACTCATGTATATGATTAGTTGAAGCAGACCACAAATCTATTCCATCTAAAGCACATCCTAAATTAACTTTATATTCACAGGCATAAGCAAGTTCACTACTGCCAACACCAAGCCAAGCGTCGCTATCAAGCCAATGCATCATCGTAAACTTCTCCTGATTCTGACCAAGGGTACCGACCTTAATGAACAATGTCACAGGAGCGTTATACTGCCCCGTTCTGCTTTTCACCCGGACAAGATAATCCAACGTATGATTCCACCTGAGATAAAGAGTCCTCCTGAAATACTTGCCTTCGTTCCTACCTTCGAGATAAAACGTCGTATTATAATCCATGTCGGTATACTTGTTATCCAGGGTTTGATTCAGACGGTAACCTATCCAATCCGTGCCGTTGTACAGTCTGATCGAATCGTTCTCATATGTATCTGCTATCTTGATATCCTTAATCTCCCAGCCAAAGCCAAGCACGTATGGAATAGCCTGTCCAAGATTCTTAATATAGGGTATAATTGTAAGATCCGAATCATTCACACCCAGATGATACCTTATAGCTAGACGGAAATCATACCCCTTATAGGTTAAATCCTTCCACAACGTAGCGTTCACAAAAGTCTCATTATCCGTATCAATGTCTTTGTTGAAACCAGAGAGTTCATCAGTACGATAAATAAGATTCCACTCGTCATTATTGTGATAACCGAGCATCAGCACATTATGCGACCAATACTCGTTGTAATGGTTGGTGAGCTGTATCCCACTTGATGTGTTGAAATAGTAACTATTATGTTTGTTCCAGATGTGCAGGACTTTGCCATTATCCAGCAACTGGTACCTGATTAAAGGCGGATCAATACCAGGCGGATCAGTAAGATTGACTGTCTCATTGTTTCCATACTCGTCTTTTATGGTACAAACAGATATTGTCGCTTGAGCCGAGACATTAAAATTATGATTTGTACTGGAACAATTAGCGCCAAAATCATCCACGACCCATATAGAATAATTGTATTGTCCGACAACCCAAGCGTCATTGAAGACGTACTGGAATGTGTCATTGTCCACAGGGGTCATTGAGAAATTCACTGCTGTGCTGTTGGGATAGGTTATACTCACATTGATAATGTCAACAAGAACTCCATAATGTTCAACATTTGCAGTGATAGCAATGTTATGGCCAAACCCAGCAGGATTTGGAGAAGCAGAGACACTTTTTACCTCGGGTACAGTTGAATAACCGCAGTAGATCGAATACAACCGTGATTGATTACCATCCCAACTTATTGTTGGAGTTGGTGCAACTCCATAGGCATGACTTTTGTATCTCCCATATGAATCATCGGAGGCATCGTCACAATAGAGGTTACAGGTATTGTTGCTCCAGCAAACAAGGGCATATTGGGTGTTCGTGGTGAGGTTGGGTTTCGGATCTGAGAAGTTGTATATAACCCATTCTCCATCATCTCCAGTATTCAGGGTTTTTTCTTCAGTTGTACCTGTTAACTTTGAATCATTAAATCTGTAAATCATGCATTTCGTTTTGGTCGGCGGACTGAGATTCGTTTGGATATGTGCAATAATGTATTCCGCAGTTCCATTGTCTAACATGTTAAAAGTAGAACCTGCTATCTTATTTTTTATATTTTGACTGAAAATACCAGATATTGTGTACCCAAAGATATGAGGCATAGTAACCTCAAGAGTTCCCCATTCACTGATAGCACCATGGATATCCATCGCCTTAGCTCCGATAATATATACACCTTTTTCATCCCAAGTATGATTTACGGTTACCTCTTCGCAAGATGGATAGGATCCAATCCATTCAGTGGTGTTTCCATCTCCCCAGTCGATATAGTAGTATACATCATCGCCATCAGAATCTGTTGCATTAAATGTGTAATTATATTCCTTTCCTGCTTTTCCACTTGTTGGGCCATCTATAGTCGGTGGATTTGGTGGATTATTATTGCCTACTGGAGTATCAAATAACCCAGTATGTTGCGGGTCATGATGGAACATCGGCCATTGCATTGTCGTAGAATTATAAGTAGTATTTATTTCCCATACACAAATATAGCCCTTGTGGGTGCTTGAGTTTACTGAACTCGCTATTAATTCGACCATACCATCATCATCTATATCTGCTATAGTAGCAGCAGCCAAACCACTCCAAGATATTGGAAAACACTCTATCGGTTCGCCTCTTAAATTCCAAGCATAAATCTTATCCCTTGTTGTGAGGATGTCAGGAATCATATCTTCATCAATATTACCAATAATCGAAGAACGACAGTCATAATTATCTTTGAGCTTTGGCCAAGCTGGTAAAATATTTCCTAAATGATCAAAAATATATGTATGATAGGGGTCATTAGTTCTCGCGTGACCGATACCCTGAATAATTTCTAAATACCCGTCTTGGCCAAAATCAGCTAAAGCAGGTGAAGCAATCATCGTATTTCCTACCAGTTGAGGCCAATTACTAAGATTGTTACCAAACCGATCTATGATATATAAACCACTATTGAATTGGGATTGGCTTGCTTTACTTGTTCCTACGACTATCTCATCATATCCATCATTGTTGACGTCTCCTACCGCTGGAGAAGAAAAGATTTTTCCATCAACATCCCTTGGGAAACCATCGATAATAGAGCCATTCATATTATAAACATAGATTCTCCCTTCATAGTGTAAACCTGGATCGCGGACATTCCTAATTCCTGCAATCACAATCTCTTTTTCAGGATCATCATCAAAATTACCGACAGCAGGAGCAGATTCTATATCGCTAAAACAGTACGCATTGCCATCTTCAATATTGTAATATAATTGTGGCCAACCGGGCAATATATTTCCCTGTGTGTCAAAGACTGCTATCTGTTCCCCCCAACCATCATCGTGTGGGCCCCAGATTTTACTTATAATCTCAATACTTCCATTATCATCAAGATCAAAGAGTACTATCTCACCGCTTGGGTTACTTGAATATCCATGTGAATATATTGTTCTTAAAAGAGTACCATCATGGTTATAAATATAGAAATACTCAAGCCCGTTTACAATAATTTCTTTATAACCATCATTATCTATATCTCCTACCGTAGGTGTTCTAATGTTTCCTCCAGGAAGATCGACTTGATCAACTTCAATAGGCCAGCCATCAAATAACGTTCCATTTTCTCTATATACATAGATTTTTGTCGGGTTTCCACTAACGTAAGTAATTACCTCACTTTTTCCATCATTATCAAGGTCGCTTACAACTGGTTCATTAATACCTAACCAATAATAAACACCCTGATCAGGATCATAATACCAATCTATTTCTTGTGGCCACCCTTCTTTAACTGCTGGAGGTTCAGATACAGATACAGATCCATCTAAGGATTGAAAACTAGGGACATATGAAACAATGGGAGGTGCATTGGGAGGTATTTCTATATATTTGATTTCTTCATTTTCATCGGCTTCTGTTTTTTCCAAATTCAAAGTTATCCCGATCAATAAAAAGCCTGTTATAATGATTAATACTGCAGTTTTTTTCTTCATTCTCCAGTCCTCTTCAAAATTCAAATCTATAATAGTTTAAAATCGGATGTGAAAGAAAACAATTGTTCTAATAACGGAAAAGAACCCATGAGTTTCTCTAAGATATAAATGAATAAAGTTGATTGTGATCTCTTTGGTGTAACAAGAGAAACCGGAATAATACAGTAATCACTACTATTCTCTTTGTTTATGATTTTTATATGTCCTGTGAAATTCTTTTCTTTTTCTTTAGGTGCAACAACAGAAACTTCAACAGTTATTTTGCCGTCTTCAGGCATAAGATCCTCACCACTTGATGGTGTAAATGTCCAATTACCCCAGTCTGGCCATTTTGTAATCTCCCAGTCAAGCAATGATTTAGGGTCACCGATATTTTCTACTGTAATCTTGCCCTCAACGGTAAAACCGGGTTCGACATCAGTCCAGTTGAGTTTGCCCTCTGCATTAAGATCAGGCACAGCTCCTATAGCTTCTCTTGTTGTGAAAGACCATAACGGACCAAGTGCTAAGGCACCATGGTTATCCTGTGCGGTAATCTTCCAGTAATAGGTTGTGTTATAGTCCAATGGGTAGGTCAGATAGGAGAATTTTGTCACGTTCGCAGGGAATGGTCCACTCAGCTCTACGAGTGGCGGGTTTGTTTCGTCGCCAAAGTAGATCTTATAAATCACTGTATCATTGGAGTCTGGGTCTCCGCCTGTCCAGGAAAGATTAACAATAGTATCTACACCAGTTGAGCCATTCTTGGGATAAGGGTCACATGGAACATACGGTGCTGAATTATTTCCTCCAAATGTCTTAAAAGCCATGTCTACATCTGTTTTAATACCATTTATGGTCCCGGATACTGGGAAAATCATTGTTAACATAAGCACACATACAAATATTCCAACTATTTTCTTTCTCACTCTTTCTAATCTCCCGTAAATGCCATACTATAGCACGGTTAATACATCTGAATAATCGTATATAAACGTTTTTATCATATTTTATTTGCAACATTTGCAACAAAACCCAAAAATATTATTAGAAGTACTACCCTCGGTCATAGATTCTTCTGGCTAAAAACAGATTTCTATTGATACTTGTCTCGCCCAATTAAAACCCACCCAGTGGTAGACACGTATCTGCTTTTAAATTCCAGAATGTCTATCTGTAGAATGAGATGCTTAACCGAGACACTAGGACCAATATAGATGTGTTTAGTCATCTGGAATGTTATATGGTTCTTTAGCAGGACGCCAGTCGAAGTTAAAGGAGAGGCTTTGTCTCCAACTTTACCTTATGGCCAAGTATAGTTATCGCACAAGTTCTTTTTATTCGGTGATGTCTCTTCCATTTCTGTTGAATATTAGTGCTCCGAAATTGTAAAAGTAACCATAGAACAATAATGTTTTATGGGAATCATCTTCAGCTATATGAAAATCAGCGGTTAAATAAAAAAATCCCCGTAGATAATCTGCATCTACTAGATGACGACGCAGTATAGGAATACATCCACCCACTGCATGATTTGGATTGATTTTAAATGGGACCGTCCATGACTCATCAAATATTGTTCTACCATCTTTCGTAGTTATTTGATAATGTTCAGTTATTGTAATCGGAACATCATTATCATTTGCATAATTAACCCCGATATATGTTATAGGATTATTTTTCTCAAAGACGGTTAATATGAAATTTAGAGCAACTTCTACAGCATAAGTTCCATGACATCGTATCGGAATATTATCAACTAAACCACCAGTTGTTAATGGGATTTCTTCTTCAGATATGATTTCATAACTTACAACATTTGGAATCGATACCAGCATCAAAACAAAAACAATACCAACTACCATACTTTTTTTCAACATATTTTTTCTCCTAATTTGGACCATACCATAAACTGATTTCTTCACACTCAGCAAATACTCTTATTTTCCCTCCAATCACGTTTTTAAAAAATAATTGGCCAATAGCCGGCAGAAATCCTTTCACCCCAAATAGGCCGATTTGAACGGGGTATTCAACATCTTGTACTTCGCCATTTACGATAAAGATCGAACCTTCCTCCATTTTATATCCTGGTCCCCACGGCCATTGATAATAACCAAATGCCCCTAGCTGAAACCAACGGGGATACCCATATCTGATAAGACCTAGAATGTCAAAGCTGACAGGATCAGGAATACCTCCACTGTTACATTCTCCACTTATAAACACAGTATGTGGTCTGTCTTCTTTTGGATATTCTATAACGTCACCAGATACCACGGGAATAGTTACCAGCATCAAAAGGCAAATTACACCAACTACCATTCCTTTTTTCAACATAATTCTTTTTCCTCCTGTGCATTGCTAATGCATGTCACTTATTTAAGTTTTATCTATAAATCAATGATAAAATAACGAATTACCAATGAATCGATTTTTCAACACCTTTTTATCCTCCTCAAAACCAAAAAATGTAAGAGCTAGTAGAAAATATTGCTAACGGGAGAGGAACTAATTAGTACCCCGAGTATCGGTTAATGTGATAAACCGAAACGGCTATACATATGATTTTGTTTGTATAAAATTAATGAGCATGGATACGAATAAAAAACTCATAATACTCGGAATGGCTGTTCTGCTCTTGGCAGTTGGTTTGAGTGGATGTACCACTAGACTTAGTCCTGAAATGAACATAGATGATAGATTTGTGGGTACGTGGGAAGGAGAAGATGAGTTGGGGGATAATGTATCAATTATCTATTTTTCAGATGGCACATTTAACACAAACTATGGCGAAAGGGGAGAATATGAATTAAAGGATGAAAAGCTTGTAATGATTGTAATGACAGGTGATTTGAAAGCAGTGCTAACATATAATTATGCTTTTTCTAATGATAATACTACACTTTCACTAACTGAACTGAGTGTTAACGAGACCATAGCTTATACGAGACAATGAGGTAGAAAATGGGCTGGTTTAAAGATTGGAGAAATAAACGAAAATTAAAGATGTATAAGCATAAAACATCAGAGGAAGAATATACGTCAAAAATAAAAGAAATAGATGATTTCTTGAAGAAGAATGAGAAGGAACAGCATGAGGAAGATTAAAACATTTAAAGAAGAAATAGTAATTATGAAATTGTAGTTTGAGGGAGAAAATATGGCTATCACAAGAGCCAGACCTACTAAAAAAGAGCCGGGTTATTTACTACTTGGTTTAATTCTAGGGGCAATATTGAGTTTTCTTAGCAATTACGCGGTCACTGCTCATTTTAAAATTTTTAATCCATCTGGGATTTTATTATATGTGCTCTTTGTTCTTTCTATCGGGGGGTTTTTTCTAATTTTAATAGGGTTGTTTTTGATGGTTCGTAAATTATTGAAATAAGGAGACAATATGCCAGAGCTACTTATCGACCTCCTAGCAGGAATAGGCGTGATTGCTCTATCACTTATCTGGTATTTTTACCTATATCCTGCAATGAAAAAAGAGTATGCAAGGAAAGGATGGACGTGGAGACGCATCTATGATATTGAGGTGAGCAATAGAAGGTTGTATGGGGAGTTGCTAGTATAATATGGACGGCGGTCAAGAGGGAATAGGGTAGTAAAAAACGGAAAAGAGGTTCATAATCTTGTTTTTAAGATAAAATTGATATGTTTTCTTTTATAATTGGTGGTGCTTCTACCGTTTCTATGTTACAAATGTATCAAATAAAAAACCATGATAACATTTAAATTAGATAAGAGGATTCAAAGGTGGGCAAGGAGGCAAGATTATGAAAATAACAATAATAATAATTGTTATAGCACTTTTTTTAGGAAATTTTGGCAATTTTACTATTGCAAATGAAGAAGAAACCCCCACGGTATGCGAAAATAGTTTTTCTATATTGAATAAAGAAACGAGGATAGCTGAACCAACCTGTGACAAAATAAGAGATAAAATTGCCGACACCCCAGAATCTTTATTACCCGTCATTTCAGAAAATAAAACAATGATGGACGTCATAATTGCTTATGATCATGCGCCAACTATTTCTGATGTATCTACTATTGAAAAATTTGGCGGCATAGTTTATGAAACGTGGGATAACGTAGTTTATGCAGCTCATGCTGAAATTCCAGTGGAAAATATTAGTAAATATTCATTAGAAAGGGGAATAATCCTAATAGAAGAAAATGCTGAAATTCATACTTGTTTAGATTTTAGTGTTAAGCAGATAAGAGTGAGACCAACAGTTTGGAATACTTATGGCTATTCTGGAGATTCAAATCATGCAATTGCAATATTGGATACTGGTATAGATGATTCTCACCCTGATTTATCTGGAAAAATTGTAAAATGGAAGGATTTTACTAACGATAGTTATCCAAATCCGATTGACAAGTTAGAGCATGGAACGCATTGTTCAGGAATAGCTGTAGGAAAAGGTACAAAAAGCGGATCAAGCACAAAAAAATACACTTGGAGTGACTTCTTTGGTTGGGATGGTGATTTTTTAACTGAATATGCTGTTGCTACCAAGAGCGGGACGTTATCTCTTAAGCTAGATTGGGATGATGATTTTGGCGACGGTAGAGGAAATGCTTATATTTGGATTGACAAAAATCAAAACGAGGAGATTGATTCTGGCGAATATACATATGGTGGAGGTTCTCCTTTAACGTATTCTGCTTCCGTAAGTCCTGGGAGGTACATGGTCGGTGTCGCAGCATATGATCTTCCAGCAGCATTGGAAGATTTTTATTGTCAAATAAATTCACCTTCTCAATCGTTAGGCGATGGCCACAACTTGTTAAAAGGCGTTGCACCAAGTTGCAAATTAGCAGGATTAAAAATATTCGATGATTATGGTAATTGTACACATGCAGATTTAATATCAGCTCTCAATTGGTTGTCTCTAAACGCACAAACCAATGGTATCATTGTGGCAAGTATGAGTATCGGAGGACCATCTAGTACTACAGTTGATACCGCTGTTAACAATTTGGTTTCAAGTGGTGTCGTTTGCGTTGCAGCAGCAGGTAATTCCCAGGGACTTGGTTACATCGGCAGTCCAGGAACCGCTGCAAAGGCATTAACCATTGGTGCGGTAAATGATGAAGATTATTTAACGAGTTACAGTAGTATTGGAGATCCTGGCAAAACTCCACTTAAGCCAGATATACTTGCTCCAGGAGGTAGTTATTATACTGGAGACAAAATTATTTCAGTTGATTCGAACGACGCAGATTTAACTTGGGAGATTGATCCAGATCGCTATTCTGATGACTATAGAGCAATGCTTGGAACATCAATGGCATGCCCACATGTCTCTGGTTTAGCTGCACTTGTTGCAGATGCAATGGGAACATGGCAATACAACGAGGAGTGGGCATTAAAAGTCAAACAAATCATTTTGATGACAGCATATGAAGTTGGTTCAGCGGAAAATCCTAGCTATACGCCACCATTTAATTTTGGAGGGAAGGATAATAAGGAAGGATATGGTCGAGTTTGCGCAGATGCAGCAGTTGAAGCAGCAACCATGGAAATAAACTTAGGGGTAAGTTATATCTTCTCATTTGGGAATAATGTATGGAATAAAAAAGTCTGGACAAGACAAATATCCCTTGAAAAAGGAACCATATACAATTTTTCAATGGATGTTCCAGTGACTGAGGACTACGACCTTTATCTCTACGATAAAGATCCCGATGGAAACGGTGAACCAGTATTACTAAATTATTCTTGTGGTGGAGTAGGTAGCGATGAATTTATACAATATTCCTGTGGAGAAAACGGAACTTACTATATTGCAGCTAAATGGTACTCTGGATCGGGACAAGCTGAGATAATATGTCAAGAGTTAAATGATCCACCAATGGCTAATTTTACTTATTCTCCTTCTGATCCCTCTACTCAAGATGAAATTCAATTTACTGATACTTCAATTGACCCAGATGGGACTATTATTTCATGGTCTTGGGATTTCGGAGATGGAAACACTTCAACAATACAACACCCAACCCACCAATATGCAGATAACGGAACATATACTGTAACTTTGAATGTAACTGACGATGATGGGACCACTAACGAAACCTATTTGGGAATAACGGTAGCAAATGTCCCTCCTGTGGTTAATTTTACATATGCCCCAGAAAATCCAACAACTAATGATACAATAATATTCACTGATACATCTACTGACGCTGATGGAACGATTATATCATGGTTATGGGGCTTTGGAGATAATACTACGTCTTTGGAACAAAATCCAATTCACCAATATGCTGACAATGGAACATATACTGTAACACTAAATGTGACCGATGATGATGGAGATACCAATGAGACTTCTCAACATATCGTTGTATCAAATATTGCACCAACAGCTGATTTTTCATGGTCACTAACTAACTCAACTACTGATGATATTATCCAATTTACTGATATTTCAACTGATTCTGATGGGTTCATTGTATCCTGGTTCTGGGATTTCGATGATGGAAACACTTCAACAGAACAACATCCAACACACCAATATGCTGAAGGCAACACATATAATGTGACTCTCAATGTTACAGACGATGATGGAATAACTGATGAAATCTCTCAACAGATTATTGTAAATGTCATACCAATTGCATCGTTCTCTTACACTCCATCTAATCCATATACAAGCGATATAATTTCATTTACTGACCAATCTATAGATACGTATGGTCCTATAACATCGTGGCTCTGGGATTTTGGAGACGAATTCAACTCAACAGAGCAGAATCCAACCTATCAATATTCTGATAATGGAACATATACCGTAACACTAAATGTAACTGATGAATATGGAGCTACAAATGAAACTTCGCAACAGATTGTTGTATCAAATGTAGGGCCAATTGCGAACTTTTCCTACTTACCACTGTTTCCAACTGATTTACAAATCATTACATTTACTGATAACTCAATAGATTCAGATGGATATATTATCTCTTGGTCTTGGGATTTCGGCGATGGAGAATCATCAGCAGAACAAAATCCAAGCCACACATTTCAATCAAGTGGCACATATACTGTAACTTTAACTGTTAAAGATGATAGTGCCGAAGTAGGAACGGATACTATAAAAATTACGGTCAGTGAAGGACCATCGAATCAAAGTCCAACTTGCTCTTTATCTGCAACTCCCACCTCCGGTGATGCTCCTTTTACTGTGACATTTTCAATGAACGCAAATGATGAAGATGGTTCAATTTCATTTTGGGAATTGGATGTTGATAACGATGGCAGCGCTGAGTATTCTGATTCAGGATTTCCACCATCTGGCAAACAACATATTTACCAGAACTCGGGAACTTACACAGCAAAATTAACTGTAATTGACAACGGAAGTGCAACTAATTATGATACTATAACAATTACAGTAAATGTTCCACCTCCTGAGCCAATAACGCTCTCAGGTAGCGGAGATGATGTCACATCTTCATTTGACCTTAACGAAGGCATTGCAACATTCCAAATGACACACAACGGAGGTTCAAATTTCATAATATGGCTATATAACGCCGACACTGGAGAAAAGGATGAATTATTAGTTAATGAAATTGGGTCATATTCGGGGAGCAGAATAGTCGGCGTTTACGCAGGATCTTCAGATGTGAAACCTGGAAGATATCTACTTGATGTTACTGCAGGAGGGAGCTGGGAGGTGAATATTGAACAACCAACTCCATCAACAGCACCAAGCCTACCACAGACGTTCATAGGTTCTGGAGCGGATGTCCCTTCACCGTTTATGTTAGAGAGCGGAAAAGGAGCAGTTAAATTTACAATGCACCATACAGGCTCCTCTAATTTTATTATCTGGATATATCATGCTTCAGGAGATAAAGAAGAACTTTTAGTGAACGAAATTGGTAACTATGACGGTAGTACTTTAGTAAGTGTAGGAGGATGGTCTGGAGCATCACCTGGCATTCATTACATATCTGTAGAGGCTGATGGGAGTTGGGATGTAAGTATTAGTTATGTGTAATAACAAAAATATGTTGTGAAATTGTATATTTGGAGGAAGAAATATGGCAAAATGTCAAAGATGCGGTAGTTCTATGAAACTTTTTTGGATAGGTGGTTCACGTACAAATATTAGAACTATTGCGAATAAAATTATAAAGAGTGGCAAAGTTGTTTTTCATATAGTTTGTGTAAATTGTATTAAAGACTTAAAAAAGCAAAATAAAGGATTTGAATTTATTGATTTTAAAAAATGAATTAATGAATTTGAAAAAATCACATTCGTTTATACTATTGATCTATTATTTCTTTTTTGTTTTTCTGATAATTTTTATATCAACTTTTTTTATTATAATTCTATTGGAACCCTCACATTGGAATAAGGCAGGTATAATTTTGCAGATTATTGGTGCGATTTTCTTATCCATCTGGGCAATTATGGGAAAGGACTGGGGAGCACAACAGATACCAAATATATTACAACTATTAAAACCTAAAAAACTCGGCTCAAAATCTAAAAATTTTTGGATAAAACATCGCCGCAATATTAACAGATTTCTTACATCTACTGGTTTTTCTCTATTAATTAGTGGTTTAATTGTGCAATTATTATCGTAGACTCTAATCATAAAATTAGTTTATAATGAGTAGAAACTCTCATCATAAAAGATAATACGACTCTTAACCTCTAATCACTGTATCCTGATTATTGTCAGGTATGGACCACATACCTAGCTATATGTTGAGAAAACCTTAACTGTTAATTGTTAAAAAGTATTGAGAATAGGTATTTTCTGCCTGATTCGTCTTTAAACTACTGTCGTTTATTTGGAAATCCCTAAAATTCGGTTATGATAATTAACCGAAAAACAAAGTTTCCAATTTGGTACTGTTCAATCTTGTAGTGTTAAATCTGTAGTGTTTTTGGCTAGTTGTATCATGACAGAGGGGGTACTGTGTAAAACTGTAGTGGGGAATTAGTAGTGATGATAGAAACGGTTAAGTATTCTACATTCATTTGAAATTTTGGGGAGAATAATGCCTGATTTATGCGAAAATTGTGACCGCTTCTACATTACCTATGAAGAACCTAAAGATATTGGAGATAACATTCCGAAAAAAGGCAGTTCACCAAAACCCATACCCAAATATAAATGCATTCTTGGTCATAAAATAGCGAAAAGTAGCGAAGGGTGGGTTCCTCATACACCGAATTATACTTGTGAAGATTTTATCGAAAAATAATGTGTATTTTAGGTTGGCAAACTGTTTTAAAACCTTATTTTATTGTATGTGTTATTGGATATTCCCCTTACTTGCTCTTTGGGAGATTGCTCAACATTAAAAATCTAAACACACAGATTCTTCTGGCTAAAAACAAAATTGGCAATTGGTAAAACCTATCTCTTTAGAATCCTAGATCTTTCGATATCCGAACTACTACATGCCGGACAGCGATCCTTTCTCGTATTTTGATCGAACTTTGGATAACTGAAAAGATCACCGCAGTCATTACACCTCCAAAGGTAATTTGCCTCTCCCACAGACATACAAATCATGTTTATCTTTATAATTTTTTTGAAATCTCCATGTGTTCTCCTTAATCGGCTTTGCACTTAAATTAAGGATTTTGCACGAAAAATATCAATAGACAACATTTTTATCCTTTTATTGAATGGGTTAATTGGAGGTATCGGATAAAATGAAACAGAATTTTATGATAAATGGCGATGTTTATACAGCAGAAATATGGAAAGAACACGATTTGTTCTATGCTAGATGCCCAGAGCTTGGTACAACTTCTAATGGGAAAACGATTAAAACTGCAAGGTCACGTCTGACTGAAGTTACTAGGCAGCATCTGGAGGGAGTTTCTCAAGGAAAAGAAAAGGCATAATGCAACATCAACGTATTCGATAGGGGGTCTATTTGAAGGGCAACATTGGTGTACAACGGTATTTTTAGTTATTGTTTATATTTTTTTCGGATAATTTTTATAATGGTGTTTTTGTTTTTATGAGTGATTTTCATTCATTACAGAATAAGAATGGAGGAAAATATCTGAGAATTGAATATTGGTTATCAGGAAAAAACGGGCTATGGTATTTTCATATAATTGAATCGAATGGTGAGATAAGTGTAAGGAGCGATGGCCATTTAAGTAAAGGGAGCTGTCTAAGCAGTATAGATGCCTTTATACGCCATTCAGGAAATGTCGAAATAAGTGAACTAAAGCCTATGATAAATAATATGAGTAAAACATTTTAGACTGCCATTGCCAATTGTTACTAAAATCAGGAATAGTTTTTTGTTTATTCTGAATCTTCAAAAAAATCTTTAGAGCGATTTGAGGATTCATCATGATCGAGCTCTATGTCTAAGATAATATTACTAAGCAACTCATCTATGTTTTTGTTGTGAAACTCCCTAACTTCATTATTATTGGAAAATATCTTTCCAAAATAGTCTGTATCATTTCTATAAATCTCAATACTGCATAGTATTTCA